>NZ_CP050296.1:3189427-3491784 GCF_014189455.1 Mesorhizobium huakuii
ACGCTGATCGAGAGCCACCCGGCGGCGCTACCTGCTCCGGCGCCAGGCCCGGCGAGCCACGCTGCGCCGCTTCCGCCGCGCGCACCAAAGCGGTAACGCTTTTCAACAGCGGCGCCGGCGTACCCGTTCTCTGGGCGAGGCCGAGCACCGCCCCTTGCAACTCGCCGATCTCCGTCGGCCGGCCGCGCTGCAAATCGTCCCACATCGACGAGCGTGCCTGCGGGTCGATCGCCAGCATGCGCCGCGCCAGCAATTTGAACAGCCAGTCCGGCAGCCGGAGAATTTTCGGCAGCAGCGCCGGCCGCAGCCCGGCGATCCGCGCCGGCGCGATGCCGGAGGCTTTCATCGCCCGCAGCGCCTCGTCGATCTGGCCGGCCAGGATCAACCGCCAGCGGCGATCGGCGAGTTCGCTCGCCAGCGGCAGGCCCGACAACGCCACCAGCGCGTTGTTGAGATTCATCAGCAGCTTGCCCCACAGCACGGCCTTCATGTCGCCATGCGTCTCGACGGAGAGCCCTTCGACATCAAGAAGACTGGCAAGTCCGGCGCCATCCTCGATCATCACCTTGCCGTCGCTGGCGCGATGGACGCGCAGCGGCAGTTCGCCGTCGGGCGATTGCACCACATTGAACGGCACCATGCCGGCCAGCACGGTTCGCGGGCCAAGCCCGGCGTGCAGCCTGTCGGCATTGTCGACGCCGTTCTGCAGGCTGACCACCACCGCATCGGCGCGGGCATGGGCCTTGATCAGCCCGGCCATCTCCTGCGTCGCGCCACTCTTGACGGTGACCAGGATCACATCCGCGTCGGACAGGGCGGTGGCTGGATCCGTGGTGATCCCGAGTGCGTCGGGTTTGACCAGCCGATCGCGGCCCTCGAGGTCACTGACGCGCAATCCGCCCTGCCGCAGCGCGGCCTCGATGCGCGGCCGGGCGAGCAGAATCACCTGTCGCCCGGCAAGCGCCAGGCAGCCGCCGACATAACAGCCGATGCTGCCGGCACCGGCGATGACGATCCGTTTTTCCCCGCCTGCCATTTCTTACTCCGCACTGGCCGGACTATACGACATGAAAACCATAATGTCGGCGCCATCGTCTGCCATCGGGCTGGCCTCCATGTCTGCCCGTGACAGGCCCTCAGCTTTCGACTATCGCTTTTGCCATGACGCTGCCGACCGATCCCGCCGCAAACCTCGCCACCCTCATCCGCTGTGCCTCCGTGACACCAGCCGAAGGCGGCGCGCTGAGCGCGCTGGAAACGATGCTGAAGCCGCTCGGCTTCCTGGTCGACCGGCCGGTGTTCTCCGAGGACGGCACGCCCGATATCGAGAACCTCTATGCGAGGCGGTCCGGCAACGGCCCGCATCTGATGTTCGCCGGCCACACCGATGTCGTGCCGGTCGGCGACGAAGCCGCCTGGACGCATCCGCCTTTCGCCGCCGAGATCGCCAATGGCGAGATGTATGGCCGTGGCGCGGTCGACATGAAGGGCGGCATTGCCTGTTTCATCGCGGCGATAGCGCGCCATGTCGAGAAGCATGGTGGTCCCAAGGGTTCGGTCTCGCTGCTGATCACCGGCGACGAGGAAGGGCCCGCCATCAACGGCACCGTCAAGCTGCTCGAATGGGCCGCCTCCAGGGGCGAGAAATGGGATGCCTCGATCGTAGGCGAGCCGACCAATCCTGATGCGCTCGGCGACATGATCAAGATCGGCCGGCGCGGCTCGCTGTCCGGTTCAATCACCGTCAATGGCCGTCAGGGCCATGCCGCCTATCCGCAGCTTGCCGACAATCCGGTGCGGGGGCTGATGAGCCTGGTCGACGTCTTGCTGCATCCCGTCTTCGACAAGGGAACCAAGGATTTCCAGCCGACCAATCTGGAGGTCACCTCCATCGATGTCGGCAACCCGGCCACCAACGTCATTCCGGCCAAGGCCACCGCGACCTTCAACATCCGCTTCAACGACACCTGGACGGCCGAAACCGTCCAAGCCGAAATCCACAACCGCCTCGACCAGGCGGCCAGGCGCAAGAAGTATCGGCCGGGCAAGAAGACGCCGGTCGACTACGACCTCGTCTGGCGCGACCGGCCAAGCCATGTCTTCCTGACCCGCGACGACAAGTTGGTCGACACGCTTGCTGGCTCGATCAAGGCGACGGTCGGCAAGAAACCGGCGCTGTCCACGTCCGGCGGCACATCGGATGCGCGATTCATCAAGGATTACTGCCCGGTGGTCGAGTTCGGCCTGGTCGGCAAGACCATGCATATGGTCGACGAGCGCGTCGCCCTTGCCGATCTCGAAACGTTGACGCGGATCTATCAACGCTTCATCGAAGACTGGTTCGGGCAGGGCTGAGCAGCATGCTTTCGGCGGATGAAACCCAAGCTTCGCTGACAGGTGCCTGGCGGCTGATGCTCGGCAAGGCCGACGGATTGCGCTTGCTCGACCTGTCGGCGGACGGCTTCTGGAATTCCTTCTTCGCCATCGTCGTTGCCGCGCCGGCGCTGATCGTCGGCTGGGTCGGCATCGCCAACGAGATCGGCGATCCCAACGCTTTTGTGGGCCGTTTCGGCATGCTGTTGCGCCTGGCAACGGTCGATATCGGCTCCTGGGTGCTGCCGCTGGTCGTGTTCGCCGTGGTCGCGCCGCGCGCCGGCATCGGCGGCCGCTTCGTCCACTATGTCGTCGCCAGCAACTGGGCCTCCGCCATCACCGCCTGGCTGATGCTGCCCTCGGCGCTGATCAGACTTTTCCTGTCGTCCGCGAGCCAGATATCGAGCCTTGTGTCGCTGCTCTTGTTTGCCCTGTCGATGGCGCTGACCTGGCGCATGACCAACGCCACGATCGGCAAGGGCGCGGCGATCGGAACCGCCGTTTTCGTCGGCATGTTCATCGCTTCGCTGCTGGTGCTGTTTGGACTGCAGATGCTGCTTGGCATCTCCGTGCCGGACGATGTCGGGGCTCAGAGCCTCTCCGGACCGTTCCCGGGGTAGAGCCTGCCGAGCTCGGGATAGAGCCTACCGGCTCTATCCCGCATAGAGCCTGCGCCTCTTATTCGGGATAATCGACGCCAATGAGAAAAAGCCCGTCGGGCGGCGCCACCTGGCCGCAGGCGGCGCGGTCGCGCGCCTCGAGAGCGGCCTTGAGGTCGGCCTCGGTCCAGCCGCCATCGCCGACCCGCTTGAGCGAGCCGACCATGGAGCGCACCTGGTTGTGCAGGAAGGAACGGGCCGAGGCCCTTACTTCGATCATGTCGCCCGCCCGGCTCACATCGAGCCGCTCGAGTGTGCGGATCGGGCTGTTGGCCTGGCACTGCGTCGAGCGGAAGGTTGTGAAATCATGCCGGCCAAGCAGGATTTTAGCCGCCTCGTGCATGGCGCCGGCATCGAGTCGCTTCGGCACCCACCACACCTTGCCCTTTTCCAGCGCCGCTGGCGCGCGCCGGTTGAGGATGCGGTAGAGATAGTGGCGGCCTGTGGCCGAGAATCGCGCGTCGAAATCGTCTGGGACGATCGCCGCCTTCTGGATGGCGACATGCGCGCCGGCTGCCTGCAGATGGGCGTTGATGGCATCGCGCACCTTGTCGCCAGGCCATGGCTTGGTGAGGTCGACATGCGCCACCTGGGCGGTCGCATGCACGCCGGCATCGGTGCGGCCGGCGGCGCGCAGCCGCACCGCCTCACCGCTGAATTTTTCGATCGCCTGCTCGATCGCCTGCTGCACCGAAGGCTGGTCGGCCTGGTGCTGCCAGCCGGCAAACAGGCTGCCGTCATATTCGATGTCGAGGCGAAAACGCGGCATGCCCGGGCGGCTATACGCTCTCGCCTAAGCGGCGAGAGCAGTGAAGGCTGAGGCGTAGACCAGCCGGCCGGCTTCGGGAGCATCGCCCCAGGCCAGCGCCTGCAGCGCTTCGCCCTGGTACTCGCTCTCGAACATTTCAGCGCGAGCATGGCTATAGCCGAAACGGCCGTAATAGGCCGGGTCGCCCAGCACCACGGCCAGCGTCTCGCCAGCATCCCTAAGGCGGATATGCGCCTCGCGAATCAGCGCGCCGCCAATGCCGCTGCCATGGAACGAAGGCTCCACCGCCAGCGGCGCCAGCGCCACGGCCGCAGAGCTCTTGCCGCCACTCTGGACGAACAGCCGCGAAAACAGGATGTGGCCGACAACCTGGCCGTCTTCTTCGGCCACCAGTTCGACGACGGCGTCGCCGCCGGTCACCAGCGCGTCGACCAGCCCGGCCTCCGCCTGCTGGCCGAAAGCGTGTTCCTCGACGAGGCGAATGGCCTCGCGATCCCGCGGCGTCGCCGCGCGTATCGACATCATGCTCATGAGAACTTCATTCCTTTTACGATCTTGGCTCCGCGCAGGAATTCCGACGCGGCGGCGGGCTTTCCGCCCGCACGTTGAACTTCGACCAGTCTGATCGCGCCTGCCCCGCAGGCGACCGTCAGCCGGTCATCGAGAATTCCTCCCGACTCGCCCAAATCGTCCGAAAGCGACAGGCCCTCGGACAACGTTGAGCGAAGCAGTTTCAGCCGTTCCATGCGGCCGCCAATGTCAATTTCGGACCAGGCGCCGGGAAACGGCGACAGGCCACGAAGATGGTTATGGACCTCGGCCGCAGGCCGCGTCCAATCCACATGCGTCTCGGATTTATCGATTTTTCTGGCGTAAGTCACCCCTTCCGCCGCTTGCGCGGTAAATGTCAGGGTGTTCTCTTCCAGCCGCGCCAGCGCGTCCACCATCAGGGCTGCACCGACGCTCATCAACCGATCATGCAGATCGCCGGCTGTCATATCGGGGTCTATGGCGCATTTTTCAAGCAATCCCACCGGTCCGGTGTCCAGCCCCTCTTCCATGCGCATCACCATCATGCCGCTTTCCAGGTCTCCCGCCATGATGGCGCGCTGGATGGGGGCGGCACCGCGCCAGCGCGGCAAAAGCGACGCATGGCCGTTGATGCAGCCAAGCCGGGGTGCGTCGAGAACCGCCTTCGGCAGCAGCAAACCATAGGCGACGACCACGGCGATGTCAGCCTGCAGGGCGCTGAACGCGGCCTGCTCGGCCTCGCCCTTCAGGGATGTCGGCGTCCGCACCTCGATGCCCAGCCGCTCGGCCTCGCGCTGCACCGGCGACGGCGTCAATTCCAACCCGCGCCGGCCGGCCGCGCGCGGCGGCCGGGTGTAGACGGCGGAAATCTGATGTCCGGCCTCGGCAAGCGCGCGCAACGTCGGCACCGAAAACTCCGGCGTGCCCATGAAGATGACGCGAAGGGGCATTTTCCCCTATCCCACCAGCTTGCCCGGCGCCTTGTCCTTGGCGAGCTTCTTGAACTTCTTCACCACCATGTCGCGCTTCAGCTTCGAGATGTGGTCGATGAACAGCACGCCGTTGAGATGGTCGATCTCATGCTGCAGGCAGGTCGCCATCAGGCCTTCGGCCTCCATCTCCTGCAGCTTGCCGTCGCGGTCGAGATACTTCACCCGCACCGAAGCCGGGCGTTCGACCTCGGCGTAGTAGTCTGGGATCGACAGGCAGCCTTCCTCGTAGACGGAGCGCGCCTCGGCGCTTTCCAGGATCTCCGGGTTGATGAAGACGTGCGGCGCCGGCGTCTCGTCTTCCTTGGCGAGGTCGATCACCAGCATGCGCAGCGGCTCGCCGACCTGGATCGCCGCCAGCCCGATGCCGGGCGCGTCATACATGGTCGCCAGCATGTCGTCGGCCAGTTTGCGCAAAGGCGCGTCGACGCGCTCCACCGGCTTGGAAACCTGGCGCAGGATGGGATCGGGGAGGATGATGAGCGGCTTGATCGGCATGGCGTCCCACGTAAGACCTCCAGCGAAAAGCGTCAACCGGGGCATCTCAGCCGTGTTCTTGTTTTGATCTGTGCCAGCGACCCGAATCGGCTATGCTGTCCACATGAATGATCTGAGCACCATCCTTTCGCAGCCCGTCGCACGGCTTGGCGCCACCACGATCACGCTCGGCCACGCGCTGGCTTTCGGCGCCTTGCTGTTTCTCGGCCTGTTCGTGGCGCTGGTCATCGCGCTGTGGCGGTCGGCCAAGGCGCGCGCGGTCGCTGCCGCGGAAGCCGCCGACCATGCCCGCGATGCCGAGGCGCGGATGGCCGGCATCTTGCAAAGCCAGGCCGAAATGCAGGGCCGCATGGGCGCCATCGCCGAAGTGTTCGGCGCGCGCCAGGCGGAGCTGACGCAGTCGATCGGCCAGCGGCTTGACGCCATGACCGGCCGGCTCGGCCAGACCATGACCGAGCAGACCAAATCCACGCATGAGAGCCTGGCCAAACTGCAGGAGCGGCTGGCGATCATCGATGTCGCGCAAGGCAACATCCAGTCGCTCGCCGGCCAGGTCGTGCAGTTGCAGGCGATCCTCTCCAACAAGCAGACGCGCGGCGCTTTCGGCCAGTCGCGCATGGAGGCGATTGTCGCCGACGGCCTGCCCATGGGCGCATACGAATTCCAGGCGACCCTGTCGAATGGCAGCCGGCCCGATTGCCTGGTCAAGATGCCGAACGGCGCGCCGTCGCTGGCCATCGATGCCAAATTTCCATTGGAGGCATGGAATGCCATCCGCGCCGCCGATGGCGCCGACCTGCAGAAGGTCGCCTCGCAGGCCTTCCGCCGCGACATCGAGATCCATGTCCGCGATATCTCCGAAAAATACCTGATCCAGGGCGAGACGCAGGACACCGCCTTCATGTTCGTGCCGTCGGAATCGGTGTTCGCCGAGATCCACGAGAATTTCGAGGCGATCGTTCACAAGGCGCACCGCGCCCGCGTCGTCATCGTTTCGCCGTCGCTGCTGATGCTGTCGATCCAGGTCATCCAGGCGATCCTCAAGGATGCCCGCATGCGCGAACAGGCGCATCTGATCCAGGGCGAAGTCATCCGGCTGATGGAGGATGTGCAACGTGTCGACGAGCGCGTGCGCAAGCTGCAGGTCCATTTCGGCCAGTCGGCCAAGGACATCGACGATATCCTCGTCTCGACATCGAAGGTGACCAAGCGCGGCCAGAAGATCGAGGCGCTGGAGTTCGGAGTGCAGCCCGATGGCGATGCCAGCCCGGACGCGCCGTCGCGGGCACCTGCCGCAAAAATCGAGCCCGGCCCCCGCGTTGCCGATTCGAAGACCGGACAGCTCAGGCTGCGCGTCGTCGAAGGCGACGACTGAACGGATAATTTTGCCTACGCCACAGCCACGATGACGTGCGCCTGAATTTTGGCGGCAACCGCGCCGCTGCCATGCCTGGCCGCAATCGCGGATGCAGCATAATCCGTTGCGGCGTCGAGTTTGCCCGGATCCCGGGCCTCGATTTCGGTGCGCAGCACAGTTCCCTGGCAATAGGCAACGGCCGGCACGCGCGGCGAAGGGGCACGGCTTTGTTCGGCTCTCGTTTCGATAGCCACGCCGGAGAAGCCGGCCTCTTCCAGCTCGCTGCGGATCAGTGTCGTATCGTGGTAGCCATGCGGCGTGCGGGCGAGAAAGCGCGGCGGATCGTTCGGAAAAATCCTTGCCAGCGCATTGGTCACGTCATCGGCAAAGACATTCTCCTCGATGTGGTCCCATACGTTGAACACGAAATGTCCGCCGGGCTTCAGCACCCGCCTGGCCTCGCGGTAGGCGGATGGGCGGTTGGGAAAGAACATCGCGCCGAACTGGCAGCAAACGAGATCGAAGGCCGCATCTTCGAACGGCAGCGCCATGGCATCGGCCTGGCGCCAATGGATGCGACTGTCGGGAGCCTGCCGCGAAGCGGCGTAATCGAGCATCGGCTGGTTGAGGTCGGTCACGACATAGCTTGCATCGGGGGATAGTTTTGGCGCCATGGCACGGGTGACGACCCCGGTGCCCGCGGCGACTTCCAGCACGGCATTGGGCGTGAAGGACGCTGCTCGTTGCGCAAGGTCAGCGGCGAACGGCTCGAAAATCAACGGCACCATATAGCGGTCGTAATTTTCCGGGATCGAGCCGGCAAACAACTTGTCCGTTTCCAACATCGCTATCACCCGCCCTTTGATGGTGAGCGAGGCTAGCACATAATTGGTAGTCTAGGCCCGCTTTCGACCGAGTGGCAGGTGCTACTGCTCTTCCACGACGCTTATGCCACCGAATTCCGGAAGCCAGTGCAGCGCCGACCGGTGCCATTTCTGTTGTGTCGGCACCAGATCCTCGCGTTGGCGTGCGGTGCCTACCCTGATCCCATAGACCTTCGGGCCGTCGCCGACAGACGTGGCGTAAAGATGCGAACCGCACTCGCCGCAAAAGGCCTGGGCGCGCTTGGCGCCGCTCGATCCGGTCTTGATATAGATTTTTGGCGTGCCCCTGGTAATCCGGTAATGATCCTCGGGCGCGGGAACGGTGACGCGAAAGGCCGTGCCGGTCAGCTGCTGGCAGTCCGTGCAGTGGCAGATCGAGGTCTTTTCCGGGTCGACCTCCGCCTCGTAGGTGATGGCGCCGCAATGGCACCCGCCGTCGATCTTCATGGTTGCTCCTCCCAAATCCGTCGCCTGATCTTAGCAAGGCAATGCGACGGGGCAACGGCGCTGCGCTGGTCCAGGACTAGTTCGATGCCGCCTCGATCAGCTTGCGCCGCTGCTCCCAGGTGCCCGTGGTCTGCGGCTTGACGAACAGCCGCGTGATCTCCGGCATCTCCTTCTTCAGCCGTGCCTCCAGGCGCTCGACACAGGCCTCGATCTCCGGCGCCGTCAGATGGTCCTCGAATTCGATGCTGAGCCCAGCAACGATCTCTTGCGGTCCCATGTGGACGGTCAGGACGCCGTTCGCCCGTTGCACCGCCGGATCCTGCTGGGCGATCGCCAGCACTTTTCTCTGCACCTCGGGCGAGGCCGGTTCGCCGATGAGCAGGCCCTTGCTTTCACGGGCGAGGAAGATCGCCGTCGCGGCGAGGATGAGCGCGATGCCGATCGAGGCGGCACCGTCGAGCTCCGGCATCTCCAGCATCTCTGCCGCCAATATGCCGGCAAAGGCGACGATCAGGCCGAGAAGGGCTGCACTGTCCTCGAACAGCACCGTATAGACGCTCGGGTCCTTGCTCGATTGCAGGGCCTGCAGCCAGCCCTGCTTGCCCTTCTGCCGACGAAACTCCTTCAGTGCCACCATCCAGGAGCTGCCTTCGAACAGGAAGGACAGGGCGAGAACGATATAGTTCACCTTGACGTTGGCGACCGGCTCCGGCGCCATGATATGGACGATGCCTTCGTAGAGCGAGACGCCGGCGCCGAGCGCGAAGACGAGAAGTGCGACGATGAAGCTCCAGAAATAGAGTTCGCGACCATGGCCAAGCGGATGCGTGCGGTCGGCGGGCCGCGCGGCACGGTGCATGCCGTAGAGCAGCAGGCCGCCATTGCCGGTATCGACCAGCGAGTGCACGCCTTCCGACAGCATCGCCGAACTGCCGGTGAAGAAGGCGGCGGCGAATTTGGTCAGCGCGATCGCCAGATTGCCGGCGAGCGCCGCATAGATGACCGTCTTGGAGCCGCCATGCCCGGCCATGCAGTGTTGTCCCCTTCAGGCATACAGTTGTAACGGCCCAGCCGCCGAAGCTCCACAGCCATCACAACGCGCCAATCGCCGGGTCGTTCAAAGTCTTCGAAGGGGCCGGAACGCTATTCGACGATCTCGTCGGTCCACACCTTGAAGCCGGCGAGTGTTCCTGGGCCGAAAATATGCGTCAGCGGCACATCCGCCGCGTCGCGCCCGGAGGCGATCAGGATGCGGCCGATGCGCGGTGCATTGTTGCGCGGGTCGAAGACATGCCAGCGGCCGCCGAGATAGACTTCCATCCAGGCGGCGAAATCCATGCTCGACCACGGCTTAGGCATGCCGATATCGCTGATGTAGCCGGTGCAGTAGCGTGTCGGGATGTTGAGCGCCCGGCAGAAGGTGACGGCGAGATGCGCGAAGTCGCGGCACACGCCACTCTGCTCGCGATAGGCTTCCGCCGCGGTGCGCGTCGGCCGTGCGTTGCCGTAGTTGAAGACGATGTGGTTGTGGACGAAATCGCACACCGCCTGCACGCGCGGGATGCCGAGTGGCGTATGGCCGAACAGCCGCCACGCTTCGTTGGCCAAAAGGTCGCTCTCGCAAAACCGGCTGGGCAGCAGGAACAGCAGCGTTTCCGCCGGCAGGTCGCGCACGTCGTGCTGCCAGGCCATCAACTCGCCCATCTCGAAGGTACCGGGCGCGCGGATCACCGCATCGGTGCCGAAGCTGAACCGCCCGGGCGGCGCGACGAAGCGGTTGCACCAATTGCCGAAACTGTCGCGGTAGCTCTCGATCGGCACCGGCGGATTCGAGGTCAAAAAATCCGGGCGCTCAAGATCGGAGGCGCGGGAATAGTGGACATTGAGCATCGCGATGAGCGGCGTTTCCTGCGGGAAGTCGAAACTCATCTCGCAGCCGATGTGGATCCGCATTGTCGTCCTGACCGGCCTGCCCAGCGATCACCCGGCGAAGGCGCGGGTCGATGCTGCAGTGCGAAGATGAGAATGGCACGGACCGCCGTGGTTTACGAGTAAATTAGAAATTGGTTGAAAGCAGCCGGCCGATGGCTGCGACGGGCGCTGCCCCTTGCAGCGAAGCGTTTCTCTTGTTTCACTTCGCTTCCCGCAATTGGAGGAACGAATCATGGCTAAAGGTGCGATGAAGGCTGGCAAGGAAGCCCGCAAGCCGAAGAAGGATGCCAAGAAGCCGGCGCCCGCCCCCGCCCTGAAGGCGCCGCCGGTCAAGGCGATGCGCATCAAGGAAAAATAGGCCTCGGCAAGTCAGGCGCGGCAAAATCCCGCCGGCGGCATCAGATGATGCCGCCGGGTTGATCGGGCGTTTGGACAACCTATATCAACGGCGCGGGGACGACCCCGCGCCTCCCCGAAAATTCGGTCGGGACGACCCGCCATTATAATCAGCATCTGAGGATCGGCTTCCGCCCGGCCCGATGCTGGATGGAGCGTTCCCGATGTCATGGATTCTTCTGTTTTTCGCCGGCCTGTTCGAAATCGGCTGGGCGATCGGCCTCAAATACACTGACGGGTTCACCAGGCTGGTTCCGACCGTGCTCACGGTCGCGTCGATGATCGTCAGCCTCACACTACTCGGCCTGGCTTTGAAGGCGCTTCCCGTCGGCACTGCCTATGCGGTGTGGACCGGCATCGGCACCGTCGGCACGGCGCTGCTCGGCATCTGGCTGCTCGGCGAACCCGCAACCGCGATCCGGCTCGCCTGCATCGCGCTGATTGTCTGCGGCATCATGGGCCTGAAATTCGCAGCCTGAATGCATGTCGCCCAGAGGCGCTGCCTTCGCACAAACACCTTCAGGGCCGCTGTGAGGCGACCCTGATTCAATATTCGAACTGGCTACGCCGAAGCTGCTAGCGGGCGGAGAAGCCTGGGGGCGTTCTGCCGGTGCGCTGCTTGCGCGCCGCATAGCGTGCGTCGCGTTTCGCCTTGCGTTCGGCTTCGTCAGCCAGCAAACGGGCGATGCGCTCGGTCTCTTCGGCTTCCTTGATCTTCGCTTCAGCCTGTGCTGCCTCTTCGGCCGCAATGCGGGCCGCTTCAGCCGCTGCCTCGCGCTCGGCCTTCTCGACCGCCTCGCGTGCCAGCTTTTCCTGCTTCAGCCTTGCCTTCTCGGCTTCGCGGATTTCGCGGGCCTCGAGGATTGCCTTGCGTTCGGCCTGTCGCGCCAGCACCGCAGGATCATCTGCCGCCGGCTTTGACTTGAAGCGCTCCAGAAGCGCCTTCTTTGCCTCGTTCGCGGCATTGCGCCGCTCGAAAATGTCTTTTTCCCTGTAGATAGCCAAGTCCACTTCCCTGAAGTCAATTCGCGAGGCTTACATACGCGCGAATGCCGAGAGTTCAAGCGCCAAAACGGTATGCCAGCCATGAAATTCCGTGATGTTGCAGCCGGGAGACGCCTTTCCACCCAAACCGACATGCACTGTTCACCGTCCACGCCTCTGGCGGCAAGGCAGGTCGTTCGCTACGTCTAGCGGCAAAACCCAACACCAGGATGACATGACATGGAACTCGGTCTCTACACTTTTGCCGACGTCAGCCCGCAGCCAGGCCCCGGCGCCATCGGCCCGCACGAGCGCCTGCGCAACCTGATCGAGGAGGTTGAACTGGCCGACCAGGTCGGTCTCGACGTCTTTGGTCTGGGCGAACATCACCGGCCCGATTATGCCGCCTCAGCACCGGTCGTGGCGCTGGCCGCGGCCGCCGAGCGCTCGAAACGCATCAAGCTGACCAGTGCGGTCACAGTATTGTCCTCCGACGATCCGGTGCGCGTCTTCCAGCAGTTCGCCACGCTCGATCTTCTCTCGGGTGGCCGTGCCGAGATCATGGCCGGGCGCGGTTCGTTCATCGAATCCTTCCCGCTGTTCGGCTACAATCTCGAGGACTATGACGAGCTCTTCGCCGAAAAGCTGGACCTGCTGCTTGCCATCCGCGATCAGGTGAAGGTCACCTGGTCCGGCAATCTGCGCGCGCCGATCAACGATCGCGGCGTCTATCCCCGGCCCTTCCAGGACAGGTTGCCGGTCTGGATCGCCATTGGCGGCACGCCGCAGTCTGCCGCCCGCGCCGGCGCGCTCGGCCTGCCGCTGGCGCTTGCCATCATCGGCGGCGAGCCGGCGCGGTTCGCGCCGCTGTTCGACCTCTATCGCGAAGCGGCCAAACGCGCCGGCAGTGACCCGGCGGGTCTTGCCACCAGCATCAACGTGCATGGCTTCATTGCCGACACCACCGAGCAGGCCGCCGACGACTTCTACGGTCCGCAGGCCGAGGTGATGAACCGCATCGGCCGTGAGCGTGGCTGGGGCCCGACATCGCGAGCGCATTTCGACCAGTCGCGTGGTCCCAATGGCGCCCTGTTCGTCGGCAGTCCGGAGCAGGTGGCCGAGAAGATCGTCGCCCAGCACAGGATCTTCAACAATGACCGCTTCCTGCTGCAGATGGCGATCGGCACCATGCCGCACGCCAAGATCATGAAGGCGATCGAACTCTACGGCACAAGGGTGGCGCCGATCGTGCGCAAGGAGACGGCGAAGTCCGTGCCTGCGGTGGCAGCGCCGGTTGCATAAGCCACCACTGGCCTTGCCGGCCAAAGGAACCTTGCGGTTGTGCCGGCGTTTTTCCTCTGCGGACTGCGCCAATTGCGGCGCACCGCCGAGGGTCCATGATGAAAGCCGAACCCGCCGCTACCGGCGCAGGCGTTGCCGAAAGCCCGGATCCGCGCGTCGAGGCCCGCGCGGATACCCATCTGATGCGCTCGCTGCTGGTCGGCATCTTCATCTTCATGACCGTCTATGCGCTCTACTTCGGCCGCGCCTTCTTCATGCCGGTCATCCTGGCTTTCCTGCTGGCGCTGACATTGACGCCGATCGTGCGGCTGTTGCGCAAGCGCGGCATTCCCGAAGTGGTTTCGGCAACGCTCCTGGTGCTGCTGTCCATCTGCGTCTTCGCCAGCGCCGGCTATTTGCTCAGCGGTCCTGTCATCGATCTACTCAACAACACCTCGTCGATCGGCCAGCAACTCACCGAGCGGCTGGCGCAATTGCGGCGTCCGCTGGAAAGGATCATGCAGATCTCGCATCAGGTCGAACAGATGACCGAGACCTCGCAGGAGCCGGGCATCCAGAAAGTCGCGGTCTCCCAATCCGGTATCCTGTCGGCGGCCGCCAGCAACATTCTTTCGGCGGGCACGAGCCTCACCATCATCTTCGTGCTGTCACTGTTCTTGCTCTCCTCGGGCACGATGTTCTACGAGAAGATCATCCAGTCCTTCACCAGCCTCAGCGAAAAGAAGCGGGCGCTGCGCGTCGTCTATGATGTCGAGCGCGAAATCTCGCACTATCTGCTCACCGTCACCATCATCAATGCCGGTCTCGGCACCGTCATCGGCCTCGGCCTGTGGGCGCTCGGCATGCCCAATCCGCTGGTTTGGGGTGTCGCCGCGGCACTCCTCAACTTCCTGCCCTATGTCGGCGCGCTGCTGACCATCGTGCTGGTCGCGGTGATGGCTCTGATCAGCTTCGACACCATTTCCTATGCGCTGCTGGCGCCGGCCTTCGTGCTGTTGTGCGATGTCGTCGAAGGCCAGTTCGTGACACCTATGGTGGTCGGCAGGCGCCTGGAGATCAACGCCGTGGCGATCTTCATCGCCATCGCCTTCTGGTCGTGGCTGTGGGGCTTCGTGGGCGCGCTGATGGCGGTGCCGCTGCTGGTCGTCATCAAGGTGTTCTGCGATCATTTCGAGGGGCTTGGCCATGTCGGCAATTTCCTCGCCGCGCAACAAACCGCCGTGGTGGAGGACGAACCCGTCGAGGAGAACAACAAGGCCGCCGCGTAGCTAACTCGCTGTGTTTGCGGCGCCCGGACCGAATGCCTATATCCGGCCGGACAATGGCCGGTGCCCTCCCGATGAACGACGTTTTCTTCGACCTCGACGCCTATCTAGCTCGCATCGGTTACGCCGGTCCGCTTGACGCATCGCTGGATACGCTGAAGGCGCTGCATTTCCTGCATCCGCAGGCAATCCCGTTCGAGAATATCGATCCGTTTCTTGGCCATCCGGTCCGGCTTGACCTTGCCGCGCTGCAGGACAAGATCGTCCTTGGTGGGCGCGGCGGTTATTGCTTCGAGCACAATCTCCTCTTCATGCACGCGCTGAAGGCGCTTGGGTTCGAGGTCGGCGGCCTGGCCGCGCGCGTGCTCTGGGGCCAGAGCGAGGACGCCATCACCGCGCGAAGCCACATGCTTTTGCGCATCGAGCTCGATGGCAAGACCTATATCGCCGATGTCGGCTTCGGCGGCCTGACCCTGACGGCGCCGCTGCTGCTCGAACTGGGCCGCGAACAGGCGACACCGCACGAGCCATTCCGCATCGTCGAGGCCGACGATCATTTCCGCCTGCAGGCTGCCATCGGCGGCGACTGGCGCTCGCTCTACCGCTTCGACCTGCAGCCGCAATACGAGGTCGACTATTCCGTCACCAGCTACTTCCTGTCGACCAATCCGATATCGCATTTCCTGACCACGATTGTCGCGGCTCGCGCCACGCCGGACCGGCGCTACGCTTTGCGCGGCAACCGCCTGTCGATCCATCACCTCGGCGGCCGCACCGAGCAGACAGAGATAGCCACCGCCGCCGAACTCGCCGACACAATGCTAGGCCAGCTCGGCATCATCATTCCCGACCGCACGGCCTTCGAGGCCAAGGTGCGTGAGAAGAACATCGTGGAGACCAACGCATGACCGAACTGTCCGTTCTCGACCTGTCGCCGATCGTGGAAGGCAGCAATGCCTCGCAGTCGCTGGCCAACTCGCTCGATCTCGCCCGCCATGCCGAGCGGTTGGGCTACAAGCGCTACTGGCTGGCCGAGCATCACAACATGCCGGGCATTGCCAGCGCCGCCACCTCGGTGGTTATCGCCCATGTCGCCGGCGGCACCAAAACCATTCGCGTCGGCGCCGGCGGCATCATGCTGCCCAACCATGCGCCGCTGGTCATCGCCGAGCAATTCGGCACGCTGGCCGCCCTGTTTCCGGGTCGCATCGATCTCGGCTTGGGTAGGGCGCCCGGCACCGACATGAACACCGCGCGCGCCTTGCGCCGCAACCTCGAGGCTGGCGTCGACAATTTTCCGCAGGATGTTGTCGAGCTGATGGGCTATTTCCTCCCCGCGGAGGAAGGCCAGCGCTTGCGCGCCGTGCCGGGCGAGGGCCAGAATGTGCCGGTCTGGATCCTCGGCTCCAGCCTCTATGGCGCCCAACTCGCCGCCATGCTCGGCCTGCCCTACGCCTTCGCCTCGCATTTCGCGCCCGCCGAGCTCGATCATGCGCTGGACATCTACCGTTCGCGCTTCCAGCCGTCGGAACAGCTCGACAGGCCGCATGTCATGCTCGGCCTCAATGTCTTTGCCGCGCCCACCGATGCCGAGGCACGGCTGCTGTTCACCTCGCTGCAGCAGGCTTTCGTCAATCTGCGCACCGGCCGGCCAGGACGCTTGCCGCCGCCGGTTGAGAACTATGACAGGGATCTCGACCCGATGGCCAAGACCATGCTCGGCCAGGCGCTGTCCTGCGCCGTCGTCGGCTCTCCCGAAACGGTTCGCCAGGGCATCGACGCCTTCGTGCGCCGCACCGGCGCCGACGAGCTGATGGTCACCGCGCAGATATTCGATCACGCGGCGCGGGTGCGGTCGTTCGAGATCCTTGCTGACGCGCACAAATCGCTGTCGCAGGCGGCCTGACATTTATCCGCCAGGTGCTTTTGCCGGCAGCGATGCTCTGCTAAGTGCGGCGCATCCTTTCGCAGAGCGAGCCTTCCCGTGACCCATGATCGTGACGCCCGCACGCAGTTTGCCATCGATCTGGCGCGGCGGGCCGGCGAACTCGGGCTCGAATATTTCCGCGACCTGGAAAGCCTGACCATCGAGAGCAAGGGCCATCAGGACCTGGTCTCGCAAGCCGACCGCGAGGTCGAGCTGTTCATCCGCGCGGCCATCGCCAAGGACTATCCGCAGGACGGCATCGTCGGCGAGGAACATGCTTCGGTCGCCAGCTCGACCGGCCATGTCTGGGTCATCGATCCCATCGACGGCACCGCCAATTTCGTGCGCGGCATCCCGGCCTGGTGCGTGGTGATCGCTTGCGCCAGGGACGGGGAGACGGTGGTCGGGGTCATCCACGAACCGTCGACCGGCGAAACCTTCCACGGCAGGCGCGGCGGCGGCGCCTTCATCAACGGCAGGCCGATCAAGGCAAGCGCGGCGACCAGCCTGGAGGAAGGCTCGGTGGGGACGGGATTCTCGAACCGGGCCGAGGCGGAAAATATCGCCGTGCTGATCAAGAAAATCCTCGCCGAAGGCGGCGTCTTCTTCCGCAACGCCTCCGGCGCCCCTGATGCTGGCCTATGTGGCCTCGGGCCGGCTGCTTGGCTATGTCGAAGAACACATGAACGCCTGGGACTGCCTGGCCGGCATGCTGTTGATCGAGGAGGCCGGTGGCACCGTTCTTAAGGCGGATCCTAAGACAGTGCTGCAGAGCGGGACGCAGGTCATATCGGGCGGCAAGGGCGTCTATTCGAAGCTGCAGGCGCTTTGTTCAGGGGTGTTCGCGGTTTAGGTTCTCCGTCGCAGGGACAGCTTGGTGCATGCATTGTCTTATGGTGCGCTGGTCGACCCCCACTCCGTCTCGGCTTCGCCGAGCCACCTGCCGGGGCGAGCCACGGGTCTCGCCCGTCCTTCGGACCCCCGATCGACGGGGTAGAGGAAAGGCGCCAAGCTTTTTGCCGTCAACGCTCGTCCAGCAACGCTCCCTTCCTTTCCCTCCGGAGGGGGAAGGTGGCGCTGCGAAGCAGCGACGGATTGGGGGAACCACGTGGCAATCAAGCCTCGTGGGCTGATCAGTCACGCCAATCACAGAAGATCGGTGCATCCCGCAGCCCCCTCCTGAGGGAGAGGAAAGGACCTTGCCGCCGCACCTACGCCAGTTTCGCCAGCAGCTTCGTGAAGGTGGCGATCTCCTTGGCCGAGAGCGGAGCCAGCGTTTCCCTGGTGATCTCGCGCGCCAGCGGGATCAGCCGTTCGATCGCGTCGCGGCCTTCGGCGGTCAGATTGACCAGCAGCCGCCTTTTGTCGATCTCATGCTTGGAAAGCTCGACCAGGCCGCGCGCCTTCAGCCGGTCGATGACACCCTTTACCGTCGCCGCATCCATGGCGATCAGCGTGCCGAGCTGGTTCTGCGAGGTCTCGCCGACATCGCGCAGCTTGGCGAGTGCGGCGAATTGCGGTGGCGTCAGGTCGCCGATATGCGCGGCGAAGATCGAGACATGGCGCTGGTGCGCCTTGCGCAGGATGAAGCCGACTTGCTCCTGCAGGAGGTAATCGTGTTCCTCGGGCTCTTCAGCCTCGACCAGCTTGAGCTCCCCGCCGCTCACCGCAGTCCGTCCCAGGCCTTGATGTCGGCGGCCGCCAACCCGCCCATGCGGTTGTGAACCCGCGCCCGCAGGTCATGGCCAGGCAAAAAAGAATCTCGTCTGGACGCGGCCCGTCGCTGATGCCGACTTCCATAGCGTCGAAATGGCTGCGCACATAGGCGGCGTTGATGTGGCCGAGCGGCACGTCGAGCTTCGAGCCGAAGGCACCGACCTTCTTGGCCGACGGCACGATCGCCTTGGCGTCGCCGAGCCGTTCGCGCATGGCGTAGCCGCCGGGCACATGCCAGAGCGCGCCGTGTTCCAGTTCGCCCGCCGTGCCGACAATGGCGCCCTTGCCGTAGCCGTCGATCTGTTTGACGTCACCACCCAGCGCCGCGATCAGCCGGTCGGAGAGTAGCAGGCCAAGCGGCTTCAGATCGTCCATGGCGCTCTGCAGATCCTCGACATAGCGCCCGGCGAACGGGTTCTTGACCACGGCCATTGCCGCGGCACGCCGGCGCGGCACGTCCGCCACCGGCCCGCCCTCATGAAATATCTCTTCGCTCAGCACCGCGATCTTGCGGATCGGAAACTCAGGCATGGGCAACTTCCTCCCTCGGATTTTTGTTGGGCGCGGCAAGCGCAACCGAGCCGCTGATGCGAGCCTCACCGCCAAGAAACAGCGCCGATCCGGCAATCAGGCCACGCCGGCGAAAATCTTCGGCGACAGCAAGGCCATTGTCTAGCGCCTGCGCCACCTCACCAAATGCCAGCGTGCCGACGGCTTGTGTTACCAGCCGCTCGCCGAGATCGCTGTCTGGCGACAGTTCACGTGCGGGAATGCGCCTGATGGCGGGATTGCCTGGCAGGTCCACCGCGTTGGCGATCAGCGTTGCCGCAGCATCGGCCTCGGCGCCAGTCCGCGCCAGCACGGTGACGGCATCGGCAATGCCGAGCGAAAAGGAGCGGCCGCGCCAGCCGCTGGTGGCGACGCCGCGAACGCCGTCCTCGGCGAGGATCGTGATCCGGTCGGCCATGCCGTTGCCGGTGCCGGCGACCGCCAGGCCGATCGATCGGCCCTTGCCGATGTGAAGAGCGCTGTCGCCGCCATTGTTGACATAGGCACGATCGAGTTTGCGATCGGCAAGCAATGCGGTGAGCATTTCGTCGGCTACCGATCCCGCGACGGCGGCCATCGGTGTGATGAAGCATTCCGCCAAAGGCATGACGGCTGCTTCCATGCGGCGCGCCGTCGGGCCGGCAAAGGTGCGTGGCGCCAGGAAAAACGCCGGGAGCCGCAATTCAGGCAGTTCCTCGACCAACTCGATCAGGATCGTCTGGAAGCGTGCAACCGCTTGCTCATAGGCCAGCTGGCATTCCTGCGCCTCGCCAAAGGCCTCGACGATCAGATCGATCGGCCCGTGGTTGAGATGCAGCCGCTTGCCGTCCTGCAGCCAATGCGCTTGCGGGCCGTCCATCATCCAGTCCCGTTCGACGCGGCGCGCCGCAACTGTGCCAGCGGCGGCCATGGATTGTCGGACGGCGCACCGGTGCCGCGGCGCGGGTTAAGGTATTCGCCGCCCTTGGCGACGATATCCTCGACGCTGCGGATTTCGGCCTCGTAGCCGCCGAGCCTGACATAATCGTCGCGGCGCAAGGTGAATTCGATCGGCGCCACCAGCGCCGGCGTCGGCACATAGCCGAAGGCGCCTTCCGGCACGCGCGTGACATCGACCATCAGCGTGATGCCGCCGCCCGGCCAGACATAGACCGGCGCGCCGCCGACGGTCACATAGGTCTTCAGGCCCTGCACCGAGCGGGTCAGATTGACCGGGTTTTCAGTGACGCCTGCGCGCAGCGAGCCACCGGCGCCGCCGATAAACAGCACGGTGCACAGCGCCGGCTCGCAATTGTCCTCGATCAGATTGACCGACTTCTGCAGCCGCTCCGGAAATGGCTTTTCGACCGGCTTCAATTCGTCGTCGAGTTCGTAGTAGGCGAACTGCTCGCCGGTCGTCGAAACCATCAGCAGCGACAGGCCCGGCCGCGCGCCCTTCTTGGCGTTCCACTCGCCGAGGATCGACAGCGGGTCGGATATGCTGGTGCCGCCCCAGCCGAGGCCGGGCTCGGAGACCTTGAAATAGCGGCCCGGCGTCGAGCGGCGGCCGATGATTTTGATGCCCGTATCCTGCCAGCCCAGCACCTTGCCGGCCTGGTGCTCGGAGACGACGCCGGTGATGTGGTCGTCGACCACCACCACCTCGTCGACCAGCCCGCGCCATTGCGTGGCGAACATGCCGATGGTCGCCGAGCCGCAGCCGACACGCATGCGGTGTTCCTGCTTGCCGTCGATGACAGGTGGTTTGCCGGCTTCGACGATGATGGTGGCGCCGCCGTCGATGGTGAGTTCCACCGGCTTGCGGTTGCACAGATTGAGCAGCGCGTCGCAGGTCGCCCGGCCTTCCGCCTTGGAGCCGCCGGTCAAATGATGCACACCGCCCAGCGACAGCATCTGCGAGCCATATTCGCCTGTTGTGACATGGCCGATCGCTTCGCCTTGCGAGCGTACGATAGCCGTTTCGGGCCCGAGATGACGGTCGGTGTCGATCTTCACCTTGACGCCGCAATACGAAAAAATACCTTCGGTGACGACGGTGACGAGATCGACGCCCTCGACCTCCTGGCTGACGATGAACGGCGCCGGCTTGTAGTCGGGATAGGTGGTGCCGGCGCCGATTGCGGTGACGAAGCGGCTGCCGGTGTTGAGCAACTCGCCATCCCATGCCTCGCCTTCGGCGACGAAGGGAACCATGGAGGCGCCAGTCTCGGCCGCATGGTCGAGGATGGTCAGCGGATCCATGCGCACGATCCGGCCGCCGGAATTGCCGTAGCGGTCGCAGGCGCCGGTGCGGCCATCGGCGATGTAGCACATGACCGGGCAGGCATCGCAACGGATCTTCTCCGCCACCTGCTTCTCGCCGGGATCATGGGTCTCAAAACGCTCGGCAAGCTCGCTCATGCGCGTGCCTCTTTTTCGCGGATGGCGGCGCGGATACGCGTCGGCGTCGCCGGGACCTTGGTGACCAGCACGCCGGTGGCGTGGCGGATGGCGTTGAGGATCGCCGGCGCCGTCGGGATCAGCACATGCTCGCCCAGCCCCTTGGCGCCGAACGGTCCCTCGGGATCGGGAACCTCGACCAGAATGGTCTCGATCGGCGGCACGTCGCCAATGGTCGGGATGAGATAGTCGTGCAGATTCTCGGTGCGGCCGGGGATGTACTCCTCCATCAGCGCCATGCCGATGCCTTGCGCGATGCCGCCTTCGATCTGGCCCTCGACCAGCAGCGGATTGATCGCCCTGCCGACATCATGCGCGGCGGTGATTTTGATCAGCTTCACCGTACCGAGCTTGAGATCGACCTCGAGCTCGGCGATCTGCGCGCCATAACCATAGACGGCGTAGGGCTTGCCCTGGCCCTTGGCATCGAGCGGCAGCGTCGGCGGGTCGTAGGTCTCCTCGGCGCGGAAGACGAAGCCATCGGCGTCCACATCGAGCGTAGCGAGATCGATGCGGCGGGTGGCCTCGCCCTCGCGGATGACAATCGCCGCGCCGTCCAGTTGCAGAGATGCCTTTTCGGAAACATTGGCAAAGCGCAGGATCTTTTCGCGCAAGGCGCGGCCGGCCTTTTCGGCCGCCTTGCCGGTGACAAAAGTCTGGCGCGATGCGGACGTCTTGCCGGCATCGGGGCTGATCGCCGTGTCGGCGCTCTTCAACCGGAATCGTTCCAGCGGCAGGCCAAGCGCGTCGGCGCAGATCTGCGTGATGACGGTGTTCGAGCCCTGGCCGATATCGACCGCCCCCTGGTGCAGGACGACCGTGCCGTCAGCCGCAATGCCGACCCGGATGGTCGACGGATTGGGCAGCGAAGTGTTGCCGCAGCCATACCAGCAGGACGCCACGCCAACGCCGCGCTTCTTATCCCGGTTTTGACTGTTGAAAGCATCCGCGTCAGCCTCCGCCCGCTCCCAGTGCGGCCGCAGCGCCCCGAGGCATTCGGCAATGCCGACGCCGGACTCCAGCCCCTGTCCGGTGACCGTTTCGGAGCCGTTCCGAAGGCAGTTTTTCAGGCGAAAATCGAGGCGGTCGATGCCGAGTTTGTCGGCCAGCTCATCGTAGAGCGTCTCCTGCATGATGGTCGCCTGCGGCACACCGAAGCCGCGGAAGGCGCCGGAGATCGGGCCATGCGTATGGATGGCGCGGCCCTCGGCGCGATAGTTCGGCGTCGCATAGGGGCCGGAAGCGTGCACGGGCACGCGGTTGGCCACCGTCGGACCCCAACTGGCATAGGCGCCGGTGTTGAAATCGCCGGCAAAGATCATGCCGGTGACATGGCCTTCGGCATCGGCGCCAATGGTCGCTTTCATCTCGGCCGGATGACGCTTGGTGGTCGACATCATCGATTCGTTACGGGTGTAGGCGAGCGCCGCCGGCCGGCCGGTCTTCAGCGCGACGAGGCCGATCAGCGGCTGCAGCGAAACGTCGAGTTTCGAGCCGAAGCCGCCGCCGGTCGCGGTCGGCACGATGCGCACCTTGTCGACGGCAAGGCCGAGCACCTTTGCCGTATCGTCGCGGTCCATGTAGGGCGCCTGGGTGCAGGTAACGACGACCAGTGTGTCGCCGTCCAGATAGGCATGGCCGGCTTCCGGCTCGATATAGGCGTGCTCGACATAGGAGGTGTCGATGGCGCCGGAAACCGTGATGGCGGCGGCAGCAAGGGCTGCCTCGGGGTCGCCGCGCTCGACGAAGCCGGAGGTAAGCAGGTTCGAAGGGCGATTTGCATGGATCAGCGCGGCGCCGTCAGCCTGCGCTTCGGCAGGTTGCAGAAAATGCGGCAGTTCGGTCCAGCGGATAGGAAAATCCGACAGGTCGAGATCGAGCATCGCCTCGCGCTCGCCGGCGACCAGCGCCACCGCCTCGCCGCGCAGCCGCGCAAACCCTTCGGCGAGCGCCGGCTGGTCGGCGAACGGACCGATGACGCCAAAACAGTTTTTGCCCGGAATGTCGGCCGCGGTGAAGACAGCGGCGATACCGGGATGCGCCTTGGCCCAGCCGTCGAGATCGCCGAAGGCGAAGCTGGCGTGATAATGCGGCGAACGGACCACGAGTACCGCAAGCGCATTGGCGGGGAAGGAATCGCCGCCGAAGTTCTCAGCCCCAGTGACCTTCGGCACGCCGTCGAGCCTGACAGGGGACGCGCCGATCGCCTGGCCGGATCGGGGCAAGCGGAAATCGAGGCTTACCACTTGCGAGGAGGCATCCATCACCGCCGCGATGATCTTCCGGTAGCCGGTGCAGCGGCACAAAATACCGCCCAGCGCATCCTGCACCTCGGTCTCGGTCGGTCGGGGCTTCGTGTCCAGCAGCGCTGTCGCCGCGACCAGCAGCGCCGGCGTGCAGATGCCGCATTGCGCCGCGCCGTGCGCCAGGAAAGAGGCCTGCAATGCCGACAGCCGGCCGTTGGCCAGCCCTTCGACGGTCGTCACCGATGCGCCGGCGGCCGAGGCCGCCGACATCAGGCAGGCACAGACGGGGTCGCCGTCGACCAGCACCGTGCAGGCGCCGCAATCACCGGCGTCGCAGCCGACCTTGGTGCCGGTCAACTGCAATTCGTCACGCAGCACCTGGGATAGCCGGCGCAGCGGCGGCACATTGACCGAGACGGCGGCGCCATTCACCGCGAAGGCAATGTCGGCGCGTTCGAGGCCAGACTGCATCCCACCCAGATCGGGCAGAGCTTCACGGACTTCAGGCAGAACCTGGCTCATGCGGCCACCATATGATCGTTCATTGGTCCGGCGGCCGTCAGCACGGCCCGGGCAACAATCTCGCGCACGGCGTCGAGCCGGTATTCGGCGCTGCCGCGCACATCGGCGATCGGCGACAGCTCGGTCATCGGCGCGGACTGGATCGCAGCGGCGAGCTGGTGATCCGCAGGCAATCCACGCAGCGCCGTCTCAACACCGGCAAGCCGCTTGGCGACAGCTGAACACGATCCGACGGCGATGGCCGCTTCGGCCACTGTGCCGTTCTCGACGACCAGGCGCGCCGCCACCATCGCGATGGAAATCACGAGATAGCGCCGCGCGCCGAGCTTGACGAAAGCCGACGTACCGGCGGCTGCCAGTTTAGGCACGCGGATGGACGTCACCATTTCACCCGCTTGCAAGGCCGTGCGGCGGTTGCCGAGAATGAAATCCGGCAAGGACAGATGGCGCGTGGCGGTCACCGAACGCAGTTCGACTTCGGCATCGAGCACAAGCAGGCCCGGCACGCCATCGGCGGCCGGCGAGGCGTTGCAGAGATTGCCGGCGACGGAAGCGACGTTCTGGATCTGCGGTGAACCGACCTCGCGTGCCGCCTGTTTCAGCGCATCGAAGGCTGGCGGCAAGGGATGGCGGATGAGATCGGTCCAGGTCGTGCGCGCGCCGATGACAAAGTGGTCGTCCGTCTCGGCGATGCCGCGCAGCGCGGCGAGGCCGTTGATGTCGAGGACATTGTCGCGGAACGGCTTCGCGCCTTGCGCCGGATAGAAATCGGTGCCGCCGGCAAGGATGCGCCAGGCGCCCTCGCCAAGCAGCGCGAGCGCTTCGTCGACCGTGGTGGGTTTTGCGTAACGGATCACGCTTTGCCTTCCCAGAGAGTGGGCCTTCCCCGAAATGGCCCTCCCAGGGCGTTTACCCCGGGCATGATCTTGCCGGTCCGCAAACCGGAAATTCATTCGTATGCAAATGATATCAAGCCGGCGGAAATTGTCAAAGCCAGAGTTTGACCTGTCGTGCCTGCCGCGGTGCGGGCAACAAGATTGTTACGCCTGCGGAGGTTGACGCGGCCGGCCATCTGGTCAAGTTTCTGCCTCCGGTCGCGTTCGCGGCATTTTCCACTGGAGCATGACGTACAGAAGAGGGAAGCCCATGGCCGACGAAGCGCTTGTTGTGATCGACCTGCAGAATGACTTTTGCCCGGGCGGCGCGTTGGCCGTGACCGGCGGCGACGAGATCGTGCCGCTGGTCAACGATATGATCCGGCGCGCCGACCACGTCGTGCTGACGCAGGACTGGCACCCCGCCGGCCATTCGAGCTTTGCCTCCAGCCATCCGGGCGCGCAGCCCTTCACCATGATCGAGATGCCCTACGGCCAGCAGACGCTGTGGCCGGACCATTGCATCCAGGGCAGCCTCGGCTCGGATTTCCACTCCGGCCTTGCCTGGACCAAGGCCGAACTCGTCATCCGCAAGGGATTTCGGCCCGCCATAGACAGCTATTCGGCCTTCTTCGAGAACGACCACACGACCCCGACCGGCCTCGCCGGCTACCTCAGGGAGCGCGGCATCGACACCGTCACCCTGGTCGGCCTGGCGACCGATTTCTGCGTCGGCTTTTCGGCGCTGGACGCCGTCAGCCAGGGTTTCAAGACCACCGTTCGGCTCGATGCCTGTCGTGGCATCGACCTCAACGGCTCGCTCGATGCCATGCTGCAACGCATGCGCGATGCCGGCGTGACGCTTGAAGACCAGTTGTCGGACTGAACCGACGGTGGGGCGTCAGGGGGGCTTTTCGCGGATCAGCGCGGGCATCATGGCGGCTGCGGCGATCGCCTTCGCCATGCTGTTTCCGGGAGCAGCCTTCGCGGCTGATGAACACGCCCTGCCCGGCGCCGCGATGTCGCTGTGGTGGGCGCTGCCCTTTGCCGGTCTGCTGCTGTCGATCGCCACCGGCCCGCTGCTGTTCCACCATGTCTGGGAGCATCACTACGGCAAGATCGCGGCCTTGTGGGCGGCCCTGGTCGTAGTGCCGTTGGCATTGGCCTTCGGCATCCCTTCGGCGACCGAGGCGGTGCTGCATGCGCTGCTCACCGAATACATGTCCTTCATCATTCTGCTGTTCGCGCTGTTTACCATTTCGGGCGGCATCCTTGTTGCCGGCAACATCCACGGCACACCGCTGGTCAATGCCGGGCTGCTGCTGGTCGGTGCGCTGCTGGCATCGGTCATCGGCACGACGGGCGCCTCGATGATCCTGATCCGGCCGCTCATCCGCGCCAACGACGCCAGGCCGTTCAACGCCCATGTCGTCATCTTTTTCATCTTCCTGGTCTCCAACATCGGCGGCTCGCTGACGCCGCTCGGCGACCCGCCGCTGTTCGTCGGCTTCCTGCGCGGCGTCGACTTCTTCTGGACGACCGCGAACCTCTGGCGCGAGACGCTGTTCGTCGGCGGCCTGGTGCTGGCGGTGTTCCTGGCCATCGACATCATCCTGCACCGGCGCGAGGCCGGCGCGCCGAAGATCAAGGACCCGACGCCGGATTCGAAGGTTCGCATCCGCGGCTTGCCCAACATTCCGCTGCTGGCCGGCGTCATCGGCGCCATCCTGCTGTCAGCCACATGGAGGCCGGAGGTCAGCGTCTCCATTCAAGGCGTGACGCTGGAACTGCAGAACCTGGTGCGCGACGCTGTCATCCTGGCACTCGCCTTCGTTTCACTGGCGGTTTCGCGTCAGGAATACCGCGCGGCGAACGGCTTCAACTGGGGGCCGATCGCGGAAGTGGCGAAATTGTTTGCCGGCATCTTCATCTGCATCGTGCCGGTTATCGCCATCTTGAGAGCCGGCCATGAAGGCGCGCTGGCGCCGCTGGTCGCGCTCGTCACCTCGGCGCAAGGCACGCCCAACGATCTCGCCTATTTCTGGCTGACCGGGGCGCTATCGTCCTTCCTCGACAACGCGCCGACCTATCTGGTGTTCTTCGAGCTGGCCGGCGGCGATCCACACCACCTGATGACGGAGTTCGCCTCGACACTTGCGGCGATTTCGGCCGGCGCCGTGTTCATGGGCGCCAACACCTATATCGGCAATGCGCCCAACTTCATGGTCTACGCCATTGCCCGGCAGCGCGGCGTCGAGATGCCCGGCTTCTTCTTCTATATGCTGTGGTCCGGGCTGGTGCTGATCCCGACCTTTTTGATCGCGGGCTTTCTGTTCTTCGGCTGATCAGCCGACGCCGACATAGCGCCTGACCGCCGACGGGTCGGCGCGCAATTCCTCGACATCGACCGTCTCGCGGTTGCGGCCATTCTCGATGAAACAAACTCGGTCGGCGACCGACAGCACCGCATCGACGCGTTGCTCGACCAGTATCGTCGAGACGCCCATCTCGCGCAGCTTCGCCACTGTCTCGCGGATTTTTGCGATCATCGACGGCATCAGCCCTTCGGTCGGCTCGTCGAGCAAAAGCACCTGCGGTTCGAGGCAGAGCGCGCGCGCCATGGCCAGCATCTGCTGTTCGCCACCGGACAGCGTACCCGAGCGTTGCCTAAGCCGCTGGCGCAGCAACGGAAAAAGGTCGAGCACGGTTTCGCGCACGGCCTTGCCCTTGCCGCGTGCCATCAGCCCGATTTCGATGTTTTCCGCCACCGTCATCTCGGCAAACAGCCGCCTTCCCTGCGGCACATAGGCGACGCCGGCCTTCGGCACTTCATGCGCCGGCAGGCCGGTCAATTCCTGACCGGCGAGCTTGATCGAACCCGCACGTGAAGGAACCAGGCCCATGATCGCCTTCAGCGTCGTCGTCTTGCCGGCGCCGTTGCGGCCGAACAGGCACAGCACCTCGCCCTTGTTCAGCACGAGGTCGAGGCCGTAGAGCACCTGGACCTCGCCATAGAAGCAGTCGAGTCCCGCGATCCGCAATGCTTCCGCCTTGTTCGTCTCAATCATGGGGCGGTCCCCAGATAGGCTTCCTGCACCGCCGTGTTTTCGCGGATCGCCTCGGGCGTGCCTTCCGCCAGGATCTTGCCGGCGTTGAAGACGGTGATGCGGTCGGCAAGCTGCATGACGACGGGCATGTTGTGCTCGATCAAAAGCACGGTGGCGTTTTTCGCGATCTCGCGCACCAGGGTGATGAAATTGTCGATCTCGCTGTCGGCCAAGCCTTGCGTCGGCTCGTCGAGGATCAGCAGGCGCGGCTTCAGCGCCAGCCCCATCGCCACCTCCAGCAGGCGCTGGTGGCCATAGGACAACTGCCCGGCCGGCATATGGGCGCGGTCGGCCAGGCCCGTGCGTTCGAGCGCCGTCATAACGCCGGCCTTGACCGCGCCCTTCGAGCGGCCATCGCTCAGCGTCCGTTGCACCGGCAGTGCGACATTGTCGTAGGCGCTGAGATTGGCGAAGACACTGGTGATCTGGAACGTGTAGGCGATACCCTGGCGCACCCTGATATAGGCCGGCAGCCCGGTAATGTCGGCGCCGTCAAAGACGATCGCGCCCGAAGAGGGCCGGATGCGGCCGCTGACGAGGCTGACGAAGGTTGTTTTGCCGGCGCCATTGGGGCCTATGACGGCGCGAATCTCGCCCGGCATCAAGGTGAAATCGACACCGTCGACGGCGCGCAAACCGCCGAAATTGCGTGACAGGCCTTTCGTCGTCAAAAGCGGCGTCATGGCAGCCACCCAAGCCAGCGCTGGCGAATGCTGCCGAGAATGCCTTTGGGAAAGAACAGCACCAGAAGGATCAGCGCCACGCCGACGATCAGCAGATAGGCGGAGGTGTAGCCGCTGGTGACGTCGATGACATAGTACATGAAGACCGTGCCGATCAGTGGCCCGAGCGTCGTTGCGGCACCGCCGAGCAAAACCCATAGCAGCGGCAGGATCGAATATTGCACCGAGGCGAAGCTCGATCCGACATAGCCGAACAGCAATGCATAGGCAGCGCCCGAGGCGGCGCAGATCGTACCCGAGACGACCACGGCTATGAGCTTGTTGGAGAAGGTGTCGTAGCCCAGCATCTTCGTGCGTTCTTCGTTCTCGCGGATGGCGACCAGCACGCGGCCATAGCGGGAGCGGACGATCGCCAGCGTGACCAGAAGCACGAGCGAGAACAGCGCCAGCGCGCTCATGTAGCGCACGGTCGGATTGGTGAGGTCCAGCGAGGTCGCCCCGAAATTCAGCACGCGCGCCGGCTGCGGCACGACCTGGCCTTGATCGCCGCCGGTCCAGGTCGCGAAATAGAGGATCAGCAGATAAAACACCTGGGCGAACATCATGGTGACGATCATGAAGGCGACACCCGTGGTGCGCAGCGCCAGCAGGCCGATCATCAGCGCCAGCACCGCGCCGCAAGCAATCCCGCCGAGGAAGGCCAGCGGCACGCTCCAGCCGAGTTGGATGATGGCAAGGCCGGCGCCATAGAGCCCGGCGCCAAAGAACATGGCATGGCCGAGGCTGAGCAGGCCGACATAGCCGAACAGCATGTTGTAGCCCATGGCGAACACCGCCAGCACCATGATGCGGGCAAGCAGGCCGTAATAGTACTCGGGCAAAACGAAGCTCAGCACGAAGAGCAGGGCGATGACACCAAGATGCAGCGCATAGGCCTTTGCCGGCGAAGCTTCGCTCATCGCGACGCCGTCCCGAACAGGCCTTGCGGCCGGAACACCAGCACCATGGCGACCAGGAGCGTGGCGATGATCTTGGCCAAGGTCGGCGAGAAGAACATCGAGATGATGCCGTCGGAGAGGCCGATCAGCACGGCGGCGACAACGGTGCCGCGCAGCGAGCCGAGGCCGCCGATAATGACGACGATGAACGACAAGAGCAGCGGGTCCTGCCCCATCAGATAGTGCGCCTGGCTGATCGGCACGATCAGCACCGCGGCAACCGCCGCCAGCATGGCGCCAAGCGCGAAGACGCCGCCATAGACGCGCCCGACCGGGATGCCGAAGGCCTGCGCCGTCTCGCTGTCATACTGCGTGGCGCGCATGATCAGGCCGATCCTGGTGCGTGTCAGCACCAGCCAGGTGGCGATCAGGAGAAGTGCGGAAGTCGCAATGATCGACAGCTTGTAGCCGGAATAGCCGAACCACGGCAAAAGGATGCGGTAGCTGAACGGCGGCTCGACGGGCCGCGCCTCGGGGCCATAGAAGCTCAGCGCCAGCTGCTGGATGATGTAGAGCATGCCGATGGTGGCGACGATGGTGGCTTCCGGATTGTAGTTGAGCCGGCGCAGCACCAGCCGCTCGGCCACCAGCGCGATGGCGCCGACGATCAGCGGCGCAATCACCAGCGCCGCCAGGAAGCCGAGCGCCGGGTGGCCACCGATCGCCGTGGTGATTGCCCAGGCGAGCACGGCGCCCAGCATGAAGAACTCGCCATGGGCGACATTGACGACGCGCATGACGCCGAACACCAGCGACAGCCCAAGCGCGGTAAGCGCCAGCACCGCTGATGTGACGAGGCCTTCGAGGGCGGCGAGGAGGAGATGCGGTCCGAAGTGCATGGGCTAGGCACCGAGGGATGCGCGAGGCACCCCCCTCTGCCCTGCCGGGCATCTCCCCCGCAAGGGGGGAGATTGGATGTCGTCGCTGGCTTCGCCAATCATCAACGCTGGCAGATGGGCGCTGCAGCACAAACTGCCGATCTCCCCCTTGCGGGGGAGATGTCCGGCAGGACAGAGGGGGGTGACTTGGCGCCCACGCTGCTGGAGCTAAGCTCACAGCGCCTGCGTCGTGTAATCTCCCTCGGCCTCGTAAAGCCCGTCCTCGATCTTGGTCTTGTGCACCACCTTCAGCTTGCCGCCTTCGACCTTGGAGATGTTCTGGATGCCGAAGCACTGGTGGATCTTGCCGTTGAAGGTTTTCGCGCCTTGTGGGTGCTCCGGCCCCTCGGCGAAAGCGGTCAGCGCTTCGGTCGCCTCGACCAGCTTGGCGCGATCTTCCGGGCCCTTGTAGCCGGCATCTTCCATCGCCTTCTTGACGACGTAGAGCGTTTCCCAGCAGCCGAACATATGCGCGGCGGTGGAGACGTCCTTGGGGTCGCCGACGGCGGCGCCATTGTCGTCGATGCCGACGGCGGCACGATAGGCTTTTTGCGCTTCGCTGTCATCGGCCTGGGCGTAGCGCGGCGAGCCTTCCCAGAAATGGCTGCCGTCCAGGAATTCCAGGCCGGGGCTGTTGATGTCGGTGGCTTCCAGCGAATCGATGAAGCCGAACAGCTGCGGCCGGTTGGAGCCGTAGAATTCGCCGAGCTCCTTGACGAAGGTGAGCACGGCCGGACCGACCATGACGTGATAGATGACCTCGGTCTCGGGCGGGATCTGCGGAAAATATTTGGTGAAGGACGATTCCGTCGGCGGGATGGCGATCTGCGCAATGACGTCGGCCCCTTGCGCCTTCAATGCCGGCGGCAGGTAGTCGCGATGGTCGTAGCCAAAGGCGAAATCGGGGAAGATCTGCGTCACCTTCTTGCCGGCATTGGCCGCGATCCACGGCGCCATCGACTGGATCTGGCTCTTCACATCGGTGATGCCGGGCTGGAAGACGTAGCGGTTGAGCTTGGTCGAGGCGACGTGGTGGCCTTCGCTGACGACGAAATAGGGGATCTTGTTTTCACCGGCGGCAGGCGCCGAGCCGATGACGACATGCGAAAACAGTGTGCCGAAGACGATGTCGGTCTTGTGCTGGGTGGCGAACTTGCCGACCACTTCCGCGCCGCGGCCGGGATCGGTGCCGTCATCCTCGATGATGACCTCGACCTGACGGCCATTGATGCCGCCGGCGGCGTTGATCGCCTTGACGGCGGCGGCGGTGGTCTTCTCATACCAGCGGCCATAGGCGGCGCCGATGCCCGTGCGATGCGACTGGAAGCCGATCTTGATCGGCGCCGAGCTCTGCGCCTGGGAATAGCGGACGAACCCGGGCGCGACGGCGAGGCCTGCGCCGGCGGCCAGCCCTTTCAGCGCCGTGCGGCGGGTAAGTGCAGTCTTGGAGAGGTCGAAAAATCCGTTCTTGTCAGCCATGTTCGTTCCCCTGTTTTTTCAGTCGTGACCAACGATAAGGCGGGTTCGGCATCCTCGCTCGGAGGATGGCGGAAAATTGCATGTGTACAAACTAAATCACCAAAGCCCTGATGTGGCAAGCGAGCTTTCCCCAACGACATCGGGGCCGCCCTTTTCTCATCCGGCGGTCGGTGTGGCAAGCAGCCAGAGGCCGAAGACGGTGTAGGCGATCATCAGCAGGGTGAGCGGAAACTGGCTGAGTGCGGCGCGGGCAGGTTGCGGATGCAGGCGCCAGGCAAAGCCGTGGGCGACGAGGACGGCGAGCACATGGCCGAGGATGATGGCGCCGGCCTGGATGTTCCACAGCCACCAGGCCGACTCCGCGCCGGCGACGATGCCGGCCTCGACCTGGATGTCGGCGGTGCCGAACAGGTTCCAGCCCAGAGCGAACGGGTCGGACAGGGAGGCCGCCGCATACTGGCCGTCGACCAGCAGCGCCGTCAGGTAATGCGCGACATGATAGGCGAGCGCGATCGGCACAATCGACCACACCAGCAGGCCGGCCGCCTGGCCGAATGGCTGAGTGCGGCCGGCCAGACGCTGGCCGAGCCAGACCGCGAAAAGGAACACAGCCGCCAGCAGCACGAATGTCAGAACGAGCCCGAAAGTGCCGCTGCCGATCACCGTCGTGCGGCCTGGGAATTCGAGCGGATTGACGCCGAACAGGCCGAGCCAGAAGAAGGTCTTCGACAGGCCGTCGAACGAGACCGAGGACAGGGCCAGCAGCAGGAAGGCGATGCCGCTGGGCGGCAAAGGTTCTGCCGCCAGCAGCTTGGCGGCCGGCCAGCACAGTGCAAGCCGGCCATTCTCGTCGCGCTCGACGGGTGCGAAACGCGCCACCATCGAGAAGAATACGGTCAGGAGCTCGCCGCTCCGGCTCCACTGGGGATAGCCGAAGGCCGGCATGGCGAGAAAAGTGAGCAGCCAGTAGAGGCCGGCGGCCCACGCGAGCCGCGCCGGATCGTCGGGGGCGGGATCGATCAACTCGAACCAGGCAAAGGCGAAGAACAGGATGACGGCAGGCCAGCAGCCGAGCCATCGGGGGAGGCGCCATGGGCCTTCATCGCCTGTTCCAAGCAGACGCGAGGCAAGGCGCCACGGCCCGTACCAAGGGTTCAGCCATGACCAGAGGTCGCCGAAGACGCCTTGCAGCAAGGTGACACCAGCCCACAGCAGCGTCCAGATCACCCGCGGCAGCGGGTTGGAGAGCGGGTCGCGGCTGCCGAATAGGCCGGCGGCGATGAGGGTTGCAAAGCCGGCAAAGGATAGCAGGCTGATGGCGGCGCGGGCGCTGTCGCCGAGGCTGAATAGCGGCAGGCGCCGGCGCCAGAAGCGGTCGAGGGAAGCCGCCGGCAGCAGCGCCAGGACGAGGAAGCTGATGGCCACGGCGAATGCACCGCCGATCAGGTAGTAGCCGGTTGGGAGGAGCAGGACGTGGCCACGGTCGGAGGCGTGTGCGAAGGCGGGGGTGGGGAGGAGGGCTAGCAGGGCGATGGCGAAAGCTACCCCGTGAGGACGGCGCTCTACGGCGCCCCCCTCTGTCCTACCGGACATCTCCCCCACGAGGGGGAGATCGGCTGGGGGCGCCGTCTGCTCTTTTCTAGCAACGTTGGAGATTGGCGAAAGCGGAGATGAAATCCGATCTCCCCCTCGTGGGGGAGATGTCCGGCAGGACAGAGGGGGGCGTGAAGGAACTCGAACTATCCATGAGTCCGATCTCGACTCACACCTTGACCAGTTGCTCCACGCGGTCCTTCTGGCCAAAAATCCTGAGATACCGCTCGATCTCCTTCTCGTCCCCCGTCGCCTTGGCCGGATTGTCCGACAGCTTCACCGCCGGCCTGCCATTGGCCTCGGTGACCTTGCAGACCAGCGATATCGCATCGAGGCTGTTGGTTTCCGTCGGCGCGCAGCCTTCGAAATCATTGGTGAGGTTGGTGCCCCAGCCGAAGGACATGCGCACCTTGCCCTTGAAGTGGCGGTAGGTCTCCTCGATCGTTTCGACCTCGAGCCCGTCGGAGAAGATCAGCAGCTTCTGCTTGGGATCCTTACCCTTCTCGCGCCACCAGGAGAGGATTTTTTCGCCGCCCTCGATCGGCGGCGCGCTGTCGGGTCGGAAGCCCGTCCAGTCGGCCACCCAGTCCGGCGCATCGCGCAGGAAGGAGGCTGTACCAAAAGCATCCGGCAGCACGATCAAAAGGTTGCCGCCATAATAGCGCTGCCAGTCCTGCAGCACCTTGTAGGGCGACTGCTTCAGTTCTTTTTCCGAATTGGCGAGTGCGGCGAACACCATAGGCAATTCATGCGCATTGGTGCCGAGCGCTTCGAGGTCGTTGTCCATCGCCAAAAGCACGTTGGAGGTGCCGGTGAAGGCTTCGCCAATGCCTTCCTTCAGCGCTTCGACGCACCAGCGTTGCCACAGGAAGGAATGGCGCCGGCGCGTGCCGAAATCCGAAATGCGGATGCCGGGCAGCGCCTTCAGCCGCTCGGTCTTGGCCCACATCTTGGCCTTGGCACGGGCATAGAGCACATCGAGCGCGAACGGCCCGAAGGCCCGCATGGCGGCGCGCGAGCGCATTTCGTTGATGATGGCGAGCGCCGGGATTTCCCACAGCGTGGTGTACATCCACGGGCCGGGGAAGGTCAGCTCGTACTGGCCGTCGCGCTTCGACAGCTCGTAGTCGGGCAGCCGGAAACCTTCCAGCCAGGCCAGGAATTCCGGCTCGAAGATCTGCTTGCGGCCATAGAAATTGTTGCCGCCGAGCCAGATCATCTCCTTCTTGGAGAAGCGGAGCGTGCGGGCATGGTCGAGCTGTTCGCGCAGTTCGCCCTCGTCGATCTCATCGGCCAGCCGCACCGAGGTGGTGCGGTTGATCAGTGAGAAGGTGGCGTCGACCTTGGGGTACATGCCCCAGATCATCTGCAGCATCAAAAGCTTGTAGAAGTCCGTGTCGAGCAGGCTGCGCACGATCGGATCGAGCTTCCAGGTGTGGTTGTAGACACGCCGCGCTATATCGGTTCTTGCCATGCTTGCTGCCGCCTTCGCTGCCTGCCATCCACAATCGCGACAGGCCTCATAGCATCGAATTGGCCAGAGCGCTGCCCGCTTTCAGGCTGGCCCGACAAAAAGAACGGCCTGCGTATGGCCGTGCGCAGCCAGTCTCAGCCCGTGGTCTTTGCGCCGATAACCCTAAGTTGCGGGCGCTTGCGGCGGCTGATGATACGGCCGGCGACCGGAGCGTCGGCACGACCGTCATCTCCGGCCTTCTCGGCGAACAGCCAGTCGATGAACACCTGCACGATCGGCGTCGTGCGCATTTCGTTGCGGCAGACGACGTAGAAATCGTCGACCGCCGGCACCGAAAGGCTGAACGGCGCGACCAGCATGCCCCTGGCCAAGAGCGCGCTTGCCGTCACGGAATCGCCCAGCGCCACGCCATGGCCGTGCACCGCGGCCTCGGTCGCCATGCGCGCGTCGCCCAGATGATGGCGGCGGCCCTTTTCGAGGTCCAGCGCATCGGCGGCCGCCAGCCAGGTGTGCCATTCGCGGCCGTCGTCGCCATGCAGGAAGACATGGTCGGCGAGGTCCCTGACGCTGCGGATCGGCCGGTTGTTGATCAAGGTCGGGCTGACCACGGGAAACAGCTCCAGCCCCGACCATTTGCGCATCCAGCAATCGGTCCAGCTGCCATTGCCATAGTGCACGCAGACATCGATATGCGGCGCACGGATATCCCTGGGGTCGTTGGAGGGGCTGAGCGTCAGTTGGATGTCGGGATATTGCGCGGTGAAGCTACCCAGCCTCGGCGTCATCCACAAAAGCAGCAAGGCCGGCACGCAGGACACCGACAGCGCGCCGCTGCTTGCCGGCCGGGTCAGCCGCTGCGTTGCGGCGGCGATGCCGTCGAAGGCCGTCGACACCGCCGGCAAAAGCTCCGCGCCATGCGGCGTCAGCCTGACCCGCTGGCCGATGCGCTCGAACAGCTTGACGCCGAGCGACTGCTCCAGCGCCTTGATCTGGTGGCTGACGGCGCCATGTGTGACATTCAATTCACTCGCCGCCTTGGTCAGCGAGCCATGGCGCGCCGTTGCCTCGAAGGCGCGCAGCGGATTCAGGGGTGGCAGGCGCTTGACCATGGATGCCCGGTTTCTTTGTGAGATTTTCTCACAGAAAACACCCTAACAATATCAATTGATTTTTCAATCCGCCTGCCGGACACTTCGCCTAGGAACAGCATCAAGACGTGAAATCTGCAGGCAGCCAGCGGGACAGCGACCCGGCCGGATGACGGTCGGTTCGCTTGAGGTCGCCGACGGCCGCATCAGTCCAGGAGGAACGGATATGGGATACGATCGCGGCAAGCTCGACGCGTTGCGTCGCAAATATGGCGAGAGCCATGGCGGCGAGATGTTCGACCCGAAATTCCGCAAGGTCGCCGACAAGATCTTTTCCAAATCGGGCACCAGGCTTGCGCCCTATTCCGGCATCCCGACCTTCCTCGCCGCGCCCTATCGTGAAATCGCGGCGGAAAACCCGGATTTCGGCGACCTGCAGGTGGCGATCATCGGCGTGCCGATGGACCTTGGCGTCACCAACCGGCCAGGCTCGCGCTTTGGGCCGAGGGCGCTGCGCGCCATCGAGCGCATCGGCCCCTACAATCACGTGCTGGAATGCGCCCCGACGCATGAACTTCGGGTCGCCGACATCGGCGATACGCCGTTCCGCAGCCGCTACCGGCTGGAGATCAGCCATGAGGACATCGAGCGCCGCACCAACCAGATCGTCGATGCCGGCGTCATTCCATTATCAGTCGGCGGCGACCATTCGATCAGCCATCCGATCCTGAAGGCCGTCGGCAAGAAGGCCCCGGTCGGCCTCATCCATATCGACGCCCATTGCGACACCAGCGGCCTGTTCGACATGACCAAGTTCCACCACGGCGGACCGTTCCGCAACGCGGTGCTCGACGGGGTGCTCGATCCGACGCGCACCATCCAGATCGGCATTCGCGGTTCGGCCGAATATCTGTGGGAGTTCACCTACGAGTCCGGGATGACCGTGGTGCACGCCGAAGAGGTGACCGGTCTCGGCATTCCGGCCATCATCGAGAAGGCGCGCAAGATCGTCGGTGACGGCCCGACCTATGTCTCCTTCGACATCGACAGCGTCGATCCGGCCTTCGCGCCGGGCACCGGCACGCCGGAAGTCGGCGGCCTGACAACGCGTGAAGTGCTCGAACTGCTGCGCGGCCTCAAGGGCCTCAACATCGTCGGCGGCGACGTCGTCGAGGTGGCGCCGCAATACGACGCCACCACCAACACCGCCCATGCCGGCGCCCAGGTGCTGTTCGAGATATTGAGCCTGATGGTGTTCAGCCCGGCCATCACGGGCAAGGGCGCCTGACACCTGAAACGAAAAGGCGGCCGCCGCGCTGGAGCCGGCAGCCGCCTCAAACAATCAAAAGCTTCCAGAAGGGGAATACCAATGACAATCCACTCGACACTGAAATCATCCATTGCCGCCATCATGGTGCTGGGCGCCGCCGGCCTCGGTCTTGCCACCCAGGCCGCCAATGCCGACGCTCTGGCTGACATCACCAAGGCCGGCACCATCAATGTCGGCGTCTTCGCCGACTTTCCGCCCTTCTCCTCGGCCAGCGCCGATATGAGCCTCAAGGGCTACGACATGGATGTCGCGCAGTACATCGCCGACACGCTCAAGGTGAAGCTCAATCCGGTCGCCGTCACCGGCCAGAACCGCATCCCCTATCTGAATGACCATCGCGTCGACATATTGATGAGCGTCGGCTACTCGAAGGAGCGTGAGCAGGTCATCGACTTCGCCGCCGCCTACGCGCCTTACTACATCGCGGTGATCGGGCCGGCGGCAATGACGGTCAAAGGCAAGGAAGACCTTGCCGACAAGTCGATCGCCGTCAATCGCGGCACGCTCGAGGATACCTCGCTCACCGAGGCCGCACCTGCCTCGGCCGACATCAAGCGCTTCGACAACTACAATTCGGTCATCCAGGCTTTCATCTCCGGCCAGACCCAGCTGATGGTCGTCGGCAACGATGTCGGCGCCCAGGTGCTGGCCAAGCAGGATGCGCTGAAGCCGGAGCAGAAATTCCAGCTGCTGACCTCGCCCTCGCATATCGGTCTCAACAAGAACGAAGACGGCCTGAAGAAGGCGGTCAACGACGCCATCGCCAAGATGCTGGCCGACGGCAAGCTGGACGAAAGCTCGAAGGCCTGGCTGAAGACGCCGCTCAATCCCGACAATCTCAAGGATTGAGTTCCCGTGGCCTTTGCCTGGCTTCCAGGTGCCTTGGGCGACATCGCGCACGGCGCGGCCACGACGATCCTGCTGATCGCCGTGACCACGCTGGCCGGGACGCTGCTCAGCATCCTCGGCGCCGCCGGACGGCGAAACGGCCCCGTGCTGCTGCGTCGGGCCATCGCCTGGTATGTCGAGGTGATGCGCAACACGCCGTTCCTGGTGCAGTTGTTCTTCATCTTCTTCGGCCTGCCCAGCCTCGGTATCCGGCTCGACCCGCTCCTGGCCGCCATGCTGGCGATGACGCTCAACATGGCGGCCTATACGATCGAGATCGTCGGCGCCGGCCTTGATGCCGTGCCGGGCGGACAGACGGAAGCCGCCCTGGCGCTGGGCTTGAGGCCACGCCAGGTGTTCATCAAGATCGTGCTGCCGCAGGCGCTGAAGATCATCTATCCGGCGCTGACCAGTCAGATCGTCATCATGATGCTGGAATCGGCCGTGGTGTCGCAGATCGCGGTGCGCGAGCTGACCTATGAGGCCGACATGCTACAGGCACGCACCTTCCGTTCCTTCGAGACCTATTTCGTCGTGACGCTGGTCTACCTCGCAATGTCGATGGCTTTGCGCCGCTTGCTGGTCACCGGCGGGCGCCGCGCGCTTGGAGCTGGCGTGTCATGATCGAATTCACCTTCTGGGACATCGTGCGCAACCTTCTGTTGGCTGCCCGCTGGACCGTGCTTTTGTCCCTGGCAGCCTTTATTGGTGGTGGCATCGTTGGCATGGTCGTGCTGTTCTTCCGCATCGCCAAGAACAAATGGAGCCGGCGCATCGCCTCCGGCTACATCGCCCTGTTCCAGGGAACGCCGCTGTTGATGCAGCTGTTCCTGATGTTCTTTGGCCTGCCGATGCTCGGCCTGCGCATCGAACCGTGGACGGCTGCGGTGCTCGGCCTGACCTTCTTCGCCAGCGCCTATCTCGCCGAGATATGGCGCTCCGGCGTCGATGCGCTGCCGCGTGGCCAGTGGGATGCCGGCGCCAGCCTTGGCCTGCACTATCTGCAGGAACTCAGGCTGATCATCCTGCCGCAGGCATTCTCGATCACCCGGGCGCCGACGGTCGGCTTCCTGGTGCAGCTGATCAAGTCGACCGCGCTGACCTCGATCATCGGCTTCGAGGAGCTGGTGCGGACCTCCAACGCCATCAACAACGCCACCTTCGAACCGTTCAAGGTCTATGGGCTGGTGGCGCTGATCTTCTTCGTCATGTGTTTCCCGCTGACCCAATATGCCCGCTCGCTCGAACGGCGCGCGGCGACCCGCTGAAGCAATTCCAGGAAAAGTGTCAAACGGTTTTCCGTCCGGAATTGCGTCAAACAAAGAGCCTTCCCTCCCTTCGCCACGCAACCGTGATTTGCGATAAGCCGGCCCGCGCCGCACTGTGAGCACCACGGCTTTTCGGGAGGGAGGGCGCTTTGGCGATGCAGGCGAAGTATCGTGTCGCTCTTGCAGGCCTGTTCGCCCTTTGGATGGCGCAGCCGGCTGCGGCAGCCGACCAGGCACCCAACCACGTCAGCATTCCGGCCGACGGCGAGAACGAGCCGGCGACGCTGGACGCGATGCTGTTCAAGCCGCAGGGGCAGGGGCCGTTTCCGGCGGTCGTGGCCATGCATGGCTGCAGCGGCCTGTGGAGCAGCAAGAACAAGACGGAACTCAGCCCGCGCCATGCCGATTGGGGCCAGCGCCTGGCCGCTCTCGGCTACGTCGTGATCTTTCCGGACAGTTTCGGCTCGCGCGGACTTGGCCCGCAATGCAAGAACGGCGACCGGGAGGTCGAACCCTATCGCGAGCGGGTGGAGGATGCCAACGCCGCCCGCCGCTATCTGCAGACGCTGGCCTATGTGAAGCCCGACGCCACCGCCTTGCTTGGCTGGTCGAATGGCGGCTCGACCGTCCTTTACACGGTCCGGCCGAAGGACAAACCGAAGCGGGGTTCGCCGGACTTCCGCGCGGCGGTCGCCTTCTATCCGGGCTGCTCGGCTCCGGCTGAGAAAGGCGATTGGGCGACCCGCGTGCCGCTTCTCATTGTGATGGGCGACGCGGACGACTGGACTCCGGCCGCGCCATGCAAAACGCTGGCGGACGCCAACCCCGACAGCGTCAAGCTCATCCTCTATCCCGGCGCCTATCATGATTTCGACAATGAGGCGCAGCCACTGCACGAACTGCATGGGCTGGCCTACACGGCCAATGGCGACGGTGTGGCGCATACAGGACTGAATCCGGCTGCCCGCGCGGCGGCGCTCAAGGACGTTCCCGACTTCCTCGCCGTGCTGAAGCAGTAGGGGGCATCAGACCAACCTGACTGTCGCCGGGCAAAACGGGGCTGTTGGCTTCAATGCTAGCATGCCAATGGCGGCGCCAGCCTCGGGCTGCACTATCTGCAGGAGCTCAGGCTGATCATCCTGCCGCAAGCCTTCTCGATCACCCGCGCGCCGACGGTCGGCTTCCTAGTGCAGCCCATCAAGTCGACCGCGCGGCCTTCGATCATCCTTCGAGGAGCTGGTGCGGACCTCCAACACCATCAACAACGCGACCTTCGAACCGTTCAAGGTCTACGGGCTGGTGGCGCTGATTTTCTTCGTGATGTGCTTCCCGCTGACGCAATACGCCCGTTCGCTCGAACGGCGCGCCGCCCATTGAGTGGAGAGTATGGTCAGGAGTTACCCTCTGCTAAGGCCAAGACGTTTGACCAACTCCTGCTGTTTCTCAAAGGCATCTGGTATACTTCCGTACTTCAATGATTGTGTACAATCGTCGAGTGCTTTCTGAAGTTCTCCTATCTGCATATAAGCGTAACATCGATTATTGTAGGCCACCGCCACATCATCCTTCCTGACGGACTTCTCGTCATATAGATACGTATATTTATTCAAGCTATCGATCGCCTCTGTAAACTCCTTTTTCGTATCGTATATCCAGCTGACGGTTATTGCCGCGCTCGCTCGGTAGCTATTTTCCGAATCAGCCACCGCAGTGAAATCATTCAACGCGGCGTCCATGTTTCCGAGTTCTTGATAAACGAGCCCGCGCCAGTATCTGGCTAACATGTTCCCGGAATCGTCGTCGACCGCCTTCGTGCAGTCGGCTAGCGCAGCCTTATATTCTCTCTTTTCGTAATACGCGTAGCAGATGTAGTGCTCCCAATCGACCTGGTTGCCGAGATCGAGAGCGGCGCGGCTATACGCGACAACGTCGTCAAACCGGGACTGATAGGAAAGAGGGTCGAGCATCTGAAGATAGATCGTTGATGTTGCCAAATCCCTCGCTGCCTCATCGGGAAATTCGCTCTTGTCTATGTCTCGAAGTGCCTCCCGATTCTTCGAAATTGCGTTGTCATAGAAGCCTTTCCAAGACCAGGACTGGGCGACGACAGCGTCTATGATGTAATCATTGTGGCCGGGATCGTTCTCGACCAACTGTGTGTCGCTGTGCATCGCGCTTGCGGCAAGTTGCAGTGCGGCGCCCGCATAAGTTTCGCCGCCGCTCGCTTGCAGCATATCGAGGAGGATGTCCTTTACGACCAATCCGAATTCATAGTGGTCGGCATGATCGTAGATTTGCAGGGCGGCAACGACCTCGTGCTCCAGGTCCGGCCCTGCCTGCTGTTTCATCAGCGTCCGGACGCAGTCTGTAGCATTGCTCCGATCACTAAAGAATACGCTGCATTCGATCGAATTGGCGATTAGGATTCTTCGGTAGAGGCTGACGTAGAGAACCTTGAGTGGAGAGTAGGGTTCTGTCTGCCCTGCATATCGATCCACGAACTGACGCATCGCCTGAACTGTTCCGCCCCAGCGCGGTTCGCGCATCGCAAGACCTTCATCATAGAGCGGGTAGTAGGCGGGAAACTTTGCAATCGCCTGCTCGAGAAAGCGCTGCTCCCCCGAAAAGTCTCCAAGGCCGCGCAAGATGATGAGCTTGAGGTAATAGGCATATGGGTTTGCGCCGTCCAATTCGATCGCACTTTCGACATCGGTCCGCGCCCGCCGCAGGTTGTCGTGAAAGGCAGCAAGGTCGGCAGGCAGCGTGTCATTGTCGAAACGATGGCCTCGTCTGAACCAGGCAGTGTCGTAGTAATACTGAGCGCGAACAAGGGTCGGCAGAGCCGCCTGCGGATCTGCAGAAACCCACTGGCTGAGACGGGCCTCGAACCGAACGTCGTTGTCATTCGAAATTGCGGCGATAAAATTGGTAAAGGGATAGTAGCGCCAAGCCGTAATGCGGCTCTTTGCAAGCACAGCTTCGCCAACCTGGCTGGCGGCCTCATAACGACCGTCGACAATGGCGTCCCGTACGGAGCGAGCGAGTTCCGACGGCAATTTATCCTTGCGAGACTTAGCTGCGAGGTTTGGTGTCTGGGTGTCGGCAGCGGCCGGTGTTTGCCCCCGAGCGACAGCTGGGGGAAGCGATAGAAACACCATCACGACGCATAGAAGGAGAGTTGCGGTCGACCCTAAAGGCAGGTGCCAGCGCATATGTATCCGCATATCCATGCCCGCTTCTCCCGTGACTGCTGTTGGTGGACAGCACGAAATCTAGCAATGCCATTGCCCTTCTAAGATTTGGCAAATATCCGAGCAGTATTTTTAAGGTTCATTGGTCAATCGCGGGAGCCGCCGCAGGGTTGGCGGGCCGCGGAGATGCTGGAGTGGCCGCCGGCCGCTTCGTACACTCTGGAGCAGGGCGTCTGGATCGATGATGGGATCGGGGCTTTGCGTGCGCTACCGCCAGCGGTGTCTGCTTTCAGACAACGGCAGAGCTTACCTCAACGTCCGACATGTGGCGCAAAGCAGATGTTTCGTGGGCCGACATGAAGGCTCCATTCAATGAGCCGCAATGTTAGGACATGACGGCCGCCAATCCGGCGACCGTCAGGTTCAATGCCCGAACGCCAACTGCGGTGCGATCCGGTCCCGCCGCAGCCAGCGCGTCAGAAGCAGCGCCGCCACCACGGCCAGCCCTGTCGACAGGCCCATCCAGATGCCGACGCCGTGGAAGCCGAAATGGAAGGCGAGCAGCACGCCGAGCGGCAGGCCGACGCCCCAATAGCCGATCGCGGCGTAGATCATCGGCACCTTGGTGTCGTGCAGGCCACGCAGCATGCCGGCGGCCACCGCCTGCGCGCCGTCGAAGACCTGGAAAAGTGCTGCAAACACCAGGAACGATACGGCGAGCGCGATCACACGGGCGTTGGCCGGGTTGGCGAGATCGATGAAGGCGCTGATCAGCAGATGCGGCCACAGGACCATCACCAGCCCCATCAGCGCCATGAACGAGACGCCGAGGACAAAGGCGGTCCAGCCGGCGCGCGACACGCCTTCCGGATTGCCGGCGCCATGCGCAAGGCCGACACGCACCGTCACCGCCTGGTTGAGGCCGAGCGGCACCATGAAGGAGATCGAGGCGATCTGGATGGCGATCGCATGCGCGGCCAGCGAATCCGCGTCGATCAGGCCCATCAGCAGTGCCGCCGCGTTGAAGATCGTCACCTCGAAGGCGAGGATACCGGCAATCGGCAGGCCGAGCCGCAGCAAGCCCTTGAAGCGCGGCCAGTCGGACCGCCAGAAGCGGCCGAACAGGTGGTAGCGCCGGAACTTCTTCTCCAGCATCACCACGACAGCCATGCCGACGAACATCAGCGTGCTGGACAGCGATGTGGCGAGACCCGAGCCGGCAATGCCCATGGCCGGAAAGCCGAGATTGCCGAACATGAACACCCAGTTGAAGCCGGCGTTGCAGGCGACAGCGACGAAGACGGTGATCAGCGCCCAGCCCGGCCGCTCCAGCGCCGAGATGAACGAGCGCAGCACGATATAGCCGTAGAAAGGCAGCACTGCCCATTCCAGCCAGCGCAGGTAGATGCCGGCCTGATGCGCCAGCGCGGGTTCCTGGCCCATGGCCAGCAGAATCGTCTCGCCGTGCCAGAGCACGAGCCAGATCGGGATCGAGATCAGGATCGCCAGCCACAGGCCCTGGCGCACGGTGCGGCGCAAATCGCGCACCGAATAGCGGCGACGGCCAAGCTCTGTGGCGATCATCGGCGACGTCGCCAGCATCAGCCCAAGGCCGAAGATCAGCGGCATGAAATAGAGGTTCGCGCCAAGCGCGCCGCTGGCCAGCGTATCCGCTCCAAGACGTCCCATCATCATGACGTCGGTGGCCGTCATCGCGGTCTGGCCGAGATTGGTCAGCACCATCGGCCAGGCCAGCGCCAGCGTCGCCCTGATTTCCTGGCGCCAAAGATTTTCCGGCGCGCGAGCGCCGGCTTCGATCGCAGACATTGTTCCGCTCTTTCCAGATACGGCACGTCGGCAAAGCGCCGGAAGCCGCATGTCAAACGGCAAAACCTTCGGTTTCGCGGCGTTTGCGTCAGCTTTTGGACGAAACGCGACATGAAGGCAAGGGAGGAGGGACAGTGAGCGATTGAGCCAGCGCCCTTCCAGGGGTGCCGTTGCCTCGTTCCCTTGCCGGCCGTGGGCTGTTACGGATTGCCTTGGAGATCGGCAGCCAGCGAGCCCGCCGGGAGGAATGGATGGCGTTCAGACAGCGAAAAAACCCGGCCGCGATCCCGCGCACAGCGCCGGCCTTCGAACATATCGTCACCGAGGCGAGCGACAGTTTCCTGTGGCGGCTCGACGACTATCCCTGGGAACGCAATGTCTGGAATTTCCACCCGGAGTACGAGATCCATCTGCTGCGGAAATCCTCCGGCGTGGTCCTGGTCGGCGATCACATCGGCGAGTTCGGGCCGGGCTATCTGACCATCGTCGGCGGCGGCCTGCCGCATGACTGGGTGACCGCGGTGCAGCCGGGCGAGCTGATCGAAGGGCGCGACATCGTCCTGCAGTTCGATGCGCAGAGGCTGCGTGGCTCGGCGGGCCTGTTGCCCGAACTGCGCGAGCTCGAGCCGTTCCTGGAACGGTCGCTGCGTGGCATGGTTTTTCACGGCCGCACGGCGCTGGAAGGCGCCGGACTGATGGAGCGGATGGGAACCGTGCATGGACTCGCCCGCCTCTGCCTGTTCCTCGAACTGGTCGACCTCCTGGCCAGGACCGACGAATACGAGCTCTTGTCGTCGCCGGATTTCTCGCCGGCTCTCGACGCCGCCTCGCTCGACATCATCCAGCGCACGCTGACCTATCTGTTCCAGCATTTCGCCGAGGATTTGAAGCTGCCCGACGTGGCCGAACGCGCCGGAATGAGCGAGAGCACATTCTCGCGCTTCTTCCAGAAGAACACCGGCAACTCCTTCAGCGACCATCTCGCCAAGCTCCGGCTCTGGCAGGCCTGCAAGCTCCTGGCCGACACCGATGTCGCGATCACCGATATCTGTTTCCAGGTCGGCTACATGAACATTTCCAACTTCAACCGCGCCTTCCTGCGCAAGCACAAGATGACGCCGTCCTCCTATCGCAAACTGTCGCGGCAGCGGCTGACGATGCGCGCATAAGCACGCCCTGAATCAACGGCTTGGACAAAATCGATACTCATGTGACGGAAGCCGTGGATGGCTACCGTATTTTGCGCTGCACAATGCATAAAAGTACAGGTTTGCTGCAACGGGGCTTCTAGCTTGCCCCGATTGAACTCCGCATTTTGGCGATGGGTGGCATGTCGCTCGGGCGATGGTGAGGATCGCAGAACCCGAGGACTTCCGCTTCCTGCGAGTGTTCCTGGAGGAGAAAAATCAATGAAACCAATTCGGCTCGCTGCGGGCTTGGGCGCAGCTTTCATGCTTTCCGCTACCGTTTCCACCATCGCATTGGCGCAGGCGCCGGTCTGCTCGGCGCCGGTCAAGGTGCTGGCGCAGCCGCGCGACGGCCTGACGCTTCTGGAGGACTCCAAGGCCGAGTTCGAGAAGCTCGCCGGCGCCGGCTTCCAGATCGACTATCTCAACGAGAACGACCGCCGGGCAAAATCGCGCGCCGATGCGTCCACGGTCGGCAATTACAACGTCTACTATGTCGACGAAGCCAATGTCGCGCTGTTTGCCTCGTCGAAATGGATCGTGCCGCTGACCGATTATTATCCGGCTGACTATGACTATGCCGACTTCGATCCCGGCCGCCAGAAGGTCGCCACCTATGACGGCAAGGTCTGGTTCGCGCCGCTGACCGGCGGCGGCGACCTGATGGTCTACCGCAAGGACGTGCTCGAAGCCGCCGGCATCCAGCCGCCCAAGACGCTGGACGAGCTGATCGCCGATGTGCCGAAGCTGACCAATGCGGACAAGGGCATGTATGGCATCGCACTGCGCGGCGCACGCGGCTCGGGCGCCAATGTCTGGCGCTGGATGCCCTTCTTCAAGGCCTATGGCGGCCAGTGGTTCGACGGCGACAAGCCGGTCTTCAACTCGGACGCCGCGGTCAAGGCGACCGAGACCTACCTCAAGCTGTTCAAGGATTCGGCCCCCGGCACGCAGACCGGCAGCTGGGATGAATCGACCGGCGCCTTCCTGTCGGGCCAGGTCGCCATCCTCGTTGAATCGACGCCGCTGTCGGGCATGGCGGTCGATCCGAAGACCTCGCAGGTGGTCGGCAAGATTGGCTTCCTGCCGCCGCCCTCGCCGCTGCCCGGCGGCGGTTACGGCCATGGCCTTGCCATCGCGGCGAAGGCCAATGCCGACGACGCTTCGAAGAAATGCGCCGGCCTGTTCATCGCCTGGGCGACATCGAAGGAAAACGAGAAGCGCCGGCTCGACGCTCATCAGTTCGGTGAACTGAACCGCACCAGCATCCTGTCCAGCAAGGAATTCGCCGATATCTACGGCGCCGACCTCGGCCAGGCGCTGGCCGAAACCGGCAAGGTCACGGCGGTCAACTTCTGGCAGGATCCGCGCTGGCCGGATCTCGGCGACCGCTGGGGCATCATCCTCGAAGAACTGGTCACCGGCACCCGCACCGACATTAAGGGCGGCCTCAACGAACTCGAGGCCTATGCCACCGAGCTGGCGAAGAAGAAATAGAGCCATCCTCCCGCCCGTGGCGCGCGGCCCGCGGCATTGTCCGCAATGCCGGGACCTGTGCGCCACGGGAACCTTTGCTCCCTAGAGCAATTCCAGGAAAAGTGTGATCGGTTTTCCGTCCGGAATTGCGTCAAAACTCTAGGAGAAATCATGCCGACACGATCGAGACGCAAGCGAGGATAGATGCCAATGGCCCGACGCACGTCGCTCCCTGTCACCTTCGTCGTTCCGACCATCGCCATCCTTCTGGTGCTGTCGATGGTGCCGACGCTCTACGCCATCGTCATCGCCTTGCAGAATCGCGAGTTGAGCACACCTGATTATTCCTGGGTCTGGCTGTCGAACTTCGTCGACCTGTTCCTCGACCGCCGTTTTCTCAACGCGGTCTGGGTGTCGGTGAAATGGGAGATCGTCACCGTTGTCGCGACCATGGTGGTGGCGATCGGGCTCGGCGTGCTGATGTTCGAGGTCGCCAGCCCACGCCTGCGCAATGTCTACTGCCTGCTGTTCATCATTCCGGTGCTGTTGCCGCGCGTCTCGGCCGCCTTCGTCTGGAAATTCGCCTACCATCCCCTCTACGGCATCGCCACCTACCCCTACCGATTGCTCACCGGCGGGCTGATCTTCGACCCGCTGTCCAAGCCGGGGACGGCCTTGTTCGCCGTCGCCTCGGTCGATGTCTGGCAGTGGGGGCTGTTCTTCGCCGTCATCGTGCTGAAGCTCTTGGAAACCCTGCCGCCGCAGCCGATCGAGGCGGCGCGGCTCGACCATGCCCGGCGATGGCAGATCCACGCCTATGTCACCTTGCCAATGCTGAAGGCGCCGCTGATCAGCCTGATGTTCGTCAAGATGATCGAATCGCTGCGCTCCTTCGACCTGATCTATGTCATGACCCGTGGCGGCCCGGGCGTGGCGACCGAAACGCTCGACATGTATGCCTTCTCGCAAGGCTTCATCGAATCCGGCAAGGTCTCCTACGCCTCGGCCATGGCCGTGCTGATGATGATCGCCACGGTCATCACCTTCACCATGCTGTGGAAGCGGGTGCAGGCATGAGACCGGGTCGCCTGATCGGCAGGATCGTGCTGGCATTTGCCGGCTTCATGGCGGTGTTTCCGCTGCTGTGGACTGCGCTCAATGCGCTGAAGAACAATGTCGACATCATCACCCGCGTGCCGCGCCTGGTGTTCACGCCGACATGGGCCAACATCGGCTATATCCTTGGCCGCGACAGCGTGCTGACCGGGCTCTACAACTCGGTCGTCGCCTGCGGCTCGGCCGTGGTGATCGGCATTGTCCTCGGCTTGCCGGCGGCTTACGCGGTGGCGCGCTATCCCAACCGCTGGGCCGGCGACATTCAGTTCTTCGTGCTGTCGCTGCGCTTCCTGCCGCCGGTGGCGGTCGCCATACCGCTGATGGTGATCTGGCTGCAGGTCGGCCTCTACGATACTTTGCCGGCGCTGATCATCACCTACTCGCTGCTCACCATCTCGGTGATCATGTGGCTCGCCATCCCCGCCTTCCAGAGCGTGCCGAAGGAGATCGAGGAAGCGGCCTTCGTCGATGGCTACGGCGCCTATTCGGTGTTCTGGCGCATCGCGTTGCCTGTCGCGGCGCGCTCCCTGGCAGGAGCGGTTGCCTTCAGCTTCGTGCTGGTCTGGAACGAATTCCTGATCGCGCTGATGCTGTCGAGTTCCAACGCCAAGACCTTGCCGATCGTCGCCTCGGAACTCTCCCAGCAAGGCATGAATGTGCCGTGGGGGATCCTCAATGCCTCGGTCGTGCTCTTGTCGCTGCCGCCGCTGCTGTTCCTCGGCGTGCTCAGCGGCTTCCTGAATTCCGTTTTCCGGCAAAAAAAGACTTGATGTGAGGATTTCCCGATGCGGGCACTGGTGCTTGAAAAAAAGGCGAACTGTCGTTGCGCGAGATCGCGCTGCCGCTCGATGTCGGGCCGGACGACGTCAAGATCGCCATCCACACGGTCGGCGTCTGCGGCAGCGACGTGCACTATTACACCCATGGCGCCATCGGCAGCTATGTCGTGCGCGCGCCCATGGTGCTCGGCCACGAAGCCGCGGGGACGGTTGTCGAGACCGGCGCCAATGTCGAGACCTTCAAGGTCGGCGACCGCGTCTGCATGGAGCCGGGCGTGCCGAACCTGTCCTCGCGCGCGACCAAACTCGGCATCTACAATGTCGACCCTGACGTCCGTTTCTGGGCGACGCCGCCGGTGCACGGTGTGCTCGCGCCCTACGCCGTGCACCCCGCCGCCTTCACCTACAAACTGCCCGACAATGTCTCCTTCGCCGAGGGCGCCATGGTCGAGCCCTTCGCCATCGGCATGCAGGCGGCAAGCCGTGCACGCATCGTTCCGGGCGATGTCGCCGTCGTCGTCGGTTGCGGCCCGATCGGCATCATGATCGCGCTCGCCGCGCTTGCCGGCGGCTGCTCGAAAGTGCTGATCTCCGATTTTTCCGCGCCCAAGCTGAAGATCGCCGCGCAATATGCCGGCATCGTGCCGGTCAATATAGGCGAGCAGTCGCTGGTCGATGCGGTGGCCGCCGCGACCGACAATTGGGGCGCCGATATCGTCTTCGAGGCGAGCGGCAGCCCGAAGGCCTTCGCCAACCTGTTCGATGTCGTGCGGCCGGGCGGCGCGGTGGTGCTGGTCGGGCTGCCGGTGGAGCCGTTGGCTCTCAACGTGCCGGCGGCGATCTCGAAGGAGGTTCGCATCGAGACGGTGTTCCGCTATGCCAACATCTTCGACCGCGCCTTGCAGCTCATCGCCTCCGGCAAGGTCGACCTCAAGCCGCTGATCACCGGCACCTATGACTTCGCCGACAGCATCAAGGCCTTCGAGCGGGCTGCCCAAGGCAATCCGGAAGACGTCAAGCTGCAGATCCTGCTCAGCGGCGAGAAAGGATGATCATGTCCGCGATCGTTTGCTCCCATGTCGACAAGGCTTATGGCGCCACCACGGTCATCCGCGACCTGAACCTCAGCATTGAAGAGCACGAATTCGTCGTCTTTCTCGGCCCGTCCGGCTGCGGCAAGTCGACCTTGCTGCGCATGCTGGCGGGGCTGGAGGACATCAGCGGCGGCGAGGTCTCGATCGGCGGCAAGGTGGTCAACGATCTCGATCCGGGCGACCGCGGCATCGCCATGGTGTTCCAGAACTACGCGCTCTATCCGCATATGACGATCTTCGACAACATCGCCTTCGGGCTGCGGCGCCAGAAGGTGCCTGCGGCCGAGATCCAGAAGCGGGTCGAAGCGGTGTCGAGGACGCTCGGACTGGAACCCTATCTCGGCCGCAAGCCGGCCGAACTTTCCGGCGGCCAGCAGCAGCGCGTCGCCATTGCCCGTGCGATGATCAAGACGCCCAAAGTGTTCCTGTTCGACGAGCCGCTTTCCAATCTCGACGCCAAGCTGCGCAACCATATGCGCGTCGAGATCGCGCGCTTGCACCAATCGCTGAAGACCACCACCGTCTATGTCACCCATGACCAGTTGGAGGCGATGACGCTCGCCGACCGCATCGTGCTGCTCAAGGAGGGTGTCATCGAGCAGATCGGCACGCCGGCAGAAATCTACCTGCGGCCCGGCAATATGTTCGCCGCCGGCTTCATCGGCACGCCGAACATGAATTTCGTCGAGGTGACGGTTGGCCGTAAGGCGGATGGCTGGACGCTGACCGGTGCCGGAACGGTGCTTTCGATCGAAGGTCGGGGTTTCCATCTGCAGCATGGCGACCGCGCCGTGCTCGGCATCCGGCCGCCGGACCTGAAGACGGCCAATGCCGAGATCGCCTGTATATTGCAAGGCACGGCCGACCTCATCGAATTCCACGGCAATGATGCGCTGGTGACGTTCGGCTCAGGCGGCAAGGAGATCAGCGCACTGGTTCCGGCACGCGAATGCCCGGTGCTGAATGCCCCTGTGCGCTACACATTCGAGGAAGAAAGCATCCATTTGTTCGACGCGACGTCGGGCGCGTCGCTGCGCAAGCAGTAGGCAAAGGGCCTACCGAATCGCGTCGAGCGCCTGGCGCTGGCGGTGCATTTCCAGGAAAATCCGGTAGTCGCGATCGAAGCGGGCACCGGCGGCCGGATTGGCGGCACGCCGCTTGCCGCCCTGCTGCATGGCAAGGCATGCGGCGTTGAGGTCGGGGAAAAGCCCGGCGGCGGTTGCGGCAACCATGCCGGTGCCGAGCAGCACCGCTTCGTCGGCCAGCGGCTCGACCACCGTACAGCCGGTGGCGTCGGCGTAGAGCTCCATCAACAGCGGGTTCTTGGTGTGGCCGCCGGTGACATGCAGCGTGTCGATGAGATAGCCGTTCTCGTTCAGCGCCTCCAGCACATGTCGCACGCCGAGCGCGATGCCGACGGCGGTGCGCCAGTAGAGCTTGCACAGACTGTCGAAGGAGGAATCCAGCGTCAGCCCGCTGACGACGCCGACGGCATGAGGATCGGCGAGCGGCGAGCGGTTGCCGTGGAAATCCGGCAGCACATGCAGGCGCGCGGCGAGGTTGTCACCCTCGGCGGCGCGCAGTTCGGCGACACGCCTGGCGATTTTGGCATGCATAGCGGCGTCCGGCTCGCCGCCGGCGCCGTGCCAGCGGATGATGTGGTCGAGCAGCGCGCCGGTGGCCGACTGGCCGCCTTCCGACAGCCACAGCTTGGGCAGCGCCGCGCCATAATAAGGGCCCCAGACGCCGGCAAAAGGCTGCGGATCGGGCGACATCGCCATGACGCAGCTTGATGTGCCGGCGATCAACGCCAGATGCCGGCCGATATCCTGCTCATCGCCTGCAAAGCCGCCGAGCACGCCAAGCGCGCCGGCATAGGCATCGATGACTCCGGCACCGACCCGGCAGTTTTCCGTCAGGCCGAGCTCCGCCGCTGCTTGCGCCGTCAGCGGACCAATGTCGGCGCCGACCGGACTGGCCCTCTCCGGCAGATTGCCATGCTCGAAAAGGTCGTCGAGGCCGACGATTTCGAAGAAATCGCGCTGCCATGCGGTGTCTTCATGCGCGAGGTAAGTCCATTTGGCGGTCAGCGTGCATTGCGAGCGGGCGAGCGAGCCCGTCGCCTGCCACGTCAGGAAATCGGCCAGGTCAAATAGATAGCCGGCTTCATTCCATGTCTGTGGCAGGTTGCGCTTCAGCCACATCAGCTTCGGCGTCGCCATCTCCGGCGACATGACGCCGCCAATATAGTTGAGCACCTCGTGGCTGCTCGCCGTGCATTCGTCGGCTTCGGCAATGGCGCGGTGATCGAGCCAGACGATGGTGTCCCAACGCTTGTCGCCGGTGGTCGAAACGCTGAGCTGTTCGCCTTGCCGGTCGCGCACCACCAGCGAACAGGTGGCATCAAAGGAGATGCCGACAATGTCCTGCGCAGCGACGCCGGCTTTTTCGCGAGCGGCACGCACTGCCGCGCAGACGGCCGACCAGATATCGCGCGAATCATGCTCGGCGTGATCGGGCTTTGGCTGGTTCATGGCGATCGGCCGATCGGCACGGCCGAGCAAGATACCACTGGCGTCGAGAATGCCCGCGCGAGCGCTCCCGGTGCCGACATCGACCGCGCAAACAAACTGTTTCGTCAAGATGCTCTAACTCTCGCTCCCAGGCCTGCAATCAGATCGGGCAATTGCAGCATGTCAGCGAATATAAAGTCCGGTTCACTCGACGCAAGCCGCGCTTTCAGTGCGGGGTTGCCGGCATGCGACCCGCCGGTGAAGGCAAAGACGCGCATGCCCGCCGCGCGCGCCGCCGCGACACCGGCCGGACTGTCCTCGATGACGAGGCATTTGCGCGGATGCGCCCGCATGCTGGCGGCGGCATGCAGGAAAAGGTCGGGCGCCGGCTTGCCCTTGGCAACCATGGCGGCACTGAACAGATGCGGCTCCATCAGCCCGAGCAGGCCGGTGACCTCGAGCGCATAGCGGATGCGTTCCAGCGTGCCCGACGAGGCGACGCAGAACGGCAGGCCAAGCTTCGGCAACATCTCCTTGACGCCGGGAATCGGCTTCAGCTCCTCACGGAACTTGCGCATCAGGTCGACACGCATGGCGGTCAGATGCTGATCGCTGATCTCCAGGCCGAAGTCGCGTCCAAGGATCTCGCGCACGCTTTTCATGCTCTTGCCGAGGAAATGCTCGTAGGCGGCGTCCTCACTGACGCTGCCGCCGGCAAGTTCGATCATGCCGAGCAGCGCCGAGATGGAGAGCGCTTCGCTGTCGACCAGCACGCCGTCGCAGTCGAAGATGACCAGTTCAGGCGTCATGATGGCTGATAGCTCTCAGAGCTTGCCGGCGATGTAGCGCGTCAGCGTGGCGCGGGCGCCGTTGGCCCACAGCACGTTGAGCGCATGGCTGAAGGCCTCGACAAACGCCGTGGCGCGGCCGACATCGCCATAGATGTCCTCCATGGCGAGCCAGGCGGCGGGCGCATCCTTTGCCGCCTTTGCCGTTGCCTGCAGCCGGTCCCAGCTCGGATCGTTGGGTTCGATGACGGCGCCGCTGTCCGTCGTGCCGAAGCAGTATCGGCACCAAAGTGCGGACTCCAGCGCCAGGCCGGCGACACCTTTCCCTGCCTTCAGCCGGTCGGCGATGGTCGGGATGATGAATTTCGGCTGACGGTTGGAGCCATCGAGGCAGAGCCGGCGGATGGTGTCGCCGATCTTGGGATTGGAGAAGCGCTTCTCGATGAGCTGGTAATAGTCCTCCAGCACCGTGTCCGGCACCGGCGGCACCGTCGGGATGATCTCGTCATGCTCGAGCTTGTCGAGAAAGCCGCGCACCAGAGGCTCCTGCATCGCTTCATGGACGAAATGGATGTCCATCAGCCCAGCCGGATAGGCAATGGTGGCATGGCCGCCATTGAGGATGCGGATCTTCATCAACTCGTAGGGCGCGACGTCTTTGACGAACTGCACGCCGACCTTTTCCAGCGGCGGACGGCCATCGGTGAAGCGATCCTCCAGCACCCATTGCCGGAACGGTTCGCAGAACACTGGCCAGGCGTCCTCGACGCCGAAATCCTTGGCCAGGATGCCGCGCTCGCGATCCGTCGTGGCCGGTGTGATGCGATCCACCATGCCATTGGGAAAGGCGACATGGCCGCTCACCCAGCTGGCCAGATCCTCGTCGATCAGCCGCGCCAGACCGATGACGCCGTCCGAGGTGACATGGCCATTGTGGGGGATGTTGTCGCAGGACATCACCGTGAACGGCACGGTGCCTTCGTCGCGCCGGCGCACCAGCCCGGCGAGGATGAGGCCGAACACCGTCTTCGGCGTAGCACCGGGCTGCGCGTCAGCAACGATATCCGGATGGGCCGGGTTGAATTTGCCCGACGCCGGGTCGATGAAATAGCCGCCTTCGGTGATGGTCAGCGACACGATCTTGATCGCCGGATCAGCCAGCCGTTCGATGATGCCGGCCGCATCGCCCGGCATCAGGAAGTCGATCATCGCGCCAGTGACACGGGCGCTCATATGGCCGTCATCCTGCTCGACCACCGTGGTCAGCCAGTCCTGCTCTTGGAGCCTGCCGCGACCGACCTTCTCGCCATCGAATACGCCGGCCCCGACCAGCGCCCAGTCATGGCCGACACCTGAATTGAAGAGATCGTCGAGATAGACCGCCTGGTGCGAGCGATGGAAATTGCCGACGCCGAAGTGCACGATGCCGGCCTTGAGCTTTGAACGGTCATATTTCGGACCGCCGACCTTGGCGGGGAGGTTGGCGAGATTGGCGGAAGAGAGTTTCACGGTCATCTGTTTACCCTTTGGCCGGGCTCCGGCCTCGTTACTCCGCCTCTCCCGGTCCTCTCGGGAGAGGGTAAGGGACGGCACATACCTTGCGAGGCCGATGCGGCCTCTGATATTGGCCTCTGCTTCTCGCGGAGGGACGAGAAGCAGAGGCCGTCCCCCCCTCAACTCATCCACTGGCCGCCATCGACATTGTAGGTCTGGGCGACGATGTACTCGGCCTCGTCACTGGCCAGGAAGACCGCCATGCCGGCGAGATCCTCCGGCTTGCCCATGCGGCCGTAAGGCACCCCTTCGCCGACAAGCCTCTTCTTCTCGCCCTTCGGCCGGTTCTCATATTTGGCGAACAGGGCGTCGACTTGATCCCACATGTCGCTGTCCACGACCCCGGGCGCGATGCCGTTGACGTTGATGCGGTGCTTGATCAGGTCGAGGCCCGCCGACTGGGTCAGCGAGATGACGGCGGCCTTGGTGGCGCAATAGACGCCGACCAGCGCCTCGCCACGCCGCCCGGCCTGGCTTGCCATGTTGATGATTTTGCCGCCCTTGCCCCGCGCGATCATCGAGCGGGCAGCCGCCTGCAGCATGAACAGCGTGCCGGCGACATTGACGGAAAACAATTTCTCGTAGCTTGCCCGGGAGATCTCGACGATCGGCGCCAGATCGAACAAGGCCGCGTTGTTGATCAATATGTCGAGGCCGCCGGCCTTGCTTTCCACCGCCTTCACCGCGGCGTCGATGGAGGCCTGATCCGTGACATCGAGTTTGACGGCATAGGCATTGGCGCCGATCTCGGCGGCCGTCTTTTGCGCGGCCTCAAGGTTGATGTCGGCAATCGCCACCGTGGCGCCTTCGCGCACATAGGCTTCGGCAAAAGCCTTGCCGATGCCACGCGCCGAACCCGTGATCAGCGCCGATTTGCCGGCCAGGCGCATGCTCACATTGCCTTTCCGTCGGCACCGAAGCGATGCAGCTTGGCCTTGTCGGGCGTCAGATAGATGGTGTCACCGTGATGGACGGCTAACTCGCCGTCGGCGCGCACCGTCAGCGGCCCGACGCCATCGGTCTGGACATGCAGGAAGGTGTCGGAGCCCAGATGTTCGGCAACGCCGACGGTGGCTTTCCATTCGCCCGCCGTGGTTGAGATATCCATATGTTCGGGGCGGATACCGATGGTCTTGGCGCCATGTTTGGCGGCTGGCGCGCCCTCGATCAGGTTCATCTTCGGCGAGCCGATGAAGCCGGCGACGAACAGGTTGCGCGGCGTCTTGTAGAGCTCCATCGGCGAGCCGACCTGCTCGATATTGCCGGCATTCAGCACGACGATCTTGTCGGCCATGGTCATGGCTTCGACCTGGTCGTGGGTGACGTAGATCATGGTGGTCTTGAGCTGGTGGTGCAACTCGCTGATCTCCAGCCGCATCGTGCCGCGAAGGGCCGCATCGAGGTTGGAGAGCGGTTCGTCGAACAGGAAGGCCGAGGGCTGGCGCACGATGGCGCGGCCGATGGCGACGCGCTGGCGCTGGCCGCCTGAGAGCTGGCCGGGCCGCCGTTCGAGATAGTTGGTGAGGTTCAAGACGCGTGCCGCGTCCTTTACCTTCTTGTCGATGGTCGCCTGGTCCTCGCCCGCCATCTTCAGCGGGAAGGCGATGTTCTTGGCCACCGTCATATGCGGATAGAGCGCGTAGGACTGGAACACCATGGCAAGCTTGCGCTTGGCCGGCGCCTCGCCGGTGACGTCACGGCCATCGATGTTGATGGTGCCGCCGCTGGTGTCCTCCAGCCCGGCGATCAGTCGCAGCAGCGTGGACTTGCCGCAACCCGACGGGCCGACGAAGACGACGAACTCGCCATTCTCGATCACCAGGTCGAGGCCGGGGATGATTGACGTCGCCCCGAAGGACTTGGAGACGTTCTTGAGCGTGATGTTTCCCATGGTTTCCTCCCCGAGGGGTTATTGTCCGTCGTCGGTTGCGTGCGGCGGTATTATTTCACGGCGCCAAAGGTCAGGCCGCGCACCAGCTGCTTCTGGCTGAACCAGCCCATGATCAGGATCGGCGCGATCGCCAGCGTCGAGGCGGCCGAAAGCTTGGCCCAGAACAGGCCTTGCGGGCTGGAGAAGGAACTGATGAAGGCGGTGAGCGGAGCAGCATCCGTGGTGGTCAGGCGGATCGTCCAGAACGCCTCGTTCCAGGCCAGGATGATGTTCAAGAGCATGGTCGAGGCAATGCCGGGCACCGCCATCGGGGTCAGCACATAGATGATCTCGTTCCACAGCGAGGCGCCGTCCATGCGCGCCGCTTCCAGGATTTCGCCAGGGATCTCGCGGAAGTAGGTGTAGAGCATCCACACCACGATCGGCAGGTTGATCAGCATCAGCATGACCATCAGGCCGATGCGGCTGTCGAGCAGGCCGGTGTCGCGGAAGATCAGGTAGATCGGGAACAGCACCGCGACAGCCGGCATCATCTTGGTGGACAGCATCCACATCAGAATGTCCTTGGTCCGCTTGGTCGGCGAGAACGCCATCGACCATGCCGCCGGAATGGCGACCAGCAAGGCCAGGATGGTTGAGCCGACCGAGAGCAGCACCGAATTGAAGAAGAACTTGAAGTAGCCGCTCTGCGCCTGAACCTCGGTATAACTCTCGAACGTTCCGGACGGGATCAGGGCGAAACCCTGGATCGCCTCCTGTTCCGACTTGAACGAGGTTATGATCGTGTAGAGGATCGGGAAGAAGATCAGCAGCGCGACGATCCAGGCCGCAGCCGTCGCGATCGTCTTGTGCCGGGTGGTGACTGCACGGGCCATCTTGTCCTCCCTTACTTGTCGAGGTTCTTGCCGACCGCGCGCATGGCGAAGAAGGCGACGATATTGGCGAGAATGACGGCGATCACGCCGCCCGCGGATGCCTGGCCGATTTTGAACTCCAGCAACGCCTTCTGGTAGACGAGGAAGGGCAGGTTGGTGGAGGCGTAGCCGGGGCCGCCATTGGTAGTGACCAGGATCTCGGCATAGACCGAGAGCAGGAAGATGGTCTGGATCAGGATGACCACGGTGATGGCGCGCGACATGTGCGGCAGCGTCAGATAGATGAAGCGGCTGATAAAGCCGGCGCCGTCCATTTCGGCGGCTTCCTTCTGCTCGCCGTCGAGCGATTGCAGCGCGGTCAAAAGGATCAATGTCGCGAAAGGCAGCCACTGCCAGGCGACGATGATGATGATCGCCGTCATCGGATGTTGCCCGAACCAGTCGATCGGTTGCGCCCCGAAGAAGCGCGCTATGTCGGCGAACACTCCGTATTGCGGGTGCATGATCATGTTCTTCCAGACCAGTGCGGCCACTGGCGGCATGACGAAGAACGGTGAAATGACGAGGATGCGCACGATCCCCTGTCCCCACATCGGCTGATCGATCAAAAGCGCCAGCAGGATGCCGCCGATCACCGTGATCAACAGAACGCTGATCACCAGGATCAAGGTGTTGAGGATCGATTGCAGGAAGGCGGGGTTGGAATAGAACAGCGCATAGTTGGAGAAACCAACGAAGCCGTCGCGGATCGGGTTGAGCGGATTGTACTGCTGGAAGGAGAACCAGAGGGTGATGACCAGCGGCACGATCATCCAGACGAACAGCAGCACGACAGATGGCGCCATCATGAAACGGGCAAGCGAACGGGTCTGCTGAGTAGCCATGACGGTCACCCTCCAAAGGTCAGCTAGATTTTTAGAGTTGTGCCAGAAATTCCAGGATTGTGAAGATGGCCGCCCGAACTGGGACTCGGGCGGCCACTGCCGGTCATGGTGCGCGACCGGCATTCGGCACCGGGAGGAGCCTTACTTGATATACCCGCCTTCGGTCATTGCCGCGGTGGCAGCGTCCTGGGCCTGCTTCAGCGCATCGTCGACGCTCGACTGGCCGGCAAGAGCCGCCGAGAAGAGCTGGCCGACAGTGGTGCCAAGGCCCTGGAACTCAGGGATGGCGACGAACTGGACGCCGACATAGGGCACCGGCTTGACAGTCGGATGCGTCGGATCGGCGGCGTTGATCGAGTCCAGCGTCATCTTGGCGAACGGAGCCGCCTTCTGGTACTCGGCATTGGCGTAGAGCGAGGAGCGCGTGCCCGGAGGAACGTTGGCCCAGCCTTCCTTAGCCGCGACGAGCTCGGCGTAATGCTTGCTGGTCGCCCAGGAGACGAACTTCTCGGCGGCGTCAGCCTTCTTGGTGCCGGCCGGAATGGCCAGCGACCATGCCCACAGCCAGTTGCCGCGCTTGCCCAGACCATTGTCGGGCGCCAGCGCATAGCCGACCTTGTCGGCGACGGTCGAGTTCTTCGGATCCGAAACGAAGGATGCCGCGACGGTGGCGTCGATCCACATGCCGCACTTGCCCTGCTGGAACAGCGCCAGGTTTTCGTTGAAGCCGTTGGAGGACGCACCTTCCGGACCGTCGGCCTTCATCAGGTCGACATAGAACTGCAGCGTGTTCTTCCATTCGGGCTGGTCGAACTGCGGCTTCCAGTTCTCGTCGAACCAGCGGGCGCCGAAGGAGTTCGACATGGCGGTCAGGAAGGCCATGTTCTCGCCCCAGCCGGCCTTGCCGCGCAGGCAGACGCCATTCACGCCATTGGCGCGGTCGGTCATCTTGTCGGCGGCCTGCTTGATGAAGTCCCAGGTCGGAGCGTCGGGCATCTTCAGCCCTGCTTTTTCCATCAAATCCTTGCGGTACATGACGAAGGAGCTTTCGCCGTAGAAGGGCGCGGCATAGAGCTTGCCGTCGACCGAAAGGCCGCCGGCAATGGCGGGGATGATGTCCTTGGCGTCATAGTCGTCGCCGAGCTTGTCGAGCGGCAAGAGCCAGCTCTGCTTGGCCCAGATCGGCACCTCGTAGGTGCCGATGGTCATCACGTCATACTGGCCACCCTTGGTGGCGATGTCGGTGGTGACGCGCTCGCGCAGCACGTTTTCTTCGAGCGTCACCCAGTTGAGCTGGATGTCGGGGTTCGCCTTGGTGAAGTCTTCGGTCAGCTTCTGCATGCGGACCATGTCGCCATTGTTGACGGTGGCGATGGTGATGGATTCGGCATGTGCGGCAAAAGCGAGAGCGCTGGCCGACAACAAGCCCAGGGTGAGCGTGCGCAGTTTCATCAAATTCCTCCCATGAACCAAGATGAGCATTTGCCTTGGCTTTGAGCAATTACTCACTTGAGATGAATTATGTCAAGCCGGATTCGATGCTGCAGCGCAGCACTCGGCCGTCCCGGCGCAGGACAGGCGCATGGAAATTTGGGGCGGCAAGCCGCGCCCGTGGCGGATATCAGCCGACGGGACAGGAAGGCCTGGAGGATTGGAGCGGCTCTAAAGGCCTGTCAGCAGGCGATCTCGGCCAGCAGCCAGTCGCGGAAGGCGCGGATCTTCGGCACATTGCGGCGCGCTTCGGGATAGACCAGCCAGTAGGCGTGGCCATCGTCGCCGACCAGGTCGAAGGGCTGGATCAGGCGGCCGTCGGCGAGCTCCGCCTTGAACAGCGCCCTAGTCAGGATCGCCACGCCATGGCCTGCTATGGCGGCATTGGCCTCATAGGCCTGCGCGCCCATGCTGCTGCCGGGCCGCTTGGCAAGGTCGTGCGTATGCACGCCGGCGGCCTCGAACCATTGCGTCCACCAGATGTCGCCCGGATCGAGGATCGGCAGCCGCAACAGGTCGGCTGGCTCCTTGATGCCGCCAATGCTGGCCGCGAGCTTCGGGCTCAGCATCGGCGTGAAATCGGCATCGAGCAGCTTGTGGGCTTCCAGCCCCGGCCATTTGCCGCCACCCGAGCGGATGGCGAGGTCGACATCCTCGCGGGCGAAATCCGTCAGCCGGCTCGATGTTTCGAGCCGCACGGCAAGCGCGGGATGGGCCATCTGGAATGAGCCCAGATGATGCGCCAGCCAATTCGAGGCAAAGGTCAGCACCGTGGTGACGCACAACAGACCGTCCGCGCCGCCACGCGCCGCGGCATAGGCCTGGCTGAGAATGGCAAAGGCCTCGCTGACCGCCGGCGCCAGCCGTTGGCCGGATTCGGTCAGCTCGATCTGCCGCGGCCGGCGCAGGAACAGCGGTGACCCGACACGCTCTTCCAGCACCTTGATCTGATAGCTGACCGCGGCCTGTGTCATGGCGAGTTCCACGGCGGCCTTGGTGAAGGAAAGATGCCGCGCCACCGCTTCGAACACCCGGATCGCCTGCAGCGGCGGGAGTTGCGAAACCTGCGGTGAGCTCAGATCCGGCATAAGGCCTCCTTATGGGTCCTTATCGACGTTCGATTGGCAAAGCTGGCCGGCAAGACCGACATTCAGGGTCAACCCGTCATTCGGGTTCAGGATAGCGAAGGTTGACGATCATGACCATGGCGCAGCAAAAATGCACTCCCGCTCCGGATCACCGCTGGATTTCGTGGCTCACGGACGGATTCGGTTGGTTCGCGATCAGAAAAAGGGCGCATCTCGACATCAGGGACCTGTCGCCGCATCTGCAGCGCGACGTCGGTTTCCTCGATGGCAATGACCCTTTCGGCCGGCACCTATAGACTTGTCGGCTTTATCGCAAAAAGCAGTCGCCGCTGCCGCACCTGGCAGGGTCTGCGGTCAGATGCCGGCCAGCAAAGCGGTCGCCGTCCGCTCATCGGTGATGAGGCCATTGACCAACCGGCGGTTCACGGCCGCCAGGATTCCCGGCAGCTTGCGCTCACCCATGGCCAGCGCGATGACCAGCGATTTTTCACGCGACGGCAGCGATGCCGACGACACGCGGTCGTTGGTGATGCCTTCGATCATGCGGCCATCGCGATCGAACACCCAGCCGACGATCTCGGCGATGCCGCCAGCCTTCTGCAGGGCTTTCAGCTCGCTTTCGGAAATGAAACCATCCTCATAGAGCGGCGCCTTGGGACCGAGGTCGCCAATGCCGATGAAGGTGACGTCGGCTTCCGCCGCAAGCGCCAGCGTCGGCTGGATCATCGGCTGGTTGAGCAGCATCTCGCGCTCCTGCGGCGAGGAGGCGATGACCGGCAGCGGCATCGGGAAGGAGCGCGCCTTGACCCGGTCGGCCATTGTGAAGATGACGTTGTAGAAGGCGGCCGAACCGTCCGGCGAGATGTTGCCCGTCAAGGACACCACCTTGTGCTGCGGACATTCCATCGGCGGCAGCTGTTCGATCGCCGCCTTCAGCGTGCGTCCGGTGCCGATGCCCATGACGATCGGCGTCGGAGAGCGCAGCCGCCGCTCGATCTCGGCGGCCGCCGCCTCGGCGATGCCGATCGTGGTGGAGGATGAATTCGGATCGCTCGGCACCACCTCGACCAGGTCGAGCGCGAAGCGCGATTTCAGCCGGGCGGCGAGGTCGAGGCAGTTGGCGATCGGATGATCGACACGAACCTTGATCAAGCCTTCCGACACCGCAAGCGACACCAGCCGCTGCGCCGTCTGCCGCGAAATGCCGAGCGTGGCGGCGATCTGGTCCTGTGTGTTGCCGGCAACATAATAAAGCCAGCCGGCGCGCGCCGCGTCGTCCAGCCTGTTGCTGCCGCCATCCTGCCGGCTATTCACGTCCTGCCTCCCAAGGCCGCCGGTCATCAGGGCGGTCCACTCTTAGTTTCGCAGGGAACGGCTGTCTGCGCAATTGTCAATATCAAGGGCAATTGTTCGCAACTGCGAGATTGGGATTGACCCACCGACAATCTCTGACCGCAGCGAGCAGGCCGGCTTCACTCCCGGTCGCGGCCGCCTTCTGTGATCCTGACGGTTTATCTCCCGGCGCAAACCCTTTAAGGGGATCGCAAAAGGAGCGCTGCATGACACCGAAGGCGGTTTTCTGGGACATGGATGGCACGCTGGTCGACAGTGAGCCGCTGCACGAGGCAGCCCTTGTGGCGGCAATGCGCAATGTCGGCCTCAAGCCGCCCGCCGACCTGCATGAGCGCGTGCTCGGCGTCGCCGCCTGGCCGGTCTACGAGATGATGCGCGACGAATTCGGCCTCGATCTTCCCTTCGACGATTGGATCATGCGCAAATACGAGCATTATCTGCCGCTGGTCGAAGGCCTGAAGCCGCGCCCCGGCGCCATCGAGGTCTTCAACGAATTACGAGCGCTTGGCGTGCAGCAGGCGGTGGTTTCCAATTCTGACCGGATGATCGTCGACGCCAATCTGCGCATGGTCGGCCTTGTCTATCCCGGCATGAAGACCATCAGCCGCAACGATGTGCGCGAAGGCAAGCCGCACGCCGAACCCTTCCTGCGCGCTGCCTATCTGGCCGGTGTCGATCCCGCGCACGCGGTGGCGGTCGACGACAGCTGGCCGGGCGCCATGGCGGGACTGGCGGCGGGCATGAAGACGATCTTCTGGTCGGAAAAGCCGATGGAAGGACCGCCCGGCGCCATCGTCATCAACAGCGCCGAGGAATTGCGCCGAGAAGTCGGCCTTTAATTCCGGTAGACGGGTTCCTGCTCGTCGAGGATCGCCTTCAATTCGGCGAGATGACGCTCGGCCTGGCCGGGATAATCATCCATTTCGCTCGCCGCTTTCTCGGCGATGGCATCGGACAGCGTCCGCAGCGGCCGGCCGGTCCACAGCGCCTTGATGTAGGTCTCGGCGGCGCGCTCGAAATAGAACATGCGGTTGAAGGCATCGGCGACCGTGTCGCCGATCACCATCACGCCGTGATTGCCCATCACCATCACCTTGACCTTGGGGTCGGTGAGAAGCTGCGAGCAGCGCTCGCCCTCTTCCTCGAAGGCCAGCCCGCCATAATGCGCGTCGACGACATGGCGGTTGAAGAACATCGCCGAATTCTGGTCGATCGGCGGCAAAGTCGAGTCCGCCAGCGAGGCCAGCACGGTGGCGTGGATCGAATGCACATGCATGGCGCAGCGCGCATGCGGCACGTTGCGGTGGATGGCGCCGTGCAGGCCCCAGGCCGTCGGGTCGGGCGCATTGGGGCCGGAGAGCGTTTCGGGATCGTTGGCGTCGATCAGCAGCAGATCGCTCGCCTTGATGCGCGAGAAATGCACCTGGTTCGGGTTCATCAGGAATTTGGTGCCGTCGTCGTTGACGGACAGGGAGAAATGATTGGCCACCGCCTCATGCATGTTGAGCCGAGCTGTCCAGCGGAAAGCGGCGGCGAGATCGACGCGCTCTTCGTAGTAAGGCAGGTTGCTCAGCGGCTCCTTGTGCAGGCGGGTGATGCTCATCGAAAATGCCTCCGGTTTTGGCCAGAATGCCGCGACCGACGGCGGCCCGCAACGGGTTTCGGTTGGTGCAGGGAGAAGCCGCTGGCTGTCAGGCCGCCGTGCTGGCGACAGTGCCGGCCCTGAGTCCACCATGCTCGACGATGAAGTCGATGACCTCCCGCAAGCCCTTGCCACGCGACAGATCGGTGAAGCCGAACGGCCGCTTGCCGCGCATGCGGCCGGCGTCGCTCTCCATGACGTCGAGGTTGACGTTCACATAAGGCGCCAGATCGCTCTTGTTGATGATCAGGAAATCGGAGCGGGTGATCGCCGGCCCGCCCTTGCGCGGGATCTCCTCGCCCTGGCAAACCGAGATGACATAGAGTGTCAGATCCGCAAGGTCCGGCGAGAAGGTGGCGGCAAGGTTGTCGCCGCCGGATTCGATGAAGATGATGTCGAGATCGGGGAATTTCCGGTTGAGTTCGGCGATCGCCTGCAAATTGATCGAGGCGTCCTCGCGGATGGCGGTATGCGGGCAGCCACCGGTCTCGACGCCGACGATGCGATCCTCCGGCAGCGCCTGCAGCCGGGCCAGCATCATAGCGTCTTCCCTGGTGTAGATATCGTTGGTGACGACGGCGATGGAGAACTCGTCGCGCAGCGCCTTGCAGAGTTTTTCGGTGAGCGTCGTCTTGCCGGAGCCGACAGGGCCGCCAATACCGATGCGAAGGGGACCGTTGGCTTGGGTCATGTTGGGAACTCCATGATGGCGAGGATTGCGAAGCCGAGCCCGATCAACAGGCAGAGCGGCGAATAATAACTGGTATCGAGCCGGGCGAAAGGCTGCTCGGGCGCCAGCCGCCGCCACCACGGCGTGAAGCCGGCAATGCCGCGCCCCAAAAACACCAGCCCGATGAGCAGCGAAGTGGCTGCAAGGCCTTCTCTGGGGAAGGGCGAGGCAAAGAAGCCGATCAGCGCCAGCGGCCAGAGCGTCGCCAGGCCAAGGCAGGCGGCAACGGCGAAACTGGCCAAGGGCGTCGGCATTTCGTCAACGCCGCGAAAACCGACGACCGCGTGGGCACAGGACGCCGCATCCCCGCCCGGCCAGATGCCGCCAATGCCCCAATAGACATGCAGCGCCGTGATCAGCAGCAGGACGAAGGACAGCGCGAAAGCGAGAAGGATCATGAGCGGAACAGTCGCGAATACTGAGTTTCGTGCTTCATCGCCATGACGTCGGAGACGAAGGCGCAGCCGCCGAGATCGTCCAATGTCGACCGGGACGCGCGGGCGGCGGTTGCAAGCGCCAGCGGCTCGAAGCCGGCCAGCAGTGTGGTGGCCTCGCTCTGGCCGACGACACCCAGCCTGATCGCCGCCTGCACGAGGTTGGAGAAGAAGGCTTGCAGGAAGGCGGACAGCGCGTCCTGCAGCGCAATGCCATTGCCGCCGGCAATGGCGCCGACGACGACACAATAGGCGCATTCAGCCGGCAAGCGCTTCAGCACCGGATTGGGCCAGGCCGCAGCCGCTTTCAGGAAGGCCGCGCCTTGCAGCATGGTCTCGGTATGGCGTTCGCGCGAGCCGGAGAGCGCCTCGGCCAGGGCGGCGACCTCGTCGAGATCGCCGTCGTCGCGGGCGCGGCGCCAGCTCTCGGAAAACAGCACGGCATCGTTCCAGCCCGAGCCCATCTCGACCAGCGTTTCCAGCCAGCTGGCCAGGCTCTCGGCATCGGCAACCAGCCCGTCATGCACCGCGCGCTCGAGACCATGACTGTAGGCAAAACCGCCGACCGGAAAGGCCGGCGACAGCCACGCCATCAGCCGCAAGAGCGCAATGTTCGAAGGCTGGTCAGTCATGGTCGTGGTGATGACCGGCATGGGAATGGCTGTGTGCGTGGGAATGCGATTCGCCATGCGCGTGAGAATGCGCTTCCGCGTGGCTGTGCGCATGGCCGTGATCATGCCCACCACCATGTCCGGAATAGGCGCCGCGCACCGGCTTGAACGGTTCGGAAACCTCGCGCACCGTGGCGCCAAGCCCCTCCAGCATCGCCTTGATGACGTGGTCGCGCAGGATGACGATACGGTCCGCCTCGATGCCCGCGGCGAGATGGCGGTTGCCGATATGCCAGGCGAGTTCGGTCAGATGCACGCCGTCGCGCGCGCGGATGTCGTAGACCTCTTCCGGTGCCGCGATGATCTCGACATGGCGGCCATCCTCCAGCACCAGACGGTCGCCATCGTTCAGGGCGACGGGTTCGGACAGGTCGACCAGCACCTTGCTGCCATCGGACAGTTCGATGGCGCGGCGGCGAAGATGCCGTTCGTCATGCGCAAGCACAGCCTTGGCGAATGCGGGCGCCGCACCCGCCTCGCCAGCGGGCCGCACCGAGACGGCGCGCGGGAATTTGGTGAAATCGGTGTTGAGGTTGAGTTTCATTTCAAGGAGCCTCCGTTGGCCTGCGCCCGTGCGCGGGCAGGGCGCGAAAGCACCCTGTCGAAATAGGCGTTGACGCGGTCGGACTCGATCAGGAATTTTCCGGCGCGCGCCCAGCCGCCCATGTCGCCGAGCAGCACGTCGACGGCGGAAAACCGGTCGCCGAGCGCAAACGTTTTGTCGCCAAGCCGGCGGCCCAGCGCCTTTGCTTCCGAGGCGAAATCGAAGGCCGCCGCGGGGCCGACATCGACGCGCACTTCCTTCGGCAGCAGGAAGCGGTGGCGCAATTTGTTCCACAGCGGCGCCTCGAACTCGCTCTGGGCAAAATGCATCCAGGAATCCATCTCGGCACGGCCGGCGACGCCGGGGCTGGCGCCCATGCCTTTATCCGCGTGCTTGTCGGCGAGATAGACGCAGATCGCCGCCGAATCCGTCACCGTCAGCTCGCCGTCGATGAGGACCGGCACCTTGCCTGATGGGTTAAGCGCATAGGCTTCTGGCGAGCGCAACTTCACTTCGACGAACTCATAACGCTGCCCGAGCTCCTCGAGCATCCAGAGAACGCGACTGACCCGGGATCCCCGTGATCCGACGGCCTTGTACATGGTTGAACCCTACCTTTTCCTGGACTCTAGACCATCCGACACAGTCATACGATCGTGTCGAAGAGCCGCAGGATGAACGATATCTGGTAGATCAGCGCCGCCGCGACAAAAGCGATGTGGAAGCGGCTGTCGCGCACCAGGATCGCGGCGATGCACAGCGCCACGAAGACCGGCGTGCGGAACAGATACTCGTTGCCGAAGCGGGCAAAATGCTCAGACCCTTTCAGCAACGTATCGACCACATCGAGCAGATAGGTCGCCGCCAGCAGGCCGAAGAACCAGCCCCGGCGCGAATAGAAGAAATCCTCGTAGCTGGTGTAGTCCAGCATCGAATCCGGAAACAGCAGCGCGCAGAGCAGGAACAGCGTGATCGCGTAGAAGATGATGAACAGGTATTTGCCGAAGGTCCAGGTCTCGATGGCGTAGAGCCCGAACTCCCACCACCAGAAATGCACCAGCATCAGAAGCACCGAGGCGACCCAGGCCAGGTGGACGGAATAGAGCCGGTACTGGCCGGGATGCTGGACGATCCGCGCCACCCCCGACAGCAGGCGGGCGACGCCTAGCCCGATCACCATGCCCATGACGATGCGGATATGCGGGAAGATGTCGTGGGGTGAGGCTATTTCGGTGGCCATGGGTCACGACGTCATGAAATATCTGCGACGGACCAATTCTCTGCTACTCGCGAATAAGTTTGTCGGAAGACCACAGCGTACCTGGAAAATAGTCATGGTCCAGAATTTCCCTGATCGCATACGGGCAATCAACTGGGAAATCGCGATCTCTCATGCTGGTTTCGTCCAGCGCCTTCAATCTTGCTATCTTGAACTCTCGAGCGAGCCTCTGCGCCGGATATGCTTTCAGGCTCGGGCTTTCATCGAGCAGATCATCAATTCGGTGCCGCTGTTCACGGATTGCCAGCAGCCATCCAGTTTTGCGTTGCTCGGGCTGAAACTCCCATTTGAGCAAGTGAAGGACCAAGGTACCAAGCCTGCTTGCAATTTCCCTTTTGTCGCTCCGCCCCAAGCTCTCAATCTCCTCGGCAAGATTCTCGCGGTCGAGGTCGGATAGACGACCTTCGCGCAACAGCGCGCCTTGCTCGGCGCACCACTGAGCATAGTCGGCCTCATAGGGCGTCAATTGCTGTTTGCGAAAAATCTTATTCATGAAGTCTATATTGCTCCAAAGGCCCCGGATTTCCAAGTTGGAAGCAAACGACGTGGTCGATCAGGCGATCCAGCGGGACAGTGTCGGTGCCGAAGTTGACAAGCCGCATACGGTTTTGCGCCAACAGTTGACGAAATGCGCGCAGGTTTCGGTCGAGGCATTTGACCGAATTCATGAACCTTAACCTGGAAGCGGCCTTAAAACAGAAAATACCGCTGCGCCATCGGCAGCACCGTTGCCGGCTCGCAGGTGAGCAATTCGCCGTCGGCGCGCACCTCGTAGGTTTCGGGGTCGACCTCGACATGCGGCGTGGCGTCGTTGAGCACCATCGAGTGCTTGCCGATGCCGCCGCGGGTGTTTTCGACGGCGACGAACTGCTTGTCGATGCCAAGCCGACCATGCAGCCCCGACTCGAGCGCTGCCTTCGAAACGAAGGTCACCGACGAGTTGGTCCTGGCCTTGCCATAGGCGCCGAACATCGGCCGGTAGTGCATCGGCTGCGGCGTCGGGATCGAGGCGTTGGGGTCGCCCATCGGGGCGGCGGCGATCATGCCGCCGATCAGCACCATGTCCGGTTTCACACCGAAGAAGGCTGGGTTCCACAGCACCAGGTCGGCGCGTTTGCCGACGGCGATCGAGCCGATGTCTTTCGACAGCCCATGCGCGATGGCCGGGTTGATCGTGTATTTGGCGATGTAGCGGCGGACGCGGAAATTGTCGTTGTCGCCGGTTTCCTGCGGCAGCGAACCGCGCTGGCGCTTCATCTTGTCGGCGGTCTGCCAGGTCCGGATCGCCACCTCGCCGACACGACCCATGGCCTGGCTGTCGGACGAGATGATCGAGAAGGCGCCGATGTCGTGCAGGATGTCCTCGGCAGCGATCGTCTCCTTGCGGATGCGACTTTCGGCAAAGGCGATGTCTTCTGGGATCGACGGCGACAGATGATGGCAGACCATCAGCATGTCGAGATGCTCGGCCAGCGTGTTGACCGTGTAGGGTCGCGTCGGATTGGTCGAGGACGGGATGACGTTGGGCAGGCCGCAGACCTTGATGATGTCGGGCGCATGGCCGCCGCCGGCACCCTCGGTGTGGAAGGCGTGGATGGTGCGGCCCTTGATCGCCGCTACGGTGTTTTCGACAAACCCTGACTCGTTCAGCGTGTCGGTGTGGATCATCACCTGCACGTCGTAATCGTCGGCCACCGACAGGCAGCAGTCGATCGCCGCCGGCGTCGTGCCCCAATCCTCATGCAATTTCAGCGAACAGGCGCCGCCCAGCACCATTTCCTCCAGTGCGGCAGGCAAGGAAGCATTGCCCTTGCCCGACAGGCCGATATTCATCGGAAAGGCATCGAAGGACTGGATCATGCGCGCCATGTGCCAGGGGCCGGGTGTGCAGGTGGTGGCCAGCGTGCCATGCGCCGGGCCGGTGCCGCCGCCGAGCATAGTGGTGATGCCGCTCATCAGCGCTTCCTCGATCTGCTGCGGGCAGATGAAGTGGATATGCGCGTCAAAGCCGCCGGCGGTCAGGATCTTGCCCTCGCCGGCGATGATTTCCGTGCCGGGACCGATGATGATGGTGACACCGTCCTGCGTGTCCGGGTTGCCGGCCTTGCCGATGGCCGCGATGCGGCCATCCTTGAGGCCGATATCGGCCTTGAAGATGCCCGCGCTGGCGTCGATCACCAGCGCATTGGTGATGACGGTGTCGACCGCGCCCTGGGCGCGGGATACCTGGCCCTGGCCCATGCCGTCGCGGATCACCTTGCCGCCGCCGAATTTTACCTCTTCACCGTGGACGGTGAGGTCCTTTTCAACCTCGATGAAGAGTTCGGTATCGGCCAGCCTGACCTTGTCGCCGACAGTTGGCCCATACATCTGGGCGTAGGCGGCACGCGAGATTCTGGCCATCAGCGATTGCTCCGAAAATGCGGTGTGGTTGAGGCTGGGCTGCACATTGCAGCCATCCAATGGTCACGCAATGACCCGCTGGGCGACACCTTCTGATCAGATTTGGCGGTTGAGGTTGGCAGGTCACCCCAAAACGACCGTTTGCCAAATCGATGGAAGGAAAATCCATGCGCAAAACGATAATTCTTGCAGCCGCCGCCAGCCTGATGCTGGCCGGTGCAGCCAGTGCCCAGCAACAACCCGCGCAACAGCCCGCTCCGGCCGCGCCTGCTCCCAAGGAAACGACGCCCGCCCCTGGCGGTCAGCAGGCCGCGCCGGCGATCCAGAGCGTCAACATCGTCGACATCACCGAGCTGCCGAAGGACACCCAGACGCAGGTCAATCAGGTGATCGCCCAGCGCGGTGACGCCGGTCTGCAGAAACTGCGCAGCTCGATCGACGCCACCCCCAAGGTAAAGTCTGCCCTCGAGGCCAAGGGAATGACCTCGGCGCAGGTGGTCGCGGCCAGCATGCAGCCCAACGGCGCGCTGACCCTGATCACCAAAAAGGCCAGCTGATAAGCCGGCGCGGCGGGCCGGCATCCGGTCCGCCGGCCGCATCGTGCGTCCGCGAGCGCTCGACACCACCGGTCTCACAGCTTGCCCATCACCTTCTGCTGGAACCCATAGACCTCGCGCTTGCCGCCAAGTGGCACCAGCGTGACGTCGCGTTCCTGGCCCGGTTCGAAGCGCATGGCGGTGCCGGCGGCAATGTCGAGACGCATGCCGCGCGCCTGTTCGCGGTCGAACTTCAGCCCCTCATTGGTTTCGAAGAAATGGTAGTGGCTGCCGACCTGGACCGGCCGGTCGCCGCTGTTGGCGACTTTCAGGGTCACGGTCGGCAGGCCCTTGTTGAGCTCGATGTCGCCTTGGACGGGGATGATTTCGCCGGGGATCATCTGAGATCACACGACGCCGAAGGCGAGGCCGACGCCGATCGCCGCGCAGGCAGCACCGGCGACACGCGCCAGACCGCGGAACCTCATGCCAAGGCCCAGGCCCGCGGCGATGCCAACGGCATGCAGCAGCACGGTGGCGACGGCAAAGCCGGCCATGTATTCGAGCCCGCCGGCATTTTCCGGCACTTCGGTGCCGTGCGCGTGCCCGTGGAACAGCGCGAATAGGCCGATAATGGCGACGCCGGCCGAGACGGGCAGATCGATGGCCAGCGCCACCAGCAGGCCAAGCGCCACGACGGAGGCCAGTATGCCCGGCTCGACGAAGGGCACCGGCACATGTGCCATGCCAAGGGCCGCGCCGCCCAGCATGACGCCGACAAAGGCCGCCGGCCACGCCCAGACCGCCCTGCCGCCCTTGAGCGCCGCCCACAAGCCAACGGCGACCATCACGGTCATATGATCAAGGCCGGACAGAGGATGCATGAAGCCGGCCGTGAAGGACGACGTCGTACCGACGCCGACATGGGCGTAGGCGGGCATGGCCGGAGCCAGAAACAGGATGGCCGAGAGGGACAGTCGTTTGGCAGGGATCATTTCTATTTGCCTTCCGTTTCCAGTGTCACGCTATTCACGCGGCCTTGCGCGGGCCGCAGCCCTCGGCCTTGAGGATGCGCTTGGTCGAAGCCGGATATTTCTTCAGCATCGCGGCAGGGCGGATCGGCCGGACCGAAAAATTGCCGCCGCAATTGGGGCAGGCGCCGCCCAGCACGTGTTCCACGCAATCGGCGCAGAAGGTGCATTCGAAGGTGCAGATCAACGCATCCGTAGCCTCCGGCGGTAGATCCTTGTCGCAGCACTCGCAGTTTGGGCGCAGCTCGAGCATCTCTGCCTCCTCACCTGATGGGCTCGTGCACGGTCACCAGCTTGGTGCCGTCGGGGAAGGTCGCCTCCACCTGCACGTCATGGATCATCTCGGCGATGCCTTGCATCACCTGCGCGCGGGTGACGACATGGGCGCCGGCCTCCATCAGTTCGGCGACCGGGCGGCCATCGCGGGCGCCCTCGACGACGAAGTCGGTGATCAGCGCGATCGCTTCCGGATGGTTGAGCTTGACGCCGCGCTCCAGCCGCTTGCGGGCCACGATCGCCGCCATGGCGATCAGCAGCTTGTCCTTTTCCCTTGGTGTCAGGTTCATGCGGTTTCCAAAGATGAGGCAGACAGGATCACAGTGACCATAATTTGGGCAGCCCCGCCTTTCCGTTGAGCAATCCGACGAGCGGAACCAGCCGCTGGCGCAGTTGGTAGCCGTCCTCGGCATAAAGCCTCGCAAGAAGCTTGCCAGATGCCCTGACGCTCCAGGCGCTGGCGCCGCCCTGGTCGCCGACGATCTCCCGGACCGGGTCGAGCAGAGCCTCGGCCCGCGACGACACCAGCAGCAGCGTTGCCACCGCGATCGCGCCGCCGCTGGCCGCCGGACGGGCGAGCGTCGCCGCGATGCCAGGTCCGATGCGGAAATCCTCGGCATGGATGAGCAAACCATCCTGGCGAACACGCCAGCGGTCGTGAAAAGTGCCTTGCGCGGCGCGTTCGCCCATCGCCAGGCGACCGAAGACGGTGGCCTCCAGCACCAGCGCCTCGGCCCCCGCCGCAAGCTCGACATCGAGCGTGCGGGCAAAGGCCGCTCGGTCGAAAACGATGGTTTCCTGCGGCAGCCAGGCGATGCGGCCGTTTTCGCCGACAGTCAGCTTAACCCGCACCTCGGCATGGTCGGTTGCGGCGCGATAGACCTTCTCGCAGGCCTGGGTCGTTATCGACGCCGAGGCTTCTGTGCCGACATCCACATCCCAGCCGATGCGGTCGCCGCCGGTCAGTCCACCGGCGGTGTTGATCAGCACCGCCTCCAGCGGATCGGCCGAAACGGCCGGCAGCCTTATCTTGGCGGAGCCGTCCTGATAGAGGCGCCGCAGCCGCGTGCGGCCGTCCGCGCTGGCGCAGCCCAGCTGCGCCAGACCCGCGGCGCGCTGGGCCAAAGGGGCCGAAAACTTGGTATATTCGATCGTATCCACGCCGTCAGGTTAAGCCCTGCGGCGGTTTTGTCGATATATAGCTTGTTGCTTGATGGCGTTTCCGTTTCTATAGAGGGAGCCACCTCGGTACGGTCAGGCGATGCTTGGCGGGGGTAGAAGGCGATGATCGCGGCCTGATATCGAGGACAAGAAGGCGCTGTTCAGTTGGCGTCGGGAAACGACAAAGTGGGGAAGAGACCGAATGGCTGACCAACTGGCGACGGATATCATCGAAAAGATCAAGGCCCATGCCGAGCCGGGCGGTGAAGAAATCACCACCAGCACCGAATTGACGTCGCTGGGCATCCATTCGCTGGAGTTGACGGAGATCATTTTCGACCTCGAGGAGCAGTATGGCATCGAGATCGAGATGAACACCGTCGATGCCTGGAGCAATCTGAAGAATGTTGGCGACATGGTCGAGGCCGTTCGCGCGCTGATCGCGAAAAAGCCTGACCGAATGCTGAAACGCGTCGTCATTACCGGCATTGGCGGGCTGTGCGGACTTGGCGTCGATGCGCAGTCGATCTGGACCGAAATGCGGGCCGGCCGTTCGGCCATCGGCCCGATCGACAATCCCTTCCTGCATGACCTGAAGGTCAAGACCGGCTGCGAGATCAAGGCGCTGCCCGATCACGGCATCGAGCGCAAGCAGCTGGTGTCGATGGACCGCTTCAGCCTGCTGGCGGTGATCGCTGCGAAGGAGGCCATGCAGCAGTCCGGCCTGGCCCCGCATGCCGACAACACCTATCGCATGGGAACCATTGTCGGCGTCGGCGTCTGCGGCTTCGAGACCGTTGAGGAGAATTATCGCGCCATCCTGGTCGAGGGCAAGAATCGCGCCGGCATCTTCACCGTGCCCAGGGTCATGCCGGGCGCCGCCGCTGGCCAGGTCAGCATGCATCTTGGCCTGCGCGGACCGGTCTTCGGCGTCACCTCGGCCTGCTCGTCGGCCAACCACGCCATCGCCTCGGCGGTCGACCAGATCAGGCTCGGCCGCGCCGATGTCATGGTCGCCGGCGGCACCGATGCGCCGCTGGTCTGGGGCGTGCTCAAGGGCTGGGAAGCGTTGCGCGTTCTGTCGCCCGACACCTGCCGGCCATTCTCGGCCGACCGCCAGGGCCTGGTGCTCGGCGAAGGTGCGGGCATGGCGGTTCTGGAAAGCTACGATCACGCCATGGCGCGTGGCGCCACCATCCTCGCCGAAATCGCCGGCGCCGGCCTTTCGGCCGATGCCTCCGACATCGTCGCCCCGACCGTCGAGGGACCGGAAGCGGCGATGCGCTTCTGCCTGGCGGATGCCGGGCTCAATCCCGAGGACATCGACTATCTCAACGCGCATGGCACCGGCACCAAGGCCAACGACCAGATCGAGACCAACGCGATCAAGCGCGTCTTTGGCGAGCATGCGCGGGCGCTGTCGATCTCTTCGACGAAGTCGATGCACGCTCATTGCCTGGGTGCGTCGGGTGGGCTGGAGATGATCGCCTGCGTCATGGCGATCCGTGAAGGCGTCGTGCCGCCGACCGCGAATTACCGCGAACCCGATCCCGATTGCGATCTCGACGTGACGCCCAATGTCGCACGCGAGCGCAAGGTGCGCGCCGCGATCAGCAACGGTTTTGCCTTCGGCGGCACCAACGCGGTGCTGGCATTCAAGGCGATCTGATCCCGGCCGCTGCTGTCCCAGGTGATCTTGCGTGCGTTTGGAGATTCGCCGCGTCTGATTCGGTTGACTGTCCGTGGATGGCGAAACTGTCGTCGTCATATTGATCCTGCCTGGCCGTGCGCCTAATTCTTGGCCACCCGCCAACATCGCGCCCCTTGGCGCAAATCCCCGCTCAGGAGTTTCTCGATGGCCGACCTGTCCGCCTTTCCGATCACCACCCGCTGGCCGGCCAAGCATCCCGACCAGATCCAGCTCTATTCGGCAACGACGCCGAACGGGGTGAAGGTCTCGATCGCCCTGGAAGAGATCGGCCTGCCCTACGAGCCGCATCTGATCAACATCGGCAAGGACGAAAGCTGGACGCCGGAGTTCCTGTCACTCAATCCCAACGGCAAGATCCCGGCGATCATCGATCCCAACGGCCCGGACGGCAAGCCGATCGGCCTGTTCGAATCCGGCGCCATCCTGCTGTATCTCGCGGACAAGACCGGCCTGCTCGTTCCGGCCGACGCAGCGCGGCGCTACGAGACGATCCAGTGGGTCTTCTTCCAGATGGCCTCTGTCGGGCCGATGTTCGGCCAGGTCGGGTTCTTCCACAAATTCGCTGGCCGCGAGATCGCCGACAAGCGCCCGCTGGAGCGCTACCGCGACGAATCGCGGCGGCTGATCGGCGTGCTCGACGGCAGGCTGAAGGGCCGCAAGTGGATCATGGGCAATGACTACACCATCGCCGACATCTCGCTGCTCGGCTGGGTGCGCAATTTGATCGGCTTCTATGAAGCGCGCGACCTCGTCGGCTTCGATGATTTCGCCAATGTGGCCGCATGGCTGGAGCGCGGCCTGGCGCGGCCGGCGGTACAAAAGGGCCTGACCATTCCGGCAAAGAGCTGAAGAGGCCTGTCGCCACAGGGCGACGGCCTTGGCCAAAGATACGCGGCCGGGCGAAGCAGCCTGCTACTTCGCCTTGGCCTTCGAGCCGCCCCTGCCGATCACCGAGGCGGCCAGCGAGACGGCACCACGTGCGGTAGCGACCATCGCGCCGGCGGCGACATTCGCTGCCGTCCGGACGGCGCCGGTTTTGGCCGGCGCCGGCTTGCGCGGGCTTGTGGTCTTCGCGGCCGGAACGACTTTTCTGGGTGCGGCCTTGCCAAAAGAGCTCTTGGCGTCTTTCGAGCGTTCGGCAATCGCTGGGCCAGCACCGGCTTTCGCCTGAGTTGCCTTGGCAGGCCTCGTCTTTGCGGGTTTTTTTGCCTTGGTTGCCATTGGAAAATTCCTTACACCGGACAAACGGTCTGTCAGGCATAACGGCGTGAAACTCTTAAGGTTCCCGTTCAAAAATACCGAAAATTAAGCGTGTTAACCAATGACCAGGTCGGCTGCCCTGCGTCGGGCCAGCACGCGTTCGATGTTGGGCATGTCATTGGAGACGATCCAGGCGCGCGCATCCTCATCGGAACGGCCATGGCCGTGCCAGCGCTCCATCAAGCGGCGCTCGAGCTCGTTGCGCGGCACGTCGACGAAGATCGAGAAATCGAACAGCGGCGCCAGTCGTGACCACGGTTCTTCGTCGAGCAGCAGGTAATTGCCTTCGACCAGGATGAACTTGGTCTCGGTGCCGATGATCGCCGCGGCGGCGCGCGACAGTTCCATGCTGCGGTCGAAGACGGGAATCGCGATGTCGGGTTCGCCGGCCCGGATGCGCTTCATCAGGGTTTCGAAGCCGGCAAAGTCGAAGGTTTCCGGCGCGCCCTTGCGCGCCCGCAGGCCGCGCGCGTTGAGTACGATGTCATCATAATGGAAGCCGTCCATCGGCACGACTTCCACTGCCCCTTCCGGCAGAAGGTCGTGCAGGCCGGCCGACAATGTCGACTTTCCCGCCCCCGGCGGTCCGGCAATGGCGACGATGAAGCGCTTTGACTTGCCGGCGCGCTTGAAGATGGTGGCGGCGAGGTGGGCGATTTCGGACATGGGGGCCTCACTTGCCTGGATGATTGGCATGATATTCTCGCCGCATCTTGGCGGCAGTCGGTCGAAATTTCAAACCCTGCGCTCCGCAATCCCGGCTCAGGCTGCAACAGGTTGGCCAATGCGCAGGAACGCGCTGTCGAACGGCACGTCCCAGGTGGAACCGCCGGCCGAGAGCCGCATCTGGCCATCGGCCGTTGTGATCTCCTGTGGGGGTTCGCCGCCTGATGCCGGCAGCGCGCCGATAACATGGCGGAACGAAAAGCTGTGGCCTTCGCTGAGTGCAAAGGCGGTCGCCACGCCCTCGCGCTTCAGCCAGTTGTCGCCGATCGAGGCGGCATGGCCGACGGCGGCGCGGCCATCCTCGATGCCGAGCACGCCGAGATGCCGGCCGCTCCATGGCGCATAGTCGCGCCCGCCATTGCTCAGCCACAGCATGGTGATCGGCAGCTCGGCCGGGTTCTTCAGCACCAGCACCAGATCGTCCTCGGCCTGGCGCGCCAGCGCCGTCCAGCCCGGCCCGCCATGCTCGGCTTCGACCAAAGTGATGAAATCCTCGCGCCGGTCCTCCATGCGGTATTGCGTCAGGTCGGCCGTGCCGCCGCCGGCGGCGGGAAACTGGCCGAGGTCGGCCGAGCGCGACGGATAGGCCAGCATGAAGCGGCCGCGCGCGGGATCGGGCTCCAGCGGATCGTCCAGCGTCGCGGCAAAGCTTTTCGGCGAAAAAGCCAACCTGCCGCCGCCTTTCATCACCGTCATCGGGTGATGGGCGACGGAAATCGCGCCGGAGCCGCCGGAAAACACATGTTCCTGGTAGAGGAAAGGATGGCCGTCGATCAGCGTGAAGATTTTATCGACGCTGGCGCCCATCACCTTGTGGCGCAGCCGGAAGACAGCCCGCCAGCCACCATCCGTGGCACTGCTCTCGGTGACATCCCAGGCGCTGTTGGCGGTCCAGCCATGCAATGGCGCTTCTTCGACATCGCTGCGCGAAAACGGCGCGCAGAGGAAATCGCCGGACAGCCGGACCGTGCCTTGCGGCAGGTCCTTCGGCAGCGCCTCACCGGCGTCGACCCAGGGCGCGCGGTGCAACGGCTTCAATTGGCGTCCGCCGCTCTCGACGACCATGTCGGCGATATGGCCGACGGTGAGGTCGAGCGAAACCGAAATGCCTCTGGCCTTGATCGTGCAGGTATCCATAGCGCTCTAACCGATTCTTGAAGGCGCAAGCAGAACCCTTTCGCCGCGGATTGCGCAAGCGCCGCGGCCGGCATTTCGCATCAGCTACTGCCGCTTGTATTCCCGCACCGGCGATTTCGTCCCGTCCGTGTAGGTGACCTGCACCGACATCGATTTCACGCTGTCGGCGACCTTGAAATAGCCCTTGGCGTCGTAGGGGATGGCGTAGGGGTCCTTCTTGTCGCAAGGCGGGATCTCGAGCGACTTGTCGAGCGCGGCACCGTTCAGGCTGTAATGCACCTCCTTGATGGCGCAGCGGTAGGACAGCATCTGCGTGAAATAGACCAGGCCGTGATTGCCGCCGGAGTCGAAGGCGATCCATGACGTCCAGAACTGGTCGAGGATCTGCTTGTCACCTTGCTGCAGCGCGGCATCCGGGTCGAAGCTTATGTCGAACGGGCCGGTCTCGCGGCCCCTGATGTCGAGATATTTTATCGCAATCGTGGTCGCCGCCGTGCTGTCGGGCAATTCGAAGCTCGGATTGGCCATCGGCTTGCCGGTGGTCTGGTCCTTCATCGCCAGGAAGCCGGTGTCGGTGAAGGGACCGCTGGTGCCCAGACGCCAGGAGATCGCGGTCGCCGGCTCGGGCAGCGAAATGGTCATCGACCAGCCCTGGTTGGAGCGCATCGGCGTCAGCGAAGGCGCAAAGCGGGCTGGGTCGAGCACGTCGCCAAGTGCGGCCAGCCGGCTGCGGCTGCGGTCCAGCCAGTCGGCGAGCTGGGTCTGGTCGACGAAATATTTGAGCAGCCCGCCATCCTTTTCGTAGGAGGCGAACTTGGTCAGCGCCTGGGCCTCGTTGCGCTTGTCGGCCAGCGTCTGGCTGCCGAGGCGGTCTTCCGAAAACTCCTGCGCCTTGAGGAAATAGGCCGGCGCATAGTCGGGATTGGCGGTGATGAAGGCGTTGAGCTTGTCGAGCCGCTGCGCGTCCTCGAACTGCAGGATATGCACCAGCTTGATCGACAGCGCCTTGCCCTTGTCGGCCAGCTGCCCGAACACTTCGCGCGCGCCCGCCTTGCCGTCCTGGACCCGAAGCAGCGTGGCAAAGCGCGTATAGGGGTCGATGGCATCGACATCGAAGCTGGCAAAGGCGAGGTAGGAGCGCCTTGCATTGAGCATGTCGCCCGACAATTCGTAGACGCGGGCATTGTGGTAGAACTCGTCCGGCCGCTTCGGCTCGGCGATCGCCCCGCCCTGGGCCGCCAGCTGGGCAAACCCCTTGGCGATGGTGTCGATCGAGGCGGCGATCTGCTCGGTCGTCGCCTGCAGCTTTTCGGCCTCGACCTGCTGTTGTTGCTGGCCGGCGGCGAGCGTCTCGGTCGTCTGTTTGACCGCCTCGACGGTCTTTTGCGTCTCAGCGCCCTGTTGCGTCTGCTGCTGCTGGGCGGACGCGATCTGGTCGGCCTTTTGCGCCACCGTGTCGGTCGTTTTCTTGACCTCTTCGACGGTCTTTTGCGTCTGCGTCACCGTCTGCTCGATCTTCGCCACCTTTTCGGAGACGATGCCCATCGACTGCTGCAGCTGCGCGATCGCCGGCACCAGGCTGGCGATGACGCCGTTCTGCGAATTGGTCTCCTGCTGTACGGCATAGACGCCGCCGGCGACGGCCGCAGCACTGGTGGCGAACAACAGCGCCGGCAGCGCCTTGGCCGCCAGCACCAGCCTGAGCACAATTGCGATGGCGATGATGGCCGCCGCTACCGCCGCGACCAGCGCGATATAGGCGGCGAACGGCGCCAGCGGATTGAGCACGTCGCCCACGGCGCCGCTGATGAAAGCGACGCTGCCGGCCCATTTTCCGGTGCGGCTGAGCGATGCCTTGATAAGCGAGGGCGCTGCGCCCCCGGCCCCGATGTCAGTCATGCCACCCCCCAAGCCAGCCAATGCCACGCCCCTTCCCACAGGAAACGCGGTTCTGGCAAGGAAAGACACAGAAACAGGCGTTTTCGGGGCGGATAAAGGGCTCAAGTTCCTCGCATCTGCGAATGTGCTACGCTATGCCGGCATCCTCTGTGATTGGCGTGACTGGTCGGTCGGAGGCTTGATTGCCAGGTGGTTCCCCCAATCCGTCGCTGCTTCGCAGCGCCACCTTCCCCCCTCCGGAGGGAAAGGAAGGGAGCTTTGCTGGACGAGCGTTGACGGCAAAAAGTTTGGCGCGTTTCCTCTACCCCGTCGATCGGGGGAGAGGTGGCTCGGCGAAGCCGAGACGGAGTGGGGGTCGACCAGCGCCGCATAAGACAATGCATGCGCCAAGCTGCCATACACGCTATCGCCAAAGACCAACTGCTTGGAAATGTGTGCATGCCGTAGACGAATGTGGGGCGAGGAACCCAAGTCCTGCGAAGGCTCGACAATCCTGGGGCTAACAGCCATTAACCAAATGGACGCATCCAGCGCGTTACGTTAGCTTCGCCTCATCTCAGCAACAGCATCGCCAGAACAGTCCCGCCCTTGTCCAAATTGCGTCCCTTTCCGCTCCTTCAGAGAGTTTTCGTCGCCCTTGGCCTGTTGCTGCTGGTCGCCGGCTGCTCGACCGTGACCCCGCCGGACCAGGTGCTGACTGTCCCCGCGCCGCCGCAGAAATATGCGGCCATCGTCGTCGACGTGAAGACCGGCAAGCAGATGTTCGAGGTTAACTCGACGGCGCAGCGCTACCCGGCCTCGCTGACCAAGATGATGACGCTCTATCTGCTGTTCGAAGCGATGGAGTCCGGCCGCGTCACCAAGGAAACGCAGATCCCGGTCTCCGACCATGCCGCCTCGCAGCCGCCGACCAAGATGCGCTTCCGGCGCGGCGAAACGATCGATGTCGATTCCGCCATCCGCGCCATCGTCGTCAAATCCGCCAATGACGTCGCGGTGGCGGTCGGCGAGTATCTCGGCGGCTCGGAGGACCAGTTCGCCGCCATGATGACATCCAAGGCGCGCGCGCTCGGCATGACCAGCACCACCTTCCGCAACGCGTCGGGCCTACCCGACGACAGCCAGATGACGACGGCGCGCGACATGGCGGTGCTCGGCATGGCGCTGCGCCAGCGCTTTCCCCAGCATTTCCACTATTTCTCCGAGAGCGATTTCATGTTCCGCGGCAGGCTGGTGCGCGGCCACAACGACATGCTCGGCCGCGTGCGCGGCGTCGACGGCATCAAGACCGGCTACATCAGGGCGTCGGGCTTCAACATCGTCACCTCCTACAATGCCGATGGCCGCCAGCTGATCGTGGTGGTGATGGGCGCCGACTCAGCCCGCCAGCGCAACGACCATGTCGAAGCGCTGATCCAGCGCAGCCTGTCGCCGACGATGGATGGCACCAAGACCAGGCTGATGTTCGCCGAACAGCAGTGAGGTGAGGAGTGGTCCGCGCAGCGGACGAAAAGCCAATTGCTTGGCTTTTCGAATGACGAACGCCCTGAGCCTGCGAAGGGCCGTCCGACCCCTCTTCGTCATCTTCGGGTCTCCGCGACGCCGCTTCCGCTCCTCGCTCCGCCCGTGGATGACGAAGCAGAGAGGCCTCGGCCAACCCCCAAAACCACACAGCCGGCTATTGTTATCCTGTTGTCACGCAATCGTTGGGAAGCCATGGCATAGGCAGCGCAATCCGACAGTGGATATGCCCCGTCGCCTTGGCGTATCCTCAGAACCAGCAGCGCCACAGCAGGAGCCCGCACCATGAGCACCGTCCCCAAGGCATCCGAGCAGCAGGCGGCGGACAATGAGCACGACAGCGGCAGCGAATATTTCGAGGCGCCGATCACGCCGGAGGACCTGCACGAGGTTTCCGACGAGCATTTCGACACGCCCGAAGTGCCGGACTCAGAACCCTCCGGCCCCGGCGCGTCGCGCATAAAGCCGAAGAAGAAGCCGTCGGCGATCTCCGGCCGCAAATTCCACAAGCGCGACCTGGTGCGCATCGACACGCTGCGCCCGAGTCTCGCCGACCGCATCCGCTCCGACCATCCCGACCTGCCCAGGGGCGCCCGCATCAGCCGCGAGGAGCTCGGCCGCTACCGCATGCGCTACATGGAGGAGCTGCTGCAGCAGGAGCACGGCGAATTCTCCGAGCTCGACCGCCAGGTGGTGGAATCGATCGCCAGGCAGGACACGATTTCCGAAAACTCGGAAGAGGAGTTCGAGGAGCACCGCACCTTCCCCGACCGCGTCTCCGACAATATGGCCGCCTTCGGCGGCAGCTGGTGGTTCCTGATCTCGTTCGCCACCGTGCTTTTGGTCTGGATCGGCATCAACCTGTTCGAGGGTTTGAATGGCGCCTTCGATCCCTATCCCTTCATCCTGCTCAACCTGCTGCTCTCCTGCATCGCCGCCATCCAGGCGCCAATCATCATGATGAGCCAGAAGCGCCAGGAGGTGAAAGACCGCCTGCGCTCCTTCAACGAATACCGCGTCAACCTCAAAGCCGAGCTCGAAGTGCGCCACCTGCACGAAAAACTCGACTACCTCATCTCCCGCCAATGGACGCGCCTGGCCGAGATGCAGCAGATGCAGCTGGATGCCATGAACGAGCTTGCGGGGACCAAGAAGGTGAAGCGGGCCGTGCGGGGAAGGCGGGTGGTGAAGGGTGAGGCGGGGGAGTGAGGCGTGATCCGCGCAGCGGACGAAAAGCCAATTGCTTGGCTTTTCGAATGCCGAACGCCCTGAGCCTGCGAAGGGCCGGCCGCACAGCCAATCGCCAATTGCCCGTTGAAGCCTGCGCCGGCTTCCGCTAAGAAGCCGTGACTTGCCGGTTCACCGGCTGGTTCGTTTTCCGGATCACCGGGAAGCACCCGTAGCTCAGCTGGATAGAGCGCTGCCCTCCGAAGGCAGAGGTCACAGGTTCGAATCCTGTCGGGTGCGCCAGTTTTCCTTTATATTTCAGATATTTATGCAAGGCTATGCGCCGCGATACTGCGCTGAGACTATTTCGAAGTAAGCACTCGGGATAGTTTGTTCTGACGACAGAGGAGCGCCGACTGATGCAATTTCATTCGAACTGACTGCGTTGAGCGCCCATTTCTGCTGAAGCGTCGTCTCAGCAGGCGAGAGGTGCAAGTGAGCGTTGCTCATGTGGGCAGCACTCAGAAGTTGATCTGCGCCGTAGGATGGACGCGGATCTGCTGGTTTGGACTGCTCCGCACCAGAACCCGACATCAGGGGGTCGACGTTTCGAATCTCCTATTCTGGGTCGAAAGTGGACTGGCAGCTTCGGGCCTCGGTTATTCAAAAGCGAACCTTCACGCCGCTGCGAGCGTAAGCTGACCCAAAGCCGACCTATTCCTGGCAGGCAGCCCGCCCCTGACACGTCAGGACGCTACTTCGTCCTAACGCGGCTGAATCAGCGTCAGCGCCGCATCTTTCCCCGCTGCGAGAATACGATCCGACAATTCCGTCCCTTCGACTGCGCGGGCCAGTTGAAGTGCGCCAATGAGGGTCGCGAAGATGGCGAACGCAACGCTCTCCGGATCAGGAGTTTGCGGCGGCAGTTCCGCCGACACCTGGCGCACCAGAGTCAGCAAACGCTCGGTATAGAGTTGACGGGATTCGGCTGGTTCACGTGCGATTTCCGGCAACAATGCGGCAGACGCGCAGCCCTTCCCGGGACTGTCTCGGTGCGCCGCCGCCAGATAGGTGTCTATGGCCATTGCCAGACCGCCGGAGGCCAACGCTTGCCCAATCTGGTCGGACTGATCCTCCAGTGCCGCCGCCACGCTTTCGCGGACAAGTGCCGCCTTGGATTGGAAGTGCGGATAGAAGGCCCCGTTCGTCAGCCCGGCATCGCCCATGATGGCCGCCAGTCCCGACGCAGCTATGCCGTCATTCCGAAAGCGTTCCGCGGCGACCTCCATGATCCGGCTGCGTGAGGCGTCCTTGCGACCCTTTTCGTAGCGCATGGCTGCTATTCCTTTCTGCTATTGCATTATGTTCGTAATTTGATATTATGATCATAATTCAAGCAATAGCAAAAAGCTAGCCCTCATGTCTTTGGAGTATCGAATGAGTACCCTTTCAGGAAGAACCGCAATCGTGACCGGAGCCTCCTCGGGCATCGGCCGCGCCAGCGCCGAGGCCTTGGCGCGGGCAGGATATACCGTCTTCGGGACAAGCCGCAGGGCGATAAGCAACGGCCCGGCGCAGGTGTCCATGCTGACATGCGACGTGACCGACGGCGACTCCGTCAGTGCCCTCGTTTCAACCGTGCTGGCGCAGACCGGGCGGATCGACCTGCTGGTCAACAATGCCGGTGTCGGCCTGCTTGGCGGCGCCGAGGAGTCCTCGGTTGCACAGGTGCAGGCCTTGTTCGACGTCAATCTGTTCGGCGTCATCCGCATGACCAATGCGGTGTTGCCGTCGATGCGGCAGCGCGGCCAAGGACGCATCATCAACATCGGCTCGATTCTGGGATTGGTACCCGCGCCATACTCGGCTCATTACTCGGCAGTCAAGCACGCGCTCGAAGGCTATTCGGAATCGCTCGACCACGAGGTTCGCGCCTTCAACGTCCGCGTCTCGGTCATCGAGCCGGCATACGTGCGTACCGTCTTCGACCAGAACGGGATTGTGCCGGATTCGGTGTTGAAAGAATACGATCAGGCTCGAGCCGCGGTCGACGCGCTGCTTCGCGACGTGATGCCCAAAGCCGATCGGCCGGAAGTGGTGGCGGATGTGGTTGTCAAGGCGGCGACCGACGCCCGTCCGCGACGGCGCTACACCGCCGGCAAGGCTGCACGGCAGGTCAGCATGCTGCGCCGCTTCGCCCCCGCGGAGATGTTCGACAAGACCTTGCGCAAGCAGTTCCGCCTATCGGTCTGAACCAACAGCGAGGCGAAGGAGTTCACGTACATGAGACTGGCAACCACGACACAATTGGTCAGGCGCCACAGCACGGAGGTGTCAAACATGACACATATAGTCAATCAGTCGCACTATTCCCGGCTATCGTTCCAGGATGCCGCCAACGCGCTCTGTCGATGTCGGCGGCACGGTATTTGTCTACCGGGAACTCGGGCCCAGGACGGGCGTGCCGGTGATCCTGCTCAACCATCTGGGGGCTCAGCTGGACAATTTTGATCCACGCATCGTCGATGGCCTCGCTGCGACCCGGCGGGTGATTGCTTTCGACAATCGCGGCATCGGTGCTTCGGGTGGCAAAACGCCGTCAACCATCTCCGGGATGGCGCGCGATGCCGTCGCCTTTATCCGGGCGTTGGGGTTCGAAGAAGTCGACCTCTTCGGCTTTTCACTCGGCGGCTTCGTGGCGCAGGAGATTGTCCTGACCGAGCCCAGGCTTGTGCGCAAACTCATCCTCTCCGGCACCGGGCCGGCCGGTGGCCAAGGCATCGACAAGGTGACGCCGCTGACGATCGTGGACATGATCAAGGGTGCGCTGACTTTCCGGGATGCGAAATACTATCTCTTCTTCACAAGGACAGCGAATGGCCGCCGTGCCGCAAACGCATTTCTGGAGCGGCTGAAAGAGCGCAAGAGTAACCGTGACAAGGCGATCTCGCTGAGCGCGTTCGGCGCGCAACTGAAGGCGATCAAGGCCTATGGACTGCAAACGCCGCAAGATCTGAGCACCATCCGCATTCCTACCTTGGTTGCAAATGGCGATCACGACAGGATGGTGCCGAGCGCCAATACCCACGATCTCGCCAAGCGTATCCCTGGAGCACAACTGATCATCTACCCGGACGCCGGGCATGGCGGGATCTTCCAGAATTACGCCGATTTCGTCCCGAAAGCCCTTTCTTTCCTCGAGGGATGACTACTTCCACAGGGCGGGTTGCGGCGGAAACGCGTGGCTTGTTTCGTCCCTGAACACCAACAGACATTTTCAGAAAGTCACTGCCATGAAGGCATTCGTTGTCGATAAATATAACAAGAAAGGCATTCTGCGGCTGGCGGAGATGCCGGAGCCGGAGCTGCTGGACAATGATGTCCTGGTCGAGATCCATGCCGCGGGCGTGAACCTGCTGGATTCCAAGGTCAGGACCGGCGAGTTCAAACTCATCCTGCCCTATCGCCGGCCCTTCATCCTGGGCCACGACGTGGCTGGGACGGTTGTCAGGGTGGGCTCGAAAGTTCGGAAATTCAAACCCGGCGACGCTGTCTATTCGCGGCCGCGCGATGGCCGGATCGGGACATTCGCCGAATTCATCGCAATCGATGAAGCCGACGTGGCCCTGAAGCCCAAAAACCTCAGCATGGAAGAGGCGGCCTCAATCCCCCTGGTCGGCCTGACTGCCTGGCAGGAGCTCATCGAGAGGGCAGGCTTGAAGAAGGGTCAAAAAGTCTTCATCCAGGCTGGCTCCGGCGGCGTGGGGACGTTCGCCATCCAGCTGGCGAAGCATCTCGGCGCGACCGTCGCGACAACGGCGAGCGCAGCGAGCGCCGATCTGGTCAAGGGTCTCGGCGCCGATGTCGTCGTCGACTACAAGAAGGATGACTTCGAGAAGATCCTGTCGGGCTACGACGTCGTGGTGAACAGCCAGGACGCCAAGACGCTTGAAAAATCCCTGACTGTGCTGAAACCGGGCGGCAAGCTCATCTCCATCTCCGGTCCGCCGGATCCGGAATTTGCCAGGAAGCAGGGACTGAACGTAGTGCTAAGGCTGGTGCTGCGCCTGCTGAGCCGCGGTATTCGGGCCAAAGCCAAGCGCCGGGGCGTGGGGTATTCGTTCCTGTTCATGTGGGCGCAAGGTGACCAGCTGGGCAACATCACGTCCCTCATCGAATCCGGAGCGATCCGCCCGGTTGTCGACAGGGTCTTTCCCTTTGAAGCGACCAATGAGGCTCTGGCCTACGTCGAAACAGGACGTGCGAAGGGCAAGGTCGTCGTCAAGGTCAGATAGCTATTCCCTGCTTTGTTCGGACACGCGGACGGCCACGCTTGGCGGATGGCCACGCTTGGTGTCCGCGGCGAGGACGACGAGCATGGAATGCAGGCAAGGTTGGCGCGAAAACGAGCACTGAAGTACTGGATTGCTCCCAGGACTTGCGACGTTAGTCCTCTCGCGGCAAGGCAGCTATCACCGGACGGTACGCTTCTGCGGAAAGGGTCGCCTCTTTTCAGGCGAGGCAGCTATCTCAATTTGGGCATCAAGCTTGCCCGCGAGAAGACTGGGCTTCCAATGGGAGTCATCCCGGGTACGTGACGTGCGTCGGACGCTCTCCGCCGCTGAAACTGTTCGCCGAGGGCTCCTACGACCTTGTCCCGCACGACAATATGCGCAAGACGATTGCGCGGCGGCTGGTCGAAGCCAAGACCACCATCCCGCATTTCTACCTGACGCTCGACTGCGAGCTCGATGCGCTGCTGCGCTGCGCACGCAGTTGAATGCCGCCGCTCCGATAAAGAAGACCGACAAGGGCGAAGCTCCCGCCTACAAGCTGTCGGTCAACGACATGGTGATCAAGGCGATGGCGATGGCGCTGATGGCGGTGCCGGATGCCAATGCGTCGTGGACCGAGCGCGCCATGGTCAAGCACAAGCATGCCGATGTCGGCGTTGCCGTGTCGATCCCCGGTGGCCTGATCACGCCGATCATCCGCCACGCCGACGAGAAGACGCTATCCACCATCTCCAACGAGATGAAGGATCTGGCCAGCCGCGCGCGCAGCCGCAAGCTGAAGCCCGAGGAGTATCAGGGCGGCACCACGGCGGTGTCCAACCTGGGCATGTTCGGCATCAAGGACTTTGCCGCGGTCATCAACCCGCCGCATGCGACGATCCTGGCGGTGGGTGCGGGTGAGCAGCGCGCCGTGGTCAAGAACGGCGAGATCAAGGTCGCCACCGTGATGTCGGTGACGCTGTCGACCGACCACCGTGCCGTCGATGGCGCGCTCGGCGCCGAACTTCTGGTCGCCTTCAAGCGCATGATCGAAAACCCGATGGGCATGCTGGTCTGATGCCGAATACCGGGTCGTCGTTTCGCCTGGCCCAGCCGGCAGGACGATGGTGAGCACGCGACATCAGGGAGCCTGCACCGCGCCTGTCGCGCCGGCACTGGCATCACGGAGGTGATCACTGGCATCACGGAGAGTGATCGACGCAGTATATGCCGCGCCTCGCGGCCGCCGACTATGCCGGCATCTTAATCGCCGAGCCGGTTCAGCGATCCTCGGCGTCGTGTTGCATCGTTTCGGCGTTCTCAACCGCGGCGACTCCCTCAAGGTGTGCTTCCTCGAAACAGTGCTCCGTGACCGGCGCGAAGGGCTTGTCGGCGATCTTCCGATCGATGAGGCGGAGCTGACACAACGGCGCTACGCGGAGATACTACCACAGCAGAACTTCGACTTGTTGACCTCAGAGGCGACAATGCCGTCAGGATTGGTGTGCCGACCGACGCCGTTCGGGCACAGCGCTAGAATCTGGCACGCCGGTGGTCGCTGGCGAGCAGCCGTTTCAGCCTGATGGGATCATTTACCCGCTCGAGCGCCAGAGAGATGCCCTAAGGCGCTGCTGTCAGGTGGGATGGTTGCCGCGTAGGCGCGGTCCTCCGATGGCTCATGGGCGGCCTGAGACGCTGGTCGCGGGATAGTCGGTATAGCCGGCGGGGCCGCCGCCATAGAGCGTCGCCGGGTTGAACTCCGCCAGCGGCACGCGTGTCTTCAGTCGTTCAACAAGGTCGGGATTGGCGATGAACGGGCGTCCGAAGGCGAACAAGTCGGCCTTGCCCTCGGCGAGCCGCGAGGCTGCGAGTTCGAGGTCATAGCCATTATTGGCGATATAGGTGTTGTTGAAGCGCCGGCGGAGCGATCCGAAGTCGAATGGCGCAACATCGCGCGGTCCGCCCGTGGCGCCCTCGACGACATGGATGTAGACGATGTCCAAGGCGTCGAGTTGATCGACGATATAGTCGAACTGCGCCTGGGGATCGCTGCTCGAGACGCCGTTGGCGGGCGAGACGGGGGAAATCCGGATACCGGTACGCTCGGCGCCGATCTCGTCGACGACGGCGGCCGTGATCTCCAGCATCAGCCGGGCCCGGTTCTCGACCGACCCGCCATAGGCGTCGTCACGAGCATTCGCGCCGTCCTTGGCGAACTGGTCAAGCAGATAGCCATTGGCACCATGTATCTCGACTCCATCGAAGCCAGCCTCAATGGCGTTCGCTGCCGCTTGTCGAAAATCGTTCACGATCCCTGGAAGCTCGTCGAGATTGAGCGAGCGCGGCTCCGAGACATCGAAGAAGCCGTTGTTCACAAACGTCTTGGTTCCTGCCCGGATCGCCGACGGCGCAACCGGCGCCGCCCGGTCCTCCTGGAGGTCGACATGTGAGACTCGGCCGACATGCCAGAGTTGCAGGAAAATCCGCCCGCCCTTGGCGTGCACGGCGGTCGTGACCTTGCGCCAGCCATCGATCTGAGCCTGGGAGTAGATGCCGGGCGTGTCCTGGTAACCCTGTCCCTGCCGCGAGATCTGCGTGGCCTCGGAAATCAGCAGGCCGGCCGACGCGCGCTGGCCGTAGTATTCCGCGGCGAGATCGCCTGGCACGAGGCCCGGGCCAGCGCGATTGCGCGTCAGGGGTGCCATGACGATACGATTGGAGAGGGTCAGCGAGCCGAGAGTATAGGGGTCAAACAGCGTTTTGCTCGTCATAAGTCACCTTTGTTTGTCCCCGCCGCAGCGGGGTTGTTTATCGAAATGGCTTCGTTGGTGCTCAGGCGGCCGTGCGGTACCGCTCGGCAGGATGTTCGTTCCGATAGTTCGGAAGCATTGCCTGGCGCGCGGCCTGAAGCGCGTCCCACTGCCCGGCATCGGGAAGCGGCGGGATGGTCACCGCTTCGCGGCGGTCGAAGCCAACCAGCGCCGCATCAACCAGATCGTCCACCTCCATCACGTTGGAAAGCGTGTTGATGTCGGCGCCGACGTGTCCCCAGATCTCCGTTCGCGTCGTGGCGGGAAGGACGACCTGGACGTAGACACCCTTCGGCGCGAGCTCGAGGCTGAGCCCCTGCGACAGAAACAGCACGAAGGCCTTGGTTGCGCCGTAGACCGTCATGCCGAACTCCGGCGCCAGGCCGACCACAGAGCCGATGTTGATGATCGCCCCTTCGCCGGCCTTCGCAAGACGCGGGGCCACGGCGCTGGCAAGCCGCAGAAGTGCGGTCGTGTTAAGCGTAACCAGCCGCGCGACGTCATCGGTGCTCTGCTCGATGAAGCTTCCGCCGATTGCAGTTCCGGCATTGTTGACGAGGATCCCGATGCGGGCGTCGTCACGCAGCCTCGTCTCCACCGTTGCAAGCTCGGCAGGCTGCGTAAGATCAGCGCGGATGATGTCGATCGCCACGCCATTTTCCTGACGCAGACGGACCGCCAGAGCCTCCATTCGTGCCATGTCACGGGCAACCAGCACGAGGTCGTGCCCGCGGCGCGCGAAGCGCTCGGCATAGGCGGCTCCGATGCCGGTGGAGGCGCCGGTGATGAGGGCTGACGGAATGGTGGTCATGGGATTGCTCTCTATTCAGATAAGACCTATATTCATGACGACCATCATGAATGACGCTAAATATGATAGCCATCATGTAAATGTCAACGGGGCCGGCGGAGAATTTTGAAAATGAAGGTCAGTCGAGAACAGATGGCCGAGAACCGTCGCCGGATTCTGGATGTTGCCAGCCGGCTGTTTCGCGAAAAGGGGTTCGACGCAGTCAGCGTGGCGGAAGTGATGAACGCCGCCGGGCTCACCCATGGCGGCTTTTATGGCCACTTCAGTTCGAAGGACGACTTGATCGCGCAGACCGTTGCCCATGTCCTCGCTGCGGATTCGAGCGGAGGGGGCGATTTTCGCGCTTATGTGGGGTCCTATCTTTCGCCCCGTCATCGCGACAACGCCGCAGGTGGCTGTCCGACGGCGGGTCTTGCCGCGGCCATCCGCCATCAGACCCCGGCTGCACGCTCGACCATGACCGAAGGCCTTCGCTCGCAGATCAACCGTATCGGTACTGTGCTCCCGGAGTTGGATCCGGCAGACAGACGCCGCGCAGCGATCGGAAGCTTTGCGGCGATGGTGGGGGCAGTGATCCTCGCCCGGGCGACCGACGACCCAGCGTTTTCGGATGAAGTGCTGGAACAGACGCGTGCCTGGATTAACGCAGGGCTTGATCAACAGTCAGCCAGCTAACCCGTCGCCGCTGACGGTCTCGACGTCGAATACCAACTGGCATGTATATCGGCCTGGCCGATCAGGATTCCCTCCGCTGCGGCGCTCGACGCGCGCGTCCGGGCACCGCGTCAACATGTCCGACCGCACCAAATCACCGACCAACCATGAGAACGACAAGAATAATACGAGGCGCGATCACCATCATCGGCAATGGCTGCACCGGTTCGCATCCCTTGCCCATGAGCGGTCCGATCCATTCGTTTGATTAGTCATCTACACGCCCCCGCTCAGCGCGCGCATGCGCCTGCCGGCTCAGAAAAGGCAGCTCGCCGCAGGCGCAGATGCCGCCACGGCCATTGCTCGCGCCCCGTCGATTTGAGCCTGATTCCTTCACGGCGACGAGACCGCGCTGCCAACCCTCAGCAGGACAACATCACCCGCACACGGCTGGCGATTTCCTCGATGATTTCATCGACAGCCTTGGCGGCATTGATCGTCGCCGACATCGCGACGAACGTGATCGCCGAGACGATCTGTGCCAGCGTGGCGGCCTCACCGCGCCCGATGCGTCCATCGCGACCGAGCACGGCGGCAACCGCTTCCGTCTGCAATCAATGGGCGTTGGAGGAAGCTCAACCGCGAGGTACTCGGCGCCGTGTGCGCCGAGATTTCTAAGGTGCAGACAGAGGCGCAATAGAGTCCCAACGTGCGAAGCATCCATTCGATGCAGGTCCGAGGCTGTCAGGCGACGGTCAGGTCAGGCTCATGCGCTATCGCTTCGGCTGCCCGCTTCTACGCTGGGGCGCTGGCACCTGTCGCGTCCGCTTCATGCCCGACACTGAGGGCGAGTGGATGTTCCGGCCGTGCCGCGAAAACAGCGGCACTTGATTAGGAAACAGATCTCATTGCGTTTGGACAGGAATGCGGCAGTGGCGGTCATGTTGCAGGCCTTCAGAGATGACCGACTTCGGCCGATTGCGGACAGGCAGCTTCCGGGCGGTCGACCTACTAAGGCTGCCGTCCCTGACCGTTACGGACCAACGACGGAAACCTTAGCCGCCGTGTCTCGATCAGGAACAAGGCAGCGGCGCTGGCCGAATGGATTGCCAGGCGCGCGATACGTGGGTCTGTTTCGGGGACGCCCCCGTTCTGCCGTCAGCCTTGCCATGAATACGGGGGCAGTTCGAAAGATTTGCAACACCCTTTCCATGCTGGTGCCTCTAGGCAAGGTCGGCTTTTGGAGAACGGACGAATGAACTAAACGGCAGATATGGGGCGGGCGCAAAGCGGACGTCCGATCACGCCGCTGATCGGTCAGTACTCCTTCCACTCGCCGTCGGCTTTCCCAGGAAGTGTGCAAGCGCCGACTTCCTGGAATCCCGATCGAGCGCATAGGCAGTGTGGGTGAACGCGACGCCGTCCAGTAGCCCCTGGATGTAGCCGGCGATGCTGTCTGCCGCCATGATGAGGGCGGTGTCCACGGTGTGAATGTAACGGCTCGTCACCGATCCTCGTGAATGACCGACCAAGGCGGCGATCGTCGCCTCGGTGAACCAAGGTCATTGGCAATGCTGGCGAAGCTGTGCCGCAGAACATGCGGTGTGATGCCGGCCAGGTCGGTGCTCTCTAGTAGCTTCGTCCAGCGCCTGGGGAAGCTTCCGAATGCCGTGTCATCCTCCCAGCCGGGGAAGACATAGTCTTCGGCACCCTGTTCCTCGTCGCGGCGACCCTCGAAGTACTCCAGGACCGGCAGACCGATCGGACGCACTGATGCTCCTTCCTTGCTGTCGGTCAAGCGCAGGCAACTGCCCTCAACATCGACTTCGCCATAACGTAGGCCGATGACCTCGCTGCGTCGGCAGCCCGTCAGGGCGATCACCCGGATCATTTCTGCGGAGGTGTCGTATTGCCCGTCGTCGACCGCCTTCCGCAGGATATCGCCGAGCGTGCGATACTCCTGCTCGTTGAGGCGGCGGGCGTTTATCCTGTCCTTCGGCTTGCGAACGCCGTGCACGGGATTCTGCTCTATAATGCCGAGTTCGACCGCATAGGTGAGAATGCCGCCGAAGAGCCCTATCGTTCGGGCTGCCGTGCCGGCTCCACCGCGCACGATTGCGCGCCCACGCAGCTTGCCTGTCTTGACGTTCGCGCGTGTCTTGCCCGCCATAATGTCCTTCATGGCCTGGGTGACGTCGGACTTGGCCAAATCCCGCACACGTCGGCTGCCGAGCAGCGGGACGATGTGGCGCTCAACGCGCCCGACATCGGTGGAGATTGTCGTGGGCTTCTTTGGCCGCCCCCTTTTCCCAAGCACGAGCCCGTTTTTGAGATCTTCGAGGTAACGGGTGCAGAGTTCCTTGACCGTGATCGCCTCGCGATCGAGCTTGCGCTACGACAGGGAGGGGTTTGAGCCATCCCGTCGTACCGTCGGCGCTGATCGATTTCAAATTTCTTTTGTGATTTCAGTGGTATAGCGCGCATTCGGATAGAATCGGATAGTTTCGGCGAAAGCCACTATCCATTCTCCACGCCAACGGCGTCACCGATATCGAAACCACGAGCCAGGCGGCTGAAGCCTTGAAGCCAGTTGCCGGCTCGTTTGCCTTTTTCATTTTCGCGCTCGGGGTCATCGGCACGGGACTGCTCGCCATCCCAGTACTCGCCGGTTCGGCTGGCTATGCGCTCGGTGAATCGCGAAAGTGGCCAACCGGGCTGGAGCGCGAGCCGCTCGAGGCGAAGGCCTTCTACGGGACAATCGCAGTGGCCACCCTCATCGGCGCGGCTCTCAACTTTACCTCGATCGATCCGATAAAGGCCCTTTACTGGAGCGCGGTGGTCAATGGCGTCGTCGCGGTGCCCGTGATGGCGATCATGATGTTGATGACGGCCCGACGAGAGGTCATGGGCACAAGCACGGTTTCGCTGGCAATGCGGCTCGTCGGCTGGCTCGCAACTGCCGTCATGGCGGCGGCAGCCGTGGTCATGATCTTCCAGCTATTCTGGTGATTGGGCCCCGATGCCCTTCTGCTATTCGGCCGTTGATCGCAAATGACGTATCCATTTGGACACGGAACGAAAGGCCGATCACCGAATTATTACTGCATCGTAACACAGTAACGGGAGGCTCTCATGGGACGCGGCATCTTGCTCTGGTTGCTCGGAATTCCGATTCCTATCATCATTCTCATCATGCTTTTCGTCCGGTAGGGAGGCTGTCATGCACTCTACCCTATCGGCTATCGACGTTTCCGCTTCCACGGAATCCTCCTCCACCGCCGTCAGCTGGGGGCCGATCATCGCCGGCGCCTTCGCGGCCTGTACGCTCACCTTCATTTTGATGCTGCTCGGCTCCGGCCTTGGACTGACAATGGTTTCGCCATGGTCGGGCTCGGGCGCCTCGGTAGCCACCTTCGCGGTTTCCACGGCTGTCTGGCTGGTCATCGTACAGTGGCTGTCCTCGGGCGTCGGCGGCTATCTTGCCGGGCGCCTGCGCACGAAATGGGCTGGCATCCATACCGATGAAGTTTTTTTCCGTGATACCGCCCACGGCTTCCTTGCCTGGGCACTCGCAACGCTGCTGGTCGTCGGTGTGCTCGGCTCGGCTCTCACTGCGGCCATCGGCTCCGGCGTGCAGGCGGTGTCGACCGTCGCTTCGGGGGCCGCCATGGGCGCTTCGGCGGGTGCATCGGCAAACGTTGGCGGAGCGGCCGACAACGCGACATCCTATTTCGTGGATTCACTTTTCCGACCGACCGACCCGGCCAAGCTTGCCGCAGCCAATCCGCAAAGCGATGCGTCGGCAACGGCACAGGCATCGCGCATCCTGATCGCCAGCGCAGCAGTTGGCGAGGTTTCGGCCGATGACAAGACCTATCTGTCGCAGCTGGTGGCAGTCCGGACAGGGTTGTCGGAAGCGGATGCCAAGGCGCGCGTCGATGCTATCCTTGCCAAGGTGCAGGACGCTAAGGTCAAGGCCAAGCAAGCCGCCGACATCGCCAGGAAGGCGACTGCCACCTTCGCGCTGATCGGGGCTCTCTCGCTGGTCATCGGTGCCTTCATAGCCAGTGCTGCGGCGGCACTCGGTGGCAGGCAGCGCGACGAGGAGGAAGCGGTTTTCCTGACCAGCCGCTAAAGCGGCCCGCTCGATTCAAGGAAGAGAAAGCCCGGCGCGAAGTCGGGCTTTCTCAATCATCGTCGCGGTCAGCCAGGGCGACCATTCAATCGCGTTGGAGGATAACCATGAAAATCGAATCCGCTGGGGTGGCCGCAGGAGATGCATCCACCCCTAATTCGCAAGCCGATACGCATTTGATCCGGTCTCTGCTGATTGGAATATTCATTTTCATGGCAGTCGACGCCCTGTTTTTTGCGCGTGACTTTTTCATACCGGTTATCCTGGCGTTCCTGCTTGCGCTGACGTTGAGGCCAGTCGTTCGTTTCCTGAAAAAGCATGGCGTACCGGAAACTGTGTCGGCGACAATGCTGGTTCTATTGGCAGTCGGCGCCGTCGCCAGCGCGGGCTATCTCCTAAGCGACCCGATTGTCCAGTTGATCAGCAATGCGCCTTCGATCGGCCAAAAGCTTAGCGAACGGCTCTCCGACCTGAAACATCCCTTTGAACGTTTCATCGAGATTTCGCATCAGGTTGAGAGCGCCACCGACGCAGCACAGGATCCGAGCCTCCAGAAAGTTGTGATAGCTCCGTCTGGCATTGTCTCGCAAGCAGCTGGTAGCCTTCTATCGGTTGGAACGAGCATCACAATCATTTTCGTACTGTCGCTGTTCATTCTCGCCTCCGGAACCATGTTCTAGGAGAAGATCATCCAGTCATTTCCAAAGCTCGGCGATAAGAAACGAGCGCTTCAGGTCGCTTATGATGTCGAGCGCGAAATCTCGCATTACCTTTTCACAGTTGCGGTCATCAACACCGGATTGGGGTCCGTTATCGCTCTCGGCCTCTGGGCGCTTGGCATGCCCAATCCCTTGCTCTGGGGGGCAGCCGCAGCCCTTCTGAATTTCCTGCCGTACATCGGTGCTCTGATCACCATCGTTCTGGTTGCAGCTATCGGGTTGATCAGCTTTGATAGTCTGCCCTACGCGCTGTTGGCGCCGGCCTTTGTGCTTCTGTGCGATGTGCTGGAAGGCCAATTTGTCACGCCGACGGTTGTTGGTCGACGCCTTGAGATCAACTCCGTGGCAATATTCATCGCCATCGCATTCTGGTCGTGGCTGTGGGGGCTTATTGGCGCGGTCATGGCCGTGCCTCTACTCGTCGTAATCAAGGTCTTCTGCGATCACTTTGAGGCTCTGCAGCACTTAGGAAACTTTTTGGCAGCCCAGGATGAGGTGGTGCCAGCCGACGAGCGTGACGAACAAGCAAAAGACGGGTAGGCCTCCAGACGACTACCCATCCTATCAATTTCAAAGGTTTTTATTGATTGCCGCCGCGGCTTTGTTGGTCGCATCCTTGATTGTAGATTTGGCGTCGCCAACCGCCTTCTCGACCTTGCCCTTGGCTTCCTGTGCAGCGCCCTCCGCGCGAAGCCTGTCGTTGCCGACGGCCTTGCCAAGCCCCTGCTTGGCGTTGCCGATCGCCTGATTGGCAATGCCGGCTGCTTTATCGCTGGTGCTTCCCATGATCTTAGCTCCTGTGGTTGAAATTCGTTGAATGAGCGTTTGGGAAACGCTGACCATGGCCGCAGGTTCCACTCCGTAGCCGCTTGCTGGTGTGCAACAGGTTCGAAGAAGGAAATCACGCACCAACTTGTTGCTTTGTGGCGACAGGCGGGGGCCGTTCAAAGGCACGCCGCGCCGCCCGCTAGAAGGTGCTGATAACCGTTTGTGCCATCCAGACTTCGCGAGCGATCTCCGCGAAGCGATAGCTCTTCGACATTTCTCCCGGACATGTGTGCTCGCTGCGTGATGAAGCATTGATGATGAGGACGCGGCGTTTCTTGCTACCTTCGTAGCGGCGCTGTGCCGCGTTTATCGCAGCCTTGGCCGTGATCTAGTCGAGCTGAAGGTCGTAGGCCGGGTCGGCGAAGCCCTTGCCTGCTTTCCTGGTTCGCGGACTCTTGCGGGAATCGTCATAGGCCTGCCAAGCAATGTCGGCGATAATATCGAGTTCTGCAGCGGCGGCTTCGAAAGCGGGGTCGTTAAATTGCTCACGATAACGCCGCTTGAATTCGGCTTCCTTCACGCGCGGGCTAGGCATACTCCTTCGCGGCTCGGGGGCCTTATCTCCATGCTGCAGCCATTCAAACATTACTCCCTGCCTCACGACAGCTTGGACATCTTCACCTTGGGCTCGCGCGCCCATAGGCGTAAAGCGCCCAGGGCCGTCAGGAAGCCGGTGACATCCTTCGGTCCCGATAGCGCAATGACGCCTCCGTCGAGGCTGTCGGCGATACCCGTTTTTTCGAAAAGAGGCATCGCGGCGTCGACATAGCCAATGAATTTGCAATGCGCAAAAGCGTCGGCGACGAAATCGCGCGCGGTCGCTTCTTTGATCAGGTCGGCCATCGCGGCCTTCGACGGCAGCAACGCTACTGCATCGTAGAGGACGGAGGGGCCGCCCCCGATCATCTGTTGCGCCTCGATCAGGCTGCCGTCGCTGGCTTTCGCGCCGCCAACCTTCGGAGCGATGATCTCGAAACTGGCGCCGGCCTTGGCCAATTCCGAGGTCAGTGCCTTCAGCAGCGTCGCATCTGTACCGTCGGTAACGAGGATGCCGAGCTTGCGGCCCTCGAACCGCTTGGGCCCATTTTCCAGGATGCTGAGCGACGGTGCTACGGCAAGATCCTGCCGGGTGGCAACAGCCGCATCGGCGGGTTTCGGCATTGCCTTCAATCCGAGATCCGCAGCGACTTTCTTGGCAAGTCCATCATCGATGTTGAGCAGGTGCGACACCATCCGCTCGCGGATGACCGCTGTCTTCACTTTGCTGAGTTCGAAGGTCAGCGCGGCTGCGATATGCCCTTGCTCCGGCGGCGTCTGGCTGATGTAGAACTGTCGCGCCTGGCTGTAGTGATCGGCAAAGCTCTCGGCACGGATACGCTGTTTCGGACCCTGTTCGGCTTCGGCAAACGAGCGGAAACCACGCTGGGGCGACTCCCGCGGCCCTTCGCCGAACGAATTCGGCTGGTAGTTCACGCGGCCGACCGGATTGCGCATGGCCATGTGGCCATCCTGCTGGAAATGATGGAACGGGCACTTTGGCGCGTTGATCGGGATATGCGTGAAGTTCGGGCCGCCCAGGCGCTTTATCTGCGTATCGAGGTAGGAAAAATTCCGTCCCTGCAGCAGCGGATCGTTGGAGAAATCGATACCGGGCGGGACGTTCTGGGTCATGAACGCGACCTGTTCGGTCTCGGCGAAGAAATTGTCGGGCATCCGGTCGAGCACGAGACGACCGACCGGGATCGGCGCCAGGATTTCCTCGGGGATCAGCTTGGTGGCGTCGAGCACGTCGAAATCGAAACTGTCTGCGAACGCCTGGTCGAACAATTGCAGCTGCAACTCCCACGCCGGAAAATTGCCGGCTTGGATCGCATCCCACAGGTCGCGGCGATGGAAATCCGGATCGGCACCGTTGATCTTCACCGCCTCGTTCCAAGCCACCGATTGCATGCCGAGCTTCGGCTTCCAGTGAAACTTGACGAAGGTGGATTCATCCTTGGCGTTGACCATCCGGAAGGTGTGAACGCCGAAGCCCTCCATGAAGCGCAAGGAGCGCGGGATGGCTCGGTCCGACATGACCCACATGATCATGTGCATGCTCTCAGGGGTCAGCGAGATGAAATCCCAGAAATTGTCATGCGCCGACTGAGCCTGCGGAAAGCCGCGATCGGGCTCTTCCTTGACCGAATGGATGAGATCGGGAAACTTGATGGCGTCCTGGATGAAGAACACCGGGATATTGTTGCCGACGATGTCCCAGTTGCCTTCCTGCGTGTAGAGCTTTACCGCGAAGCCGCGCACGTCGCGTGCCAGATCGGCTGATCCCTTGTTGCCGGCGACAGTGGAGAACCGCACGAAGGCCGGTGTCTTCTCTCCGGCGCGTTGAAAAATGTCGGCGCGGGTGTAATTGGCCAGAGATTCATAGGTTTCGAAATAGCCGTGCGCGCCGTAGCCGCGCGCATGGACGACACGCTCGGGGATCCGCTCGTGGTCGAAGTGAAAAACTTTCTCGCGAAAATGGAAGTCTTCGAGGACCGTGGGACCGCGTGCGCCGATCTTCAGTGAGTTCTGATCATCCGACACCGGGGCGCCCTGGGCGGTGGTGAGGACAGGAATGGCGCCATTGGCAATTTGGTGTAGTTCGCCTCCTTCGCCTCGAACCATTCTCTGGTCATGGATAGCGGCTTGGCTGCCGGCATTGCGGCTTGGAGACTTGGCCATGGCTTGTTCCTTGAAAGAGTTCGGCTGGCGCACTCATTCACAATGGCCACGACGCCATGAGGTTCCGACCGGTTCTAATGTTGTGTCCGCAGGGGTCTTGGCAAAAGAAGAGCCTGCTCGGTCCCCTGAGAAGGCAAGGCGGCCAGTAGTGTGAGGCCGTGGCCTTCCGCCGCTCGGTGGCGAGGCTTGGCGAGGCTTCTCGATCGATTGTTTGCAGCGCGGAACAATTGGTTCGACCGCCCATTGCTCATCCGAGGGTCAACGCCACAGGAGAATACAATGGCCAAACAGAAAATGCTCGAAGACCTGTTCCACGACACACTGAAAGACATCTACTTTGCCGAGAAGAAAATTCTCGCAACCTTGCCCAAGATGGCGAAGGCAGCTCAGAGTGCGGACCTGAAGGCCGCTTTTGTTAAGCATCGCCGCGAAACCGAAGGCCACGTCGCCCGCCTCGAACAGGTGTTCGCCATCATCGGCAAGAAGCCGCAGGGCAAGACCTGTGCGGCAATCGTTGGCATCACCGACGAGGGCGCCGAAATCATGGAAGAATACAAGGGTTCGCCGGCGCTTGACGCCGGGCTTCTGGCTGCCGCGCAGGCGGTCGAGCACTACGAGATTTCACGCTACGGCACGATGCGCACCTGGGCCGAGGAACTTAGCCTGAATGACGCCGTTGCGCTTCTTGAAGCGACACTGAAGGAAGAAAAGGCGACCGACGAGGCCCTGACCGGAATCGCCACCTCGGTCGTCAACCAGCAAGCAGAAGCAGCCTGACTTATCACGAGGCCCGCCGGACCACGCGGGCCTCGATGTGGAGAATATTCAATTGCCAATACCCCATCCAAAGACCACCGCATTTCCTCCCAGGAAGCTTTGCGCATCGCCGAGCAGACAGATGTCTCCCCACAGCAGGCCAAAGAGCTTGCCAAGGAACGCGGCAAGGAGATGGGCGAACAGTAAGCTCGGAAGACCAAAGACGAGGGCTGAGCTTTGATTTCCGGCATTGGCCTCAATCGAAACGAGCTCTTCAAAAACGCGAGCTAGGAGCGCTCCAGCAATTGGCGGTATTTGGACCTAATGTGCACGCTCATGTCAGCAAAATAAGGAACTGTGGTCCGGAAACCATGGACCGTCTCAAGGCCCGTGGTTATCTGGAAACCGGCGCCCATCCCAAGTATCCCGATAGTGTTGAAACCTTGATCCTAACCGATGCAGGCTACGAGGCTTTCCAAGCGCTCAACTTGTAGGCTGTTCACGAACCGTCAGTTGCACCCTTAAGAGCGCTCCAATAAGACGATGGTCAGATAAACAGGGGACCAGCATATGTCCGACGAAACTGACCATCGCGCCGCCGAGTTAGCAGAACTGACCGCCGAAATAGTATCCGCGTTTGTAAGCAACAACCCGATTCCCGCAGCAAGTCTGCCGGATCTGATCGCGTCGGTTCATAAGTCAATGTCCGGCCTCAGCCGGCCAGTGGCAGGGCTGGCCGAGCCGCAAACACCAGCGGTCAACCCTAGGAAGTCCGTGTTTCCCGACTACATCGTAAGCCTCGAAGACGGCCGCAAATTCAAGTCGATGAAACGCCACCTTGGTTTGCTTGGCATGACGCCAAAAGAATATCGCGCTAAGTGGAGCCTGCCTTCCGACTATCCGATGGTGGCGCCAAACTACGCCGCGACACGGTCTGCGCTGGCAAAGGCAAGCGGTCTCGGCCGCAAGGCTGAACCTGTTAAGAAGGCGCCCGCGAAGCGAAAGGCAAAGGCTTAACGGCCGATCGACATGACGCAACGTCAAGACTCAGCCACTGCTTAAGCGCGGCGTACCTGTTCCGTCTGGCCGGTGCCTTTTCAGGCAACCTCCCACGGAGCGGCGGCGCTGGAACTACAGGCGCCAGGCTGCGGAAGTCACCGCCACCAGCCACCCAACTGCCCGACCGGCGAAGCCGGTACCATCGAAAGCAACGAAATGTAGGCGCGATTGCGGAGTGTATCGTTTTACACAATCCCTAATTGCTGGACTCGCGCGATGCACCGGCAGTTAATTTCTGCGTCAGGCCAAAGGGAAAAGGGCCGCGAACTGGGAGGATGTAGTCCATGAATCATGATTTTGGCATCGCCATTCGATCTGACGATCAGCCATACGAAGTTACCTCTTTCGCCGAAAAGCATGGCCTGACGATACCGGCTGCGGACGCGGTTCTTTTCGCCAAAGGCCCATCTCGGACGGCGTGCGATGCCGCCGCATTGGCTTTCCTCTGCGCAGTCGCCGCATACGCCAAGAAACAATCGGTGCGCTAAGCGTCACGAAAATCCTGCAGCGTAGTTGGAGCCATTCGGGGTGCACGCGGTCGGAACGACACATGGTGGGGTTGGCAGGCGTGATAGCCACGGCTGCGGCGCTTGAGGATGGCTCTGCGTCAGCACACAGTGCGCACAGCAATTGGACCTATCCACCGGCCTGCTGTCACGGCGATCCAGTGACGGGAGAATGCGCTAAAATCCCCAGCACAACCGTGACACCGCGACCTGATGGCTACGTCATCATCTTGAGGCCTGGCGACCACCATCGCGTCACCCACCAAGACCGCTACTTCGTTCCCTATGATGCCGTAATCCCGTCAGGCGATGATAACTTCCATATCTGCCTGCACCCGACCGAGGAGGACGAAAACTGCTTCTTCGCACCGTCAGAGGCGATGTAGGCTGGCACCAAGCCTATGGGCGTCCACCCCGTCTATATTCGCCGGGATCGATAAACTGCCCTGCCCACAAGCCACGTTTGGCAATGCGGGCTTCGCGCTCTTCGGCAAGGTATCGCGGCGCTTGTTTGTCGGCGACCGCCAATCCGTGTTTCACCAGATCGCGTCCGAGATCGATGCTTCCCACGAAGCAAACGCCGACATCGTCGTCATAGCGGTCCTTGCCTTCGATGGTGCAGGATACATCCCCTACGGCAATGAGATGGCGAATGTGGTCACGCGCATACCTGCCGCAAGGCCAGAGCCTGTCAGCGGCATCAACACACGTCTGCGAAAGTTCCGGGGCATCGATACCGAGCAACTGAACTCGATTCTTGTCACGCCACAGCGTGTCGCCGTCATGAGCAAACCAATGCTCTACCGCGGACACGGGGCCACAGGTGAGAACGAACGCGAGAGCGAGGGTCAATCTACACATGGCAGAACAATGTGATTATTGCGCATTCTCGTCGTATTGTTAAGGCTGGATCACGCGAACCGAAGGGCAGTCACTGATCGGAACACGCTTACGTTGTCCTGTCGATCATCTTTTGTCCTTGGGTTGAAAAGCCCGCGCCTCTGGCGGAGAACGCGGGCCGATCGGAGGCCCGATCTTCAGCAGGCGATGGAGGGCACCACCTGCCGCCAGCACAAACTTTTAGAGGCGCCTAATGTTCCATCAAGCCGGTTCCGCTAATGGATTTTGGCGTCAGCCCTTCTTTGTCGCCTACCTCGGGCCGACCGGCTGTTTGCTGGCTCTCGGGAGTAATCTCCTCCCCCTCCTGTTCGATGTTTTTTCGTCGCCTATAGACGAGCCTGAACACGAGCGCGAAATACCCGACCTGCAACACAACAGCCGCGATGACGCCCCAGATTACCCCTTTCAGAATGGACCCCGTGTCGAGATAGGCCCAAGCCGCGACGACGACAGACGTCGTCAGCATTCCCACCAGAAACTGCGGAAAATACATTGCCCAACCCCCCTTGCCGTTCCCCAACGGCTCCCCCTGCAAATTCTCATTATTTTAGCAAGCGTGCAAGTATCGCAGTCCGGGCCGCTTGCGCAGCGGTAATCTCGTCGAGCAAGACAAGCACGAGGAGCCAAAGGCCCGCCGCCTCATTTGCGAAGCGACGGGTCCTCACCCCAACCCCGTATCTATCAATGCAATTGCGGTGCCAGACCTATTGACCCGTTATGGGGCACATGGGCATACGGGCTTCGCCAGCGGGCATTTGACAGACCCACCTTCGTTCAACCCGTACAATGAACTTTTGAGCGGACTGCGAATTGAGGAGCATGCCCCTCTATTTCTTCGACTTTTCCGACACGGGCGAAAGCTACCCCGACACAGTGGGGACGGGACTTATAAGCTTTGACGCAGCCAAGGACGAGGCCGTTAGGGCGCTAATGGAAATGGCGAGAGAGATGTTGCCGGATGGCGCCTACCGAGAGTTGACGTTCAAGGTTCGTGACGAGACCGGGCGCCAGCTTGTTCAAGTCACAATCAAGTTCGAGTTGCAGACGAACTAGCCAGGATTGCGTGCCTGTCTCAATTCCCTAGCAAGGATTTTAGCGTATCTGCGCCCAATACAGTGGGCGTGGAATGACTCGCTAATCGAGTGTCGGAAGCGTACAAAGCAGGTGTCACCAGCCTGTGAGTGGGCGCTGGCGATTGAAAGAACGATCACGCTTTCGCCCCTCCATGGGAGATGAGTGATGACGGTCACCGACATAGCGGACGCCCACCGGTCAAGCACATGTCCAGCGTAGTCGCCAAGTCCGAAGAGCAGCAGGACGCCGAAGCCGAAGTCGAGGGCTTTCACGACGACCTTGGCCCGTTCGTGGTTGCCGCCGAGACAACACGAATGGCCATGGTTTTCACCGATGCGAAAGAACCCGGCAATCCCATCATCTTTGCCAATGACGCCTTCCTCGCCCTGACCGGATACGCCAGGGAAGAGGTTCTGGGTCAGCCCTTCAATTTCCTGATGGCGAATGGCGCCGACACCCGAGCCCTGAAACGCATCAAGGTCGAGTTCGAAGCCAATGCGGAGACGGGTACGGAAATTCTCTACAGGCGCAAGGATGGCAGCGAATTCTGGGCGGGCCTTTTTGCCAGTCCTGTCCAGGACAAGAGCGGCGCCGTGGTTCAGTATTTTGCCTCCTTCGTCGATCTGACCAGACACAAGGAGGAGCAGGCGCAATCCAAAATGCTCATCGAAGAATTGAACCACCGGGTGAAGAACACGCTGGCAACGGTGCAATCGATCGTCTGGCAGGCATCGCGCGCCAATTCCGATCCGAAGGCGATCCGCGAAGCTGTCGAGTCCCGACTGTTTGCGCTCTCGCGGTCGCACAATTTGCTGACCCGTGAAAATTGGCACAGCGCCGGGCTGCTCGACGTGCTGCACGATGCCCTGGAACCGTTCGGTGTCACCGACGGGCGGGCGGAGCGATTGGTGATTGCCGGGGAGAACATCCGCCTTTCGACAAAGGCGGCGCTGGCCCTTGGCATCGCGTTCAACGAACTCGCGACCAACGCGGTGAAATATGGTGCGTTTTCCAACGACAAGGGCTCGATCCGGATCGACTGGAGGATCAACCCCACCTCGGAGGGCCGCCGGCTGATCCTGTCCTGGCAAGAGAAGGACGGACCACCGGTTACGCCACCGTCACGACAGGGATTCGGCTCGCGCGTGATCGAGCGCGGCCTGACCCACGAACTCGAAGGCACTGTGCAACTTGACTATCGCCCGGACGGGTTGATCTGCACGATGAACATTCCGGTACCGGGAATTCGCGATGGATAAACTGCTTTCTGGCCGGCGCTTCCTCGTTGTCGAGGATGAAATTCTGGTCCTGATGATGATTGAGGACATGCTGGGCGATCTTGGGTGCCAGTCAGTGACCTCAGCCGCTACGATCGAAAAGGCGATCGCCCTGATCGAAGCGCAGGTTTTCGATGCCGCTATGCTGGACATGAATCTGGACGGCGGCGACAGCAATACCGTGGCCGACGCGCTTGCCGAGCGCGGTGTGCCGTTCATCTACTCAACCGGCAACAGTGGTCGCGACATGCGCGAGGGTTTCAGCAACCGTGCGGTCCTTCGAAAACCGTTCAGCTTTGACGAACTGACCGCCACGCTCGAGCGCCTTCTTTCTGGCTGATCGCGGAGGCAAGTCTCAATTGTTTAGCGGGCGTATCGACCATCGTGCCTGGAACCCACCACAATGGCGGGCGTTGTCCTCTAGCAACGGAGGACGCGATGGTGAAAGAGCTCGAAATGAACGACAACACAGCGCAAAATCAACAGCACCAACCACAGCAGAAGCCCGGCGACAAGCGCAACCAGCAGAAGCTGCAGGGCAAAGCTTTTCAAGTGAATGAAAACAGCGTGGAAGACCAAGAGCCCGCTCGCTCACCAGCGCACCCACGGCAGTCCAGCGACAAGCGCAACCAGTCGAAGCCTGAGGGCAAAGCTTTCCAAGTGAACGAAAACAGCATGGAGGACCAGGAGCCCGCCCGGTCACCAGCGCCGACACGGCAGGCATGATCGCGGTCTATTTTGTCATTCGAGGCGTGCGTGGTGATGTCGGCTATTGACGCTTTTCGGACCTCGCGTGATGTCTGACCTGAGTCCGCAATACGTATCAATGCGGCCCCCCGCCGCCGCGCCTAAATTTATGGGTTCGTGCTCTAGATGGAACTTGAGAAAGCCAGGATTTCTGCCGCGAGCGCTTCCGGCGCCTCTTCAGCCATATGGTGTCCACTGGCGATGCCTTTCCCCTGCAAGCTTTTCGTCCACGGGCGCCATACATCGAGAACATCGCCATAAAGCCGTTCCAGATCATCGCGCATCGACCATAGAACCATAGTGGGACATTGGACCCGTCGGCCAGCCTTTCGGTCATCCGCGTCATGCAGATGGTCGATTGAGAGGCCGGCCCTATAATCCTCGATCATCCCATGGATGACACGAGCGTCGAGAATTGCTCCCCTGTAGTCCGCGAACGCCCTCCGCGCCCATCTGATCGGCGGAGCCGCCATACCAGGCTTCGGAGTCGGCCATGATCGCCTGCTCCGGCTTGTCGGGCCGGGCAAAGAAGAACCAATGCCACCAATCTGTGGCAAAGCGGGCGTCGCAGCGCTCGAGTGCTTCAAGGATGGGAACACCGTCCAGAATGATGAGATGCGTTACCGCGGATGGGTGATCCATCGCCGTGCGGAAAGCGGTGTAGCTTCCGCGATCGTGCCCGGCGACGGCAAACCGGTCAAAGCCGAGAAGGCGCATGAGCGCGACACAGTCTTTTGCCTTGGTGCGCTTGGATGATCCTGCATGATCGTGTGTGTCCTCGGGGATCGAAGACTGCCCGAAACCGCGAAGGTCAGGACAACCAACCGTATGGCTTTCGGCGAGAAGCGGCGCAACGCGATGCCAGGTGGCATGTGTACGTGGGTGGCCATGCAGAAGCAGGACCGGTGGTCCTGAACCGCCGTGCCTCACCCGAAGCGTCGCCTCGGGCAGCTGGATTGTCTCAAGTCGGAAACCTTCGAACATCAAGGTGCTAAACCTTGGGTGTGACCGGAGGTTCCACATCCAACATCGGGCTTTGGATCCGCGCTGTTATCGGGGCCGTGTGTCGACCAAGAGCCAAGCTGCCTGCACTGTCCCTGCAATGGCCAGGAAGAGACATATCCGCCTTGCTGTTGAGGTGCTTTGGAGCGGTGGAGCCCGACCCGTCCTGGGCCAACCGGCTATCGCCGTCTTCTCTGGCTTTGGATCGGCAGAGGACGAATCGCCCCGGCCGAAAACGTGTAAGTGGCAAATGGATGTGGCTTGTGAGCAGGATGCCCATATCCAAATGGCCCGCCGAAATCACCTTCAGCCGCTTGATCGGGGGATAGAGATGGTTGTTCGGGCGATTCACTGGCTGAAACGGTGAGGTCGTGATCTTCCATTCCGAGGGCGCCAAGTTGCTTCATGCAGCTAAAGAAATCGAGAGGCCGGTGGTTCCTCAAAGGTCCCCCGCATGGTTTCCGAAACCGTTCCAGCCGAGGTGGGAAGCGGGCGGTCCCGTTGCGCGGCCCATGCTTGGTCCGTCCATTGGAACAAGAATGCCATGGCGAACGTTGGTTGATGTTAAGTGACAGGCCCAAGTGACGCCCTGCCAAGGGCAAGAGCGGCAAACGGCGAGTACCGCCGGACGCGCTCATAGGAGGTGCATATGAATATCACCACAATTCTGGTCATCGTTCTTATTGTTTTTCTGGTAGGCGGCGGCTTCTACGGCCGTGGACGCTGGTACTAAACCGCGAAGGTCATCGTCGAACCCGGAACCTCTTGGTCCCGCACTCCGTTATAGCGCGGAGAAATAAATCACGAGGCATGAGTTCATGGACAATCCGCATACCAGTATTTTGGAGGCTCGTTGGCTTCTTGCCGTACCCCTCTCGCTCGTCCTTTCGGTCCTTTTGGCCGGCTTCATCCTTGCCTGAACCGCGTTGGCAGCCGCTTGGTCGGAAAGTCATCAACCTGTCGCTGCCATCAGGAACGTTAGCCTGCGCTAAAGAGTCATAGTGGCAGCGATATCTCCCGGATATTGCTGCTGGATCGGGGCCTGTACCCCTGATCGGCCCGCGTCCTCCGCCAGAGGCGCGGGCTTTTTTGTTTCGTTCTGGAGCAGGCTGATCTGCTCGACCGGGTGAAGGACGATCTGTTCGACCTATAGCCAGCCGGCCCACTGAAGCACCGCGACCACGATCCAGACGATTTAGTTGCCTCCTGCTTGACTGAATACAACCGTGCCGTCGTCTTTGCGAACTTCCACCGCTACGATACCGTCATTCTGCTTTCGCGCAACGAATGTCGCCAGCGCGTGATCTCGTGCGGCTTTCTCGGCATCGAAGGGCGTCTTTTCAACGATGCCCTCTTTCCCGTACCAAATCACCATATAGGCCACCGCTGGGACGCTCCCTCTGCTTCGAAGCTTGCCGGTTCCTAGCAAACTTCAGTCGAGAAATTTGATCTTTTTGAACGCCATCATTTCCCCCATGACTTCGCCGGCATCGTTGAGTTGTTGGCCTTGCCCGACAGTAACGGTTACGCGCTTGCCTTTGTAACGCGCCGGCATAGAGGTACGCTCGTTCCAGTTCGCGCACTCAGGAGCCACGCACAGACCAACTTGCTCGGCCTTCTTCGTATCGACAATCGTCAGATAGCAATTGTCTCCGCATTCGAAGCTACGAATGTTGCCTGTCATGGTTCGGTCTTTGGCGACGGAAGGTGCCGACTGCGCCAGCACAATGACCACAACGAAAAGGGCCGAGGCGGATAAGGACGACATCTGTTTCATTGAAGGAGCCTGCCGCAACCAGCGCCGGCGCGCAAGCTAGCGCCGGCAATAGGAACGGTTATGAGGCGCAGATGATCGACCGACTTGAAGCCGGCCGATCCGTTGAGTTTGCTTCACGATCAACCAAAACACGCCAACGAAGCCTGAAAGCCGCCGTTCCCCGAGTATCAGCAGAACGTCGGTTACGATGAGCTAGGCAAATTCGTAGGGTCAGGGCGTTCGCATAGTCGCTAAGACGGTGGCGAGCCATGTATCCGATCGCCGGCCCGTATAATCCCGTCTTCAGCGCTTTGTATGAGCGTGGGAATAGTTGTCCCCCCTGTTGGCGCCCAGCCTGACCGTCCGAGCCGGAAGCTCTTGCTCGTCGATCTGACGAATCTCACCTTGTCGAGGTCCCATGCCCGACACTCCAGATGGATTTCTGGCCGCTCGATCCGAATGAGATTGAAAGAATTTGCCTCTTGGCGCCGGCGTGAGGAAATCGCTGTGCCAGCTTGGATCAGCAGGGCGGAGTAGCCTTCGATATCGTATCGGACCGCACTCGAACCTATGCGGTTCAGATGCAGATGCCCAGACAGGATCACATCGACGCGAATTTGTGAAAATACCCCCATCGCCATCCTCGCCCGCCCAACGATACCGTCATCGTCATTTGCACTGGGCCCTTCGAAGGGATGGTGAGTCACCACGATCCGTGTCGTCTCATCCGGCTGATCGGCAAAACTTCGTCTCACCCACGCAAGCTGCTCGCCGTTGATACGGCCTCCCTTGATCGTCAATGACCGAGCGGTGTTTATCCCAGCGATGGCCAGCTCCGGATCGGCATAGAACGGATCGGTATCCGCGGTGATATAGCGCTTGTAACGCGACAGCGGCGTGAAGGCGCGCGCGAACAGGTTGTAGAGCGGGACATCATGGTTACCTGGCACGACGAGCTGCGGGTATGGCAATGTGTCGAGAAATGCGCGTGCCTGCGCGAACTCTTCCTTGCGTGCGCGCTGCGTCATGTCTCCCGAGACGACAACAATGTCAGGGTCGGCTGCGCGAACCTCGGCAGCGAGTGCATCGGATACTGTCTGGTCAATCCTGCCAAAATGCAGGTCGGAAAGATGGGCAATCGTCTTCATCAAGCCGATACCTCACCAGCATCATGCGTTTCGAGGGGCGGCCTTCGTCAGGACGGGTGGCGAGAACCCGCAGAGCACCGGGCTGTATTCGATAACGCAACGGAGTTGTCGCCTCGACGGTTTCACCGTCCATCGCAATTCGCATGTGTCGTCGGCGTGCTCTGATCTCAAGACTTTTCACTCGGAATAGTTCCAGATCGTGGACCGGGTCGATCAAACCGAAGGCGACCTTGAAGGGTAGCAGCGCAAGTCCAAGCCAGGACTGCTGCTTCACGACGTAGACGCACAGTTCCCCGAACGTAGGGCTGCTGCGGTGGCCGAGCTTGCTCAAATCGTAGAAATTGTTGCCAACGAACACGCACAGGGTCCGCTGTTCTCGCCCCTTGTCGTCGATTGAGATTCTGACCCTTTGCCAGGATGATGCCTTGAGAGTCAGGAGAAGCGCTGGGCCGAGAGCAGCAAGCTTTCCTACCCCGCTCCGCTTTTGCTCTGCGGATCGTTCGGCGACAAGAAACGGATAGATGCCGATGGACGAGTTGTTGAGGAAGACCCGGCCGTTCACCTCCGCAACATCGATTTTCTGCACGTGGCCCGCCGCGATGACGTCCATGGCCGCCTCTAGATCGTTTGGCAAACCGATATCCCTGGCGAAATGATTGAGGGTGCCTAGCGGCAGGACGCCAAGCACGACATTCGTCCCTGTAATAGCCGAGGCCACGGAACCGAGAGTGCCATCGCCCCCACCAACGACGAGCGTGAGCTATGGCTGAAACTGGGTGATGACGGTTTGAGAAGGGCGGCGTATCGAGGCGGGTGATGAAGCCTGCCAGAACCTCTCAAGGAGAGCGATACGCCATGAACGAGACTATCAACATTGTTCGCCTTCGTCAGCCCGACGAAATCGATGATCCCCTGACGGATGTGCTTCGCACCGGCGCGCGCAAATTGCTGGCGCAGGCGATCGAGATGGAGGCCGAAGCGTTTCTTGCCGAGATGCGGGATCTCAAGCTTCCGGACGGACGTGACCGGCTGGTCCGGCACGGTCACGGGCCGGAGCGGAGCATCCAGACGGGGATCGGGGCGGTGCCCGTCAGCCGGGTGAAGGTCCGGGATCGCGGCGCGAACGGTGAAGCGGAGCGCATCCGTTTTTCCTCATCGATCCTGCCGAAATGGGCGCGTCGGACACGAAGTCTGGATGCGCTTCTTCCCGTTCTCTATCTGCGCGGCATTTCGACGGGCGACTTTCAGGAAGCTCTGGCAGCTCTGTTGGGCAAGGAGGCGCCGAACCTCTCACCCTCGGTGATCACGCGACTGACGGCGGAGTGGGGCATCGAATACGATCGTTGGCAAAAGCGCGATCTTTCGGCGCGCCGCTATGTGTATGTGTGGGCGGACGGGGTCTACCTGCAGGCCCGGATGGAAGATCATGCCGAATGCATGCTGGTCCTGATCGGCGCCACGCCCGAGGGCAAGAAAGAGCTGCTCGGCTTCCAGACCGGCATTCGTGAGAGCGCACAGAGCTGGCGCGAGCTGCTGGTCGACGTCAAGCGTCGTGGCCTGCAGATCGCGCCCGATCTTGCCGTCGGCGACGGCGCGCTTGGCTTCTGGAAAGCGCTCGATGAGCTCCTTCCCGGCACCAAGCACCAGCGATGCTGGGTGCACAAGACAGCCAACGTGCTCAACAAGGTGCCGAAATCGGTGCAGGCCGCCATGAAGACGGACTTGCGCGAAATCTTTTCCGCCCCGAACCGAGCCTCAGCCGAGACGGCGATTGCCGTCTTTGTCGAGAAATATGATGCGAAATACGGCAAGGCGGTCGACTGCCTGACCAAAGATCAGAATGCCTTGCTGGCGTTCTACGATTTCCCCGCCGAACATTGGGATCATCTGCGAACGTCCAATCCCATCGAGAGCGTCTTTGCGACCGTTCGCCATCGCACGGTGCGTACCAAGGGCTCACTCTCCTCGAAAACCGCCAGGCTGATGGTCTTCAAGCTGGTCATGGCCGCGGCCAGGACGTGGCGACGACTGAAAGGACAAAATCAGTTGCCTAAACTCATCGCAGGTGCAACGTTCCAGGATGGAATCGAGGTCATTGAACTGAAGCCGCAGAGCGCCGCTTGATCAGCCTCGTCACCCAAATTGCAGCATAGCTCGACGAGCGTCCGCGACTTCTTGCCGGGAGACTTCGAGACTGCGAACTTACGCGCCATCTCCGCGATCTCGCGGCCTTCAGCAAGACGCACTTCGGTCTCGATCCCTCGTGCTTGGAATCCATTACGAAGGCGTTTTTCCAGGTCACCGCTGTTTGCGCCCTTGACCGAGCCAGCCCCTGGATTGAGGAGAACCAAAACTGTCATATGTGCCACTTGCGAAGGGGTGAAACTGGTATCTGCTACTCATGCATCTGATAATTGCGAGGCGTCACCTCCAGGAGTCGTCTGGGTGAGCGGCTGGCAGACCCTTCCTGCAAAGCTCCCGTTCCTGGATTGGCCGGAATACTCCCGTCACGGGCCAGCAGAACCTGGCCATCCCAAACGGGGGTCGAACTATGATCGGGCCGGGTCACCAGGCGGCCGGCGTCGAGAGACGCAGCAAGAAGGTCGCGGGGGCCGTTCGCGTCGGGCTGCGCCAGTGCCAGCGTGAAGAGCGGGAAGCGATTGCCCAGCCGCTCGTCGACAACGGACCCGATCCAGAGTTCCGTCAGGTGGCCGTTTCGCAGGTCAATGTCGGTCGCCCACACGCGAAGCACGAAGCGTGAACTGGTCCCGCCCAACTCGCCGCGCGGATGGACCAGCGTGAGGCTCGGCAAGCGCCCGCGCTCCATATAGGGCGACGTTGGCAGGGCCATCGGATCGGGGCGCGGCGTGAACCAAGCGAGAGCGCCGGTCAACGTCCACGGAGCTGGCGAGCGCCAGCCTTTTTGCGCCAAGTCGGCTTCGAGGCGTTCCAGGCTGCCTGCCCATTGGAAGGTCAACGGTTCCTCGGCCTCGCCTGCGAGATCGATCCGCTGCACGGGCAATTGCTGCCAATCCTGCGTCCACCATTCGGCCGCGAGGATCGACGGTGCCTCGTATTGGACCGCGTAGCGTTCCATGTCCGCAGCGTGACGGCGATAGACATTGAATCCGCCTGCGACGACCAGGCCGGCGCAAGCCACGATCAAGAGACCTCCGCCGCCCTTTTCGGACGGTTGATGGTGCAAGTAGGCAATGCAGAGCAGGGCCAGCCAAGCCGTCGCGAACGCCAGTCCGCCCGCAACGTCGGAAAACCAATGCGCACCGAGGTAGAGCCGGGAGAAGGCGATCAAAGCCACGAAAATGGCCGCCGCGAGGGCTACTGGGAGACGCCAAGCCGGTCGGACGCGCCGAGCGATCAGGAAGGCCAGGAAGCCGTACATGACGGCGTTCTCGGTGCTGTGACCGCTGGGAAAGGAAAAATCGCTCCAACCGGAATAGAGGTTCTCGGTGGGACGCGCACGATGGAGGGCCACCTTGATGCCCGTGTTGATGGCTGCCGCGCCGCCGATGGCTGCCGCCCAGTAAGCGGCGGTGCGCCAGGCGCGCTTCCAGGCCAGCCACAGGAACACGACGACGGCAATTGCAGTCACCACCGTTGTGTCGCCCAGTTCAGTGAAGCCGACCATCAAGGAATCGCCCCATGGCGTTCGAAGGTCCTGAAGGATGCGAAAGACGGCGGCATCGGTGCGTACCAACGGATCGCCGCTGACGACATCCTCAAGGATGCCGAAGAAGGTCCAGGCGGCGGCCACGAGTAGCAGTGCCAGCGCCGCAAGGATCTTCGTTTCCGTCTGGGACGGATCGAGCAAAGAGCGGATTTGGCGGCTCATCCAGCTATCGCGGGTACTTGCCCAGCCCCGCAGCCGCTCCAGATTGGCCAGAAGGATGGGAATGCCCCGGCGTACCGCGTGACGCACAACCCAAACGATGACCCACAGGATAATAATCAGCGCGACCAAGAGCACCGCGAGCCGGCCTGCGGCAGCACCGGCAACGCTGAAATATGCGCCGACGAACACGCCTGGCAGGATGTGCGACGGCGCCCAAACAAACGCCGAGAGGATGTTGGCGTAGTAAAACCGGCGGGCCGGCATTCGCAACATGCCTGCCACGAGCGGGATGAAAGCGCGGACGCCCGGCGTGAAGCGCGCCAGAAAGACGCTCTTGCCGCCGTGCCGTTCAAAGAACGCCTCGCTGCGCGCGATGAGTTCGGGATATCGGTTGAGCGGCCACCGCAGCAGGATTTCACGGTGGTAGCGATGGCCCAGCCAGAAAGACAGGCCGTCGCCGACGATCGCGCCGAGAAAGGCGGCGATCAACATCGGCCAGAGCGTCAGCACGCCGCTGGGGACAAGAGCGGCAAGACCGACAATGATGGCCGTTCCAGGAACGACTGCGCCGATGACCGGAACGGATTCCGACAGAGCCAGCAGAAAGATCGCCGCATACGCGAGATGGGGGTGCGAAGCGATGTAGTCCGTGAGCGCCGAGAAAAAGGACATCTATCGTCGCCCGTTTTGACGGAAGCTACGAAGCCCCCGGAGGAGGCTATTTACGGGGGAGGGGCTCATTGGGAGTTCGCTCCCCAGATAAGTCCCGGCGGGTTTGCGAAGTCTTCGTGAATGAGCTGCTCGGAGCCGGGAATGAATTTCCCATCATGGTCGTAGCGAAGCGCCACGACAGCGTCGAAAACGTTGTCCGGCCAGTATCCGTCGGGCAGCAGCGCGTGAGGGTCACCACCCAGCGCCTCTATGATCTGTGGCAATGTGCCGTGATGCCAGGCAATAAGCACGGACTTTCCGTGGGCTTCGCTCGTCAGCAAATGAACAAGGCTTGCGAGGTCCGTGTTGCTGAATCTCAGATCGATGGGAACTCCAAGGGCCTGGCTTAAGGGCGTCAGTGTCAGACGCTCGCGCGCACTGTTTGGGGAATCGGCGGTCGCTATCAGCGTGTCGGGTCGAAACTCGACACCATTGAGCATTAGGTGCTGAAAATATCCCACATAGGCCTGTGCGCGTGCCTCCCCTGCAGGAGATAGCCCTGTCCCGCTATCAGGCTTCTCGGCATGACGTATGATCAGCACCGTCGCATCTGCGAGTCCCGACGATGTCGTTTCGAGAGCAGCACTGATGGAGACCGGCGTCACGAGCGACGGGATCAGTAGCGCAAAGATACGACCAAGCACGCTGGAGCGATTAAACAGACTCCGTAAGAAGGGTTCGTGCGACATTTTGGGCCTTCTCAATCTTGAGCCGCGGCCTTTGCCATGACATTGCGAATTTCGCTGACGATCATTTATAGAATTCCGGTCACCCATCGATCGATGCGGGTGCCCTCCCGGCAAGCTATCCGTGCCGTGGTCCGATGGAAACGACGCTTGGTGGGCAATCGAGATTTGGTATCACTCAGCGACCTTGCCAAGCGTATCAGCAACAACCGCCCCTCTCTGACCCATTGGCAATGGCGGCCCGGTGGTTGAATCGCGTGCGGTCTGATGTTCCATTTCGGCGTCGATCGCGGCCCCGACAATGAGGATAATCACCGAAATCCAGGTCCACATCATTAAACCGACCACGGCGCCCAACGATCCGTAAGTCACATTGTAATTGGCGAAATGCTGGAGATAGAATGAGAACAGCCACGATGCAGCTAGCCAGACCAACGTCGCCATCACGGCACCCCAGCTCAGCCAGCGCCACTTAGCTTTTTCCCGGCTTGGGCCGAACCGGTAAATCAACGATATTCCGGTGAGTATGGCCAGCATGAGGATTGGCCACCGCCCCACCGCGAAGAGCACTTCTGCCCATTTGTCGAGATATAAATACGACAAGATGACTGGGGCGACGCCGACGGCCAGAAGCAAAACGATGCCGATCATCAAAGCACCAATGGTGAATGCGATCGACATGAAGTTTAGTCGTATAAAGCTGCGTTTTTCAGTTTCCTCGTAGGCGATGTTCATGGCGTCGAACAGCGCCTTGATACCGCTGTTTGCGCTCCATAGCGCAATAGCCAGGCCGGCGAAAAATCCCACCCCAAGCGCGCTGGTGTTCTGATGTGCCAGCGCCTGCAACTGCTGACGAATGAGATCCAGGCCGCCCGAAGGAAGCAGGCCGGCGAGATAGGAAACGTGGTCGGCTACGGTCACCGGATCTGCCACAAACCCGTATAGAGACATGAAGGCCGCCAGGGCTGGAAACAGTGCGAGTAGCAGGTAAAAGGTGGCGCCCGCTGCGACCAGCATGATGCGGTCCTTGTTGAATTCCTCCCACACACGCCAAGCGATGTCCCTCCATCCTACAGCAGGAATCTCGGATGGCCATTCCGCCTCCCTGCCTCGCTCGTGCCCGTACTCACCTACAGTCGTTGGCTGATCCTTGGAAGAACGAGCAGCGTGGCGCTCGGCCTCCCTGTCAATCAGCGATTTGCTTTCGGTGGACTCAGAAGTTTTTGCTGACATTTCGAACAGGCACATCGGTCGTCAGGCGGACTTATCAACCAGAATTCCGGCGTATTCTGCCAAGGCCACAAATGCATCACGCGCCTGATCAGGGGTGGCCTTCCCTTCAATCGCACCCTCGATCGTCTCCCTGGCCGATTGATAGTAAGGTCCGCGTTTCGAATGAGGCCAATCCACCAGAACCTCGCTGGCGCCATTCACCGATTTTACTTCCCTCACCGAGGCGCTGCCGTGAGGACGGATGCTAACACTGCTTTCGAAATAGATGCGCTTGGGATCTGATGTTTGGGTATGGCTGTCGTCGAAAAGAATGCCAGCTTCGCGCGCGGCCTCCAAAAAACGAATTTTTGCATCTTCCGTTGAACGGTAGCCTTCGAAGACTTTTTCGGCGGTTTCGAAGGCGTCCCGATGGATAGCGGTTCGCTCTCCAGGCCAATCGACGCTGGCAAGGATGGCTGAGGCATCGTTCGCGGACCGTATCCGCTGCAGCTTGCCGTTGGCGGTTACACGTATGGTTACACGCTCGTTAAACAACTTGTCGTCCATACCATATCCCATCTCGTCGACGCCAACGTCGTTAGGGTAACGAAACGAACGAACACCGGTTCCGATCAGTCGTCCAACAAGCCAAAATCTCATCGTTGGTTGGCGTCCATCCCAAGTTTGGTGGGCGCGCCGCGCAACTCGTCGGGCACCAGGCGTCGGCTAGAGCGGGATGAATTTAGGTTGGTACATACCCGGCCTCGGTGAAGTAATTTCTGCATTCGGTTGAAGTGACGGTGCCGAGGATCTGACCGATGGCTTCGCAGACGGTCTCGACTGTTCGTCTGGCAGCCTTGCGCAGCCAATGCTTGAGCTTGGCGAAGAGCTTCTCGATGGGGTTCAGATCGGGCGAGTATTTGGGCAGCAAGAACAACCTGGCGCCGGCCGCGCGGATGGCGCGGCGCACGGCCTTGCCTTTATGTGAGCCGAGATTGTCCATGATGACGATGTCGCCGGGCTTGAGGACTGGGACGAGAACCTTGTCGACATAGAGCTGAAAACGCTCGCCGTTGATCGGTCCGTCGATGAGCCATGGTGCATCGACGCAGTCATGACGCAGCGCCGCCAGGAAGGTCATTGTCTTCCAATGGCCGTGCGGCACCTTGGCCTTGATCCTCTCGCCGCGCGGCGCCCATCCCCTGAGCGGTGCCATGTTGGTTTTGGTCCATGTCTCGTCGATGAACACCAGACGGGAAGGATCGATGCGGTCCTGATACTTTGCCCACTGTGTCCGCCTGCGCGCCACATCCGGGCGATCCTGCTCAGCCGCGATCAGCGTCTTTTTTGTGACTGAGCTTCTCGGCGTGGACGAACTCCCACACCGAGCGGTAGTCGACCGCAAGGCCGCGCTCGGCCAGCTCGATCACAAGACCGCGCAGCGTAAAATCCGTGGCCCGGCAGCGCACCAGAAGCCAGTCCCGATGCTCACCGGCAATCTTCTTCGGCCGGTGCCCACCCATCTTGCCGGGTGCAAGGCTGCTCGTTTCGCGCAAGCGGCGCACCCACCTGATGACGGTGCTGATACCAACTCCATAGCGCACCGAGGCCTGCCGTCGCGACAGCCCCTCCCGCTCAACCGACGCAACAACCCGTTCGCGAAGATCCATCGAATAAGGCTTGCCCATCCTTACCAACCTCCTTGCCTAGCAAGAAGGTTGAATCAGATTTGCCACCCTAGGGGAATCCCTTCGATTCAGCCTCAATTCATCCCGCTCTAGCGCGAGAATCCCCGCATCCGGTATCGCACCGTGGGACCCACTCTTAACGGCGATATAACCCGAACGGAAACGCATTGAGTGAATCCACTGCAAGACGCGCCAAACGGCGAGCGCCTGGCAAAGGGGCGCAAAGCTGCCGTTCAACAGACGCAGTGAGAAAGACCGGATCAGGCCGAAAGCAGCAGTCGGGTGATATCCAACACACGCCAGAAACGAAGGCTCGGCAAGACCTTAGCGGCACCCGCGCGTCGCGACCAGACGCCGTCGAGTTGCTGCAACTCGACGGCTCGAGTTCTTGGCTGCCTTCGGCCGGGACGGTAGTCGCCCTTGGTCAGGCGGCAGCGTGGCGTCCGTCACGCGCTGATGAGTTCGTCTGTCCCAGGAAGTGCGCAAGCGCCGACTTCCTGGAAGCCCGATCGAGCGCATAGGAGGTGTGGCTGAAGGCGACGCCATCCAGCAGCCCCTGAATGTAGCCGGCGATGCTGTCAGCCGCCATGATTAGCGCGGTGTCGACGGTGTGGATGTAGCGGCTCGTCACCGACCCTCGTGAGTGACCGACCAAGGCGGCGATCGTTGCCTCGGTGAACCCAAGGTCATTGGCAATGCTGGCGAAGCTGTGCCGCAGGACATGGGGCGTGATGCCGGCCAAGTCAGTCTTATCGAGTAACTTCGTCCAGTGCCTGGGGAAGCTTCCGAAGGGCGTGTCATCCTCCCAGCTGGGAAAGACATAGTCTTCAGCACCCTGTTCCTCGTCGCGGCGACCCTCGATGTATTCCAGGACCGGCAGACCGATCGGGCGCACCGACGCTCCTTCCTTGCTGTCGGTCAGGCGCAGGCAACTGCCCTCGATATCGACCTCGCCGTAACGTAGGCCGATGACCTCGCTGCGTCGGCATCCCGTTAAGGCGATCACCCGGACGATTTCTGCCGTGGTCTCGTATTTCCCGTCCTCGACTGCCTTCCGCAGAATTTTGCCGAGCGTGCGATACTCCTGCTCGCTGAGGCGGCGGGCGTTTATCCTGTCCTTCGGCTTGCGAACGCCGTGCACGGGGTTCTGCTCGATGATGCCGAGTTCGACCGCATAGCTGAGAATGCCGCCGAAGAGCCCTATAAAGAAATGCCGCCGCTCCCGTGCAACGGGATGGCTCAGCCGGTTTGCCTCAGCCTCCCGCCACCGTCCGCACACTGTCCCGCTCCACCAGCGGGCATTCCAGCTTGGTGATGGGGTAGCGTCCCTGCCCTGGCGCCGTTGGCGCTTCGAGCTGTTCGATCGCCCATTGGCCCATCGCCATATGCGGCAGGATCGAGGTGGTCAGCGGTGGGAAGAGGTGGCGGGCGATTTCCTCGTCGTCGTAGCCGACCACCGAAATGTCTTGCGGAATGTGCAGGCCGGCTTCCTTCAGCGCCTCGTAGCAGCCGATCGCGGTGCGGTCGTTCTGGCAGAAGATGGCGGTCGGGCGGTCTTTTAGCGCCAGCAGCTTCACCGTCGCGGCATAGCCGGCGCTGGCCGACCAGTCGCCCTCGACCACCAGCTCCGGGTCGAACGGGATGTCGGCGGTCGCGAGCGCGCGGCGATAGCCTTTCAGCCGGTCCTGGGCAGCCTGCATCCACGGCTCGCCGGTGATGGTGGCGATGCGGCGGTGGCCGTGGCTGATCAGATGCCTTGTCGAGCTCTGGCCGCCGGCGATTTCGGAGGGCACCACGGCGGGGAAGGCGTAGTCGGCCGTGTAGCAATTGAGCAGGATCACCGGAATGTCGAGGCTGTAGAGGAAATCGGGCGCGGTGATCTCGCGGGTGAAGATGGTCATGTAGATCAGCGCCGAAATGCCCCGCCTTGTCAGCGCCTGGATGGCGCGCGGCTCCATCACGGCGTCGCCCATGGTCTGCGCCACCAGCAGCACGTTGCCGGCATTCCACGAGGCCTGGCGCGCGCCTTCGATCGCCACCACCGCCTCCGGGCTGGTCGCCAGCTGGTCGACGGCAAAGCCGATCACCCCGTCCAGCCCGTCAAAGGCGGCAACCGGCTTGCGCAGCGCCGAGAAGGCGGGCGCGCTGTAGCCCAGCGCCCTTGCGGCCTCGATCACCCGCTCGCGGGTCTGCTGCGACAGCTTTATCCCTGGCGAATTGTTGAGCACGAAGGACACGGTCGCCTGCGAACAGCCGGCGGCCCGGGCGATGTCGGTCATGGTGACCCGCCCCTTGGGCTTGGCCGGCGCCTTGCGGCGCCTCGCCGTCTCGCTGGCCGGATCCGTCGTCTCGCTCATGGCATTCGTGTCCCCAATCCCCAGCCTGTCTAGCGGCAGCCTGCCGGCTCGACAAGATGGCGCGATGGCATCGATTTATAGAAACTGTCGCGTCGTTTATATATATTAGTCGCCGCGTGGTCCATCGATCATCAAGCTCCGGATGTCCAGGGAAAGCAGGCATGTCAAGGTATAGGCTGCCGTGCGGCCAAGGCGTAGGGTCGTCGTCACATCGTCAGCGGTGTCGCCAAGATGTGCGTGGATGTCAGCTTAAAACTAATACTGTTTACTAATACAAAGATGCGCTGTAACGTCAATCCGTCGTGTCCGGCCCATTGGGTTCCGGGGCGGCGGGACTGATCGTGAATGGCCCGATGGTGAGCGGATATTGCCTCCGCGAGCCTTATAGCAGATATGTGATATGTCAGACAAATCGGACTATTTACGAACGAGGGATGAGTCTCTAAAGTCCGTGACCGTGGCTGGAACGACGCCATTCTTGTGAGTGCCGGGAACCCCTGAGGAGGAGGGCGTCCAAGCCGCAAACAGCAAATTCAGGTGAGCAAGGCAATTCTAGTGAGCAAGACGGGTCAGCCCGACGGCTGAACCAAAAAAGGGAGGTTGAACATGAAATCCTTGATACGTAGTGCATCCGTAGCCGCCACGGCGTTGCTGCTTGGCCTGTCGGCCACGGCAATCGCGCGCGCCGACGACAAGCCGACGCTGGCCTTCGTCGTCAATGGCGCTTCCGATTTCTGGAAAGCGGCCGAAGCCGGCGTCAAGAAGGCGCAGGGCGAACTGCCCGACTACACGCTTGAGCTCAAATATCCGGAACAATCCTCGGTCGCCATCCAGCAGCGGCTGATGGACGATCTGGTGACGGCCGGCGTCAAGGGCATCATGGTGTCCGCCGTCGATCCCAAGACCTCGACCGATGGCCTGAACAAGATCGCCTCGGAAACCGCGCTGTTCACCACCGACAGCGACGCCCCGCAGACCAAGCGTGTCGCCTATATCGGCTCGTCCAATGTCGACGCCGGCAAGCAGGCGGCCGAAATCGCCAAGAAGGCGATGCCGAACGGCGGCAAGTGCCTCGGCTTCGTCGGCCTGCTCGGCGCCGACAATGCCAAGGAGCGCATCCAGGGCATGAAGGATGGTCTGGCCGGCACCAAGATCGAACTGGTCGACGTGCGCGGCGACGATATCGACCAGGCGCGCGCCAAGAAGAATGTCGAGGACGCGCTGGTCGCCAGCCCCGACGTCACCTGCATGGTCGGCTTCTATTCCTACAACACGCCGCGCATCTATGAAGCGCTGCGCGATGCCGGCAAGCTCGGCTCGATCACGGTTGTCGGTTTCGATGACGATCCGATTACGCTGGGCGGCGTCAAGGAAGGCACCATTGCCGCCACCGTCGTGCAGCAGCCCTTCGAATGGGCCTATCAGGGCATGAAGCTGATGGCCGCCTATCTCAAGGGCGACAAGTCGGGCATCCCGGCCGGCAACCTCATCATCATCCCGACCAAGATCATCGGCAAGGACGACGTCGACGCCTATGCCGCCAATCTGAAGGCGATGGCCGGAAAGTAAGACCACAGGCAGTTCAGCCGGCTCAACTCCGCTTGAGCCGGCTGCGCGCATTGACGAACCCTTCGAGGATCGTCAGTCTGCCGGAAGCCGTAAGCATGATCCCGAAAAGTGGGAACCGGTTTTCGGAAAAGATCATGCCTTGGGATTGGCCCGCTAACTGCTGTCAGGCATGATGAACTATTCCGACACATCCATCGCAGCGACCACACCGTTCCTCAGCCTCGAGAACGTGCGCAAGACCTATCCGGGTGTCGTCGCGCTGGATGGTTTTTCGATGGAGGTCAGGCCGGGCGAGGTCATCGGCCTCGTCGGCGAGAATGGCGCCGGCAAGTCGACCCTGATGAAGATCCTTGGCGGCGTCACCACGCCGGACACCGGCACCATCACCGTCGACGGCACCGCCCACAACAGCTTGAGCGTCGAAGGCAGCCTGGGCTCGGGCATCGCCTTCGTCCACCAGGAACTCAACCTGTTCGAGAACCTTGACGTCGCCGCCAACATCTTCTTCGGCCGCGAGCCGCTGCGCGCCGGGCCGCTCAAGCTTGTCGACCGCGCGAAGCTGCGGGAGATGGTGGCGCCGCTTTTGAAGCGCGTCGGTGCCAATTTCTCCGCCGACACACAGGTCGCCGCTTTGTCGCTCGCCCAGCAGCAGATGGTCGAGATCGCCAAGGCGCTGTCGATCAAGGCAAGGCTGGTCATCCTCGACGAGCCGACATCGAGCCTGCCGATCGCCGAGACCGACAAATTGCTCGACGTCATCAAGGCGCTGAAGGCCGACGGCATCAGCGTCATTTTCATCTCGCACCGCCTGCACGAGGTCGAGCGTGTCGCCGACCGCGTCGTCGTGCTGCGCGATGGCATGCTGGCCGGCACGTTGGCCAAGCGCGACATCCACCATGACCAGATGGTCAAGCTGATGATCGGCCGCATGCTGAAGGAGCGCGAGAAAGCATCCGAGGCCGCGCGGGCACCTGGCGCCGTCGCCCTTGCAGCCAAGGCCGTCCGCACCCCCACTTACCCCAGCCGGCCTGTCGATCTCGACGTCCGGCGCGGCGAAATCCTCGGCCTTGCCGGGCTGGTCGGTTCCGGCCGCACCGAACTGGCCCGCGTCTTCTTCGGCATCGACGGCAGCCTTGGCGGCACGATCGAACTGGACGGCAAGACGCTTGTGTTGGGTTCGGCCGCCGATGCCGTCGCGCAAGGTATTTTCCTGGTGCCGGAAGACCGCAAGCTGACCGGCATCCTGCTCGACCTGTCGATCGCCCAGAACATTTCGCTGCCCAATCTGCCGGCGCATGCCAGGCGCTCTCTGGTCTCCGCAAGCGCTGAAACGGCAACCGCCGAGAAGCAGAAGAAGGATCTCGGCATCAAGGCGCCTTCGGTGCAGACGCGCACCGGCACGCTGTCGGGCGGCAACCAGCAGAAGGTCGTGCTCGGCAAGTGGCTGGCCATGAACCCGAAGGTGATGATCCTCGACGAGCCGACGCGCGGCATCGACATCGGCGCCAAGGCGGAAATCTACGGGCTGATGCGCGCTCTGGCCGATGCCGGCGTCGCCGTGCTGATGATTTCCAGCGACATGGAGGAGGTGATCGGCGTGTCCGACCGCATAGCCGTCATGCATGAGGGCCAGATCTCGGGCATTCTCGACAAGGACCGGTTCAGCCAGGAAAACGTACTGCTCTTGGCGGTGGGCAAGCAGCCGAAATAGTTTTTGCGCCGGGGTCGCGAGACCGCGCAACCTGCTCAGGCAGGCATTGGGGAGAAGACGATGAGCAAGAAAGATCTCGGCCTGTTGATCCTGATCCTGGTGGTCGGGGCCATCGTTGCGATCATCAATCCGCGCTTCCTGCTGCCGATCAACCTCGCCAACACCTCGAACCTGATCGGCCTGTTCGGCATCCTGTCGATCGGCCAGGCCTTCGTCATCATCACCGGCGGCATCGAACTGTCGGTCGGCTCTGTGGTTGCGCTGCTGGGAACGTTGTTCATCGACTTCATCGCCGTGCGCGAACTCGACTGGCCGCTGGCCTTCGTGCTGATCATCGCGCTGGGCGCCATCATCGGCCTGGTGCATGGCTGGCTGATCACGCGGCTGAAACTGCAGCCCTTCGTGGTGACCTTGTGCGGCCTGCTGATCTATCGCGGCGTGGCGCGCTTCTACACCGCCGACGGCACCGCAGGCTTCGCCTTCGGCCAGAATTTTCCCGAGCTCGAATTCCTGACGGCGGGCCGGTCCTATGGCGTGCCGAACAGTTTCATCGCGCTGATCGTCATCGCCATCGTCATGTGGGTGGTGCTGCACCGGTCGGTGTTCGGCCGCTATCTCTACGCCATCGGCAAGAATGAGGAGGCGGCGAAATATTCCGGCATCCGCACCGGCCGTATCGTCATGGCCGCCTATGTCATCTGCGGCGTGCTGACGGCGCTGTCGGCGATCTATTTCGCCATGTACACGCGCTCGATTTCACCGGCCAGCCACGGCCAGTTCTATGAACTCTACGCCATTGCCGCCGCCGTGCTCGGCGGCTTTTCGCTGCGCGGCGGCGAGGGCTCGCTGATCGGCGTTATCCTCGGCACCGTGCTGCTGCAGGAGCTGCAGAACCTCGTCAATCTGCTCGGCATCCCGTCCTCCCTCAACTTCGCGGTGATGGGCGGCGTCATCCTCATTGGCGTGCTGGTCGATCAGCAATGGGGCGTGTTCCGGGCTCGGCGTCTGATGATCGATGCAGCCCGCAAGAACGTCGCCGGTGCCCCAGCGGAATAACGACCTGCTCCGGCGCAATTGCTTGTCCGCGCCTGGAGAATATTATAATAGCATAACCCGAACTAGTTCGGGGGCGGACGGAACATGCGCTGCGATTTGCGAGGCAAGGTAGCGCTGGTCACCGGGGCCGCGGGCACCATCGGCAGTTCCATTGCCACGCGCCTCTCCGACAATGGTGCCGCGGTCGTCGTCGCCGACATCAACGGCGAGGGCGCAATCCAGGTGGCGGCCGGCTTGACCGATGCCATGGCCTGCGCCACGGACATCCGTGACGCCGCCTCGGTCGACAGCGCCATCGCCGCGATCATGCAGCGCTATGGCCGCCTCGACATCCTGATCAACAATGCCGGCGTCAACACGCTGGCCCACCGCGTGACCTTGGACGAATTCCCGGCCGAGGAATGGGACCGCATCACCGGCATCGATCTCGACGGCCTCTACATTATGAGCCGCGCGGCACTGAAGCCCATGCTCGCCGCCGGCAAAGGCGGGCGCATCGTCAACATCGCCTCGGTCGTCGGCCTTGCCGCCATGCGCCTGCAAAGCCCGTTCGTCGCCGCCAAGGCCGGCATCATCCATCTGACACGGTCGATGGCGATTGAACTTGGCGCCCTGGGCATCTTGACCAACGCCGTCGCCCCGGGTTCGGTGATGACGGCGCTGACCGCCAAGCTGTTTTACGGCGACGACGGCAAGTTCGCCGGCCGCACGCAGGAGTTTTTGGCCCATGTGCCGCTCGGCAGGCCTGCCGAGCCCCGGGAGATCGCCGAGGCGGTGCTGTTCCTGGCCTCGCCGGCCGCCAGCTACGTCAACGGCCAGGTGCTGGCCGTCGATGGCGGCTGGACGGCGGGATACATGATGTGAGCGACGCGATGGAAATCGATCTTAACGGCGCCACGGTGGCTCTCGATGGCGAGACCAACCCGATCGTCGACGCTGTGCTCGCCGCGCTGCGTGCCAATGGCAGTACATTTGTCGAAGCAGCTGAAGTCGCCGACATCCTGCTGATGTCCAATCCGCTGCGCCCGGGAACGACGGTGCAGGATCCCCGCCACGAGTATTCCGATGCGCGCAGGGCGGCCCTGGCCATGGCCGAGCGCGGCGGCGGGCGCATCGTCTTCCTGATCTCGGCCACCGCCGGCATGCCGATGCGCCGCCATCCCCGCTTTTCCATGGAGAACGCCGCGATTCTGGCCGGCATGCGCACGCTGGCCATGGAGTTCGGGCCAAGGGTGCTGGTCAATGCCGTCGGCTTCGGCGCGGTCGAGGACGAAACCATGGTATCAGGCGACAAGGCGATGCTCAGCCACACGCCAGTCGGCCGCGCCGGCTGCATCGAGGAAGCGGTTGCGGCCGTGCTGTTCTTCTGCGATCCGCTCAACACTTACACGACGGGCCAGATGCTCAGCGTCGACGGTGGATGGACGGCAGGCTATGGGCGTAATTTCTGAACCGTTGATGCCCGGCATCCCCGCCGGGTCCGTCGCTGGAAACCGTCCGCCACACCAGCTATGAATGGACGTTTACGGCGTGATCCGCGCGACATTGCCTTGCGGGATCGCGCTTTCTTGGAGCATGGTGATGACCGACAGACCGCCGGCGGGCGAGAAGAAGCGGCAGCGCCTTGGCGTCCGCGAGATCGCCAAGCGTGTCGGCGTCGCGCCGATGACGGTGTCGCGCGCGCTGTCCAATCCCGACATGGTCTCGCCGGAGACGCGCGCCAAGGTGCTCGAGGCCATCGAGCAGGCCGGCTTCGTACCCAACCGGCTGGCCTCCAGCATGCGCGGCAACGGCCGCATGATCGGCACGGTGGTGCCGCCGCTGATCAATTCGGGCATTGCCGAACAGGTGCAAGGCATGTCCGACGAATGCCACGAGAGCGGCTATTCGATGCTTCTGGTGCAAGGCGAGTTCACGCAGGAGGCCGAGGAGAAATCGATCCGCAACCTGCTCGGCTGGCGCCCGGTCGGCATGATCCTGCAGAGCTTCGTGCAAAGTGAGACGGCACGGGCGCTTCTGAAGAGCAGCGGCGCGCCGGTGGTCGAAATATCGGAAATCAAGGGCCGCAAGCCGATCGACATGGTGGTCGGCGTCTCCAACTTCGAGACCGCCTACGCCATGACCATGCATCTCGCCGCCAAGGGCTACCAGCGCATCGGCTTCGTCTCGACGCCGATCCACGGCAATGACCGCCTGCAGCAGCGCCGCACCGGCTATCATGCGGCACTCACCGAACTCGGCATCAAGAACCATGCCGACATGGAGGTCGAAGTGCCGATCACCGCGCAAGGCGGCGCCGAGGCGCTGGTGACGCTGACCTCCCGGCATAGGGATATCGATGCCATATTCTTTTCCAGCGACACGCTGGCCGTCGGTGCCGTGCAGGAGTGCCACCGCCGGCGCTGGGCGGTGCCGGGCAGGATCGCCATCGCCGGCTATGGCGATATGGATCTGGCAGCCCAACTCTATCCGCCCCTGACAACGGTCAAGGTCAACCGCTACGAGATGGGGCGGCGCGCCGTGCGGCAATTGCTGGCAAGGCTCGGCGGCGACACCAAGGTGCCGACCATCACCAGCCTCGGCTTCGAGATCGTCGACCGCGAAAGCGCGTGATCAGGACGTCTTCTTCCCTGCTTCTTCTCGTCGACCCAGCCGCTTCTCCCAACCTTCCGCATGGACGTTGAGATAGGCGTTGGGATCGTAAGGGTGGTCCTTGAGCGCCTCGATGTTGAGATCGATGCCGAGCCCCGGCGCGTCAGGCAGCGACAGATGGCCGTTCTTCGCATCGACCGTTGGATGCCAGGTCACCAGCTCGCGCGTCCACGGGTCGTTGAAGGCGTCGAAATGTTCCTGGATGAGGAAGTTCGGCACCGCCGCGGCCAGCTGCAGGCACACCGCCGTCGCCACCGGTCCGCCACTCTGGTGCGGCGCGATATGGCTGCCATGCGCGAACGCCAGATTGGCCACCTGCATCGACGGCGCGATGCCGCCGAGCGACATCGGTTCGGGCTGGAAGATGTTGACGCCACCGCCGGCGGCCAGTGTGTAGAATTGACCGACGGTATCGTACATCTCACCGGTCGCAACCGGGATCGGCGAGCGGTGCGCCACTTCATGCACCGTCTCCTGCCGGTCGCGCGAGGTTGGCTCCTCCCACCAGTAGATATCGAGATCGGCGAACTTTTGGGCCGCCTGCAGTGCCGCGATCTCGGTGAAGCGGGCATGCACGTCGATCAGGATCCGCGTGTCCTTGGGCAGGCGATCCCGCAGCGTCCGACAGATGGCGTAGGAAAGCTCCAAGTCCTCGCGCGACATGAAACCTTGCGCGGTGCCGAACGGGTCAAGCTTGAACGCCTTGAAGCCTTTGGCCAGCACCGCTTTGGCGGCTTCGAGAAAGGCCTCCGGCGTGCGCTCGGTGCGATACCAGCCATTGGCGTAGCCGAGCACGCTGTCGCGTACCTGGCCGCCGAGCAACTGGTGGATTGGCACGCCGAGGCTCTTGCCCAGAATGTCCCAGCAGGCGACCTCGATCGCCGCGATCACCGTGCGGTGGATATGGCCGCCGTCGAGCGACACACTGTCCAGCATGCGCTTGGCCAGCGCATTGATGCGGCGCGGATCCTGGCCGATGGCAAGATGCTTGAGCTCATGCACGCCGGCTTCCGTGGTCTTGATGAAGCCGTTCAGCGTGCCTTCGCCGATGCCATGGATGCCGCTGTCGCTGTGGACCTTGACGAACAGCCAGTTCTTCCAGCCGGCGCCGACGGCGAAGGTCTCGATTTCGATGATCTTCATGCGGAACCCTAACTCAGTGCGGCGATCGTCGCGATGACGGCCTCGGTGGTCAGGCCATACTTCGCTTGCAAGGTCGGCACCGCACCGCATTCGATGTAGCGGTCGGGCAGGCCGATGCGCGTTACCTTCTTCGCAATGCCGGCATCGAACAAGGTCTCGACGACCAGGCTCGCCAAGCCGCCAACCACGACATGGTTCTCAACCGTGACGATATGGCTGAAGCCGGCTGCGAACGCGGCCACGGCTTCGGCGTCGAACGGTTTTATGGTCGGCACGTGCAATAGACCGGCGGAGATGCCTTTTTGCGCAACGCGTCCGCCGCGTCCAGCGCCCGCTCGGTCATGAAGCCGGTCGCGATGATACCGACATCGGAACCGTTACGAAGCTGCCGCGCCTTGCCGATCTCGAAACGATAGCCGGCTTCAAATACCACAGGCACGGAACCGCGCAGCAGCCGCATATAGACCGGTCCGCGATACGCGGCGATCGCCTCGGTGGCCGCCTCGATCTCCGTCGCGTCGCAAGGGTCGATGATGGTCAGGTCGGGGATCATGCGCATCAGCGCCAGATCCTCGATCGCCTGGTGCGTGCCGCCATAGCCGGTCGTCAGCCCCGGCAGGCCGGCGACGATCTTGACGTCGAGGTTGGAGTGGGCAAGCGCGATGGCGACGAAATCATAGGCCCGCCGCGTCGCGAACACGCCATAGGTGGTGGCGAACGGCACCTTGCCGGTGCGCGCCAGCCCGGCGGCGACGGCGACCAGATTTTGCTCGGCCATGCCGACATTGAAGAAGCGGTCCGGGAAAGCGTCGCCGAACGGCAAGATGTCGGTGTATTTGCCGAGATCGGCGGTCAGCCCGACAATGTCGGGACGGCTCTGGCCAAGCCGCGCCAAAGCCTTGCCGAACGGCGCCTCCACGCTTTGCCGTCCGCCGCCAACGGCTTCGTCCTGGCCCATGGCCAGCGTGCGTCCGGCCTCCATCGCAGCGCCGCTCATTGGGCTGCTCCTGTACTCTGTTCGAACTCGGCGATGATGCCGTCCCATTGCGCCACGTCGATGCGGAAGAAGTGCGATTTCTCAGAGGTTTCGATGCGCGGCACGCCTTTGCCGGGCAGTGTGCGCAGCATGATCGCTTTCGGCTTGCCGTTGCCTTCGCGCGCATCGGCCAGCGCACCGACCACCGCCTTCATGTCGTTGCCGTCGATCTCCGATGTTTGCCAGCCGAAGGCGCGCCACTTGTCGGCCACCGGCTCCATGTCGAGCACCATGGGCCCATCGGCCTGGATGCCGTTGCAGTCGATCAGCGCCACCAGCCCGTCGAGCCTGAAATGACTGGCCGACATCGCCGCCTCCCAGGTAGAGCCTTCCTGCATTTCGCCATCGGACAGTTCGACGAAAACGCGCGCATCGGATTTGTCGATACGCAGGCCCAGCGCCTGGCCGACGCCTTGCCCCAGGCCATGGCCCAGCGAACCGCCGATGACCTCGACGCCGGGCGTGGTGTCGAGCGTCGACATTTCCAGCCGGCTGTTATCCGCGCCGTAGGTGGCAAGTTCCTCGACCGGGATGATGCCGGCTTCCGCCAGTGCTGCCCAGAGCGCGATCGAATAGTGCCCGGTCGAGAGCAGGAAGCGGTCGCGGTCGGGCCAATCCGGATTGTGCGGGTCGTAGCGCAGTTCGTGGAAGTACAATGCTGCCAGCGCATCGGCGATGCCGAGGCCCTGGCCGATATAGCCCTGGCCCTGACCGCGCGCCATGGTCAGCATGTGCCGGCGCAATTGCGTTGCCTTGCGTTCGAGCGCGCCGATATCGGCGGTGCCGGGAGGGGAATTTCGCAGCATATGATCAGTCCTTGTCGAGCCCACCCGACATGTTGAGCCGCTCGGCGGTCATGTATTGGGGCGAATCGAGACAGAGCCAGACGACGGCCTCGGCCACCTCGGAAATCTCGGCGCGGCGGCCGAGCGGGATGCGGCGGGTGCGCTCGTCGAGGAAGGCCTGCAGATCGTTGCGGCCATTGGCGCGGGCGAGATCGACCTCGGTCGAACGCTGCATTTCGGTGTCCATCATGCCGGGCGCCAGGCTGTTGACCAGCACGCCATAGGGCGCCAGCGCCACGGCGGCGGCGCGGGTGATGGAATCGACGCCGGCCTTGCTTGCCGTGTAGGCGGTGTAATCGGGCAGCGCCATGCGCGAGCCCGGTGAGGTGATGTTGATGATGCGCCCCGAACGCTGCTCGCGCATCACCCGTCCCGCCGCCTTGCAGGCCATGGCAAGCGCGGTGACATTGAGCGCCAGCGTGCGCGTCCAGGCCTTGTAGGTGGCGTCGAGGAACGGCTCGATCACGCCATAGCCGGCATTGTTGACGAGGATGTCGATGCCGCCCCAGCGCGTGATCACGCTTTCCACCGCCGCCTCCGGCGCGCCCTCCAGCGTGAAATCGCCTGTTATGATTTCGGTTTCCGCACCGGTTTCCTTGATCTGTCGGGCAGTGTCGGCCAGCCCCTCGCCATTGATGTCGGTGATCGCGACGGCACAGCCGCGCCGGGCCAGCTGGATCGCCACCTCGCGGCCGAGGCCGCCGGCGGCACCGGTGACCAGGGCTCGCCTTGGCGTTGTATTTTGATTTTCGGCAGGCAAGCGAGCACCCTCCCGGTGGCCATCTTGACGGGATTGATACCGGTACCATAAATGGCTGTCAACGCCGATGTGCTATTGTCCTGTCGACCGCACGGTCCGCCGCAATGGGGAGAAAAAGATGAAAGTCGTCGCGCTCGAAACGCTGCAGCTGGCGGAATTCCCCTTCCTGTTCTGGCTGCGCGTCCACACCGATGCCGGCCTCATCGGCACCGGCGAAACGTTCTGGGCGCCGGGGCCGGTTGCCGCCTACATCCACGACAATGTCGCCGCCTATCTCCTGGGCAAGGATCCGCGCGACATCGAGTTGCATGATCGCACGCTGGGCAGTGTCTATGTCGGCGCCCGCGATTCCGGTGCCGAGGTGCGCGGCAATTCCGCCGTCAACATCGCGTTGTGGGATATCTATGGCCAGGCGCTTGGCGAGCCGGTCTGGCGGCTGCTCGGCGGACGCACGCACAAGGCCGTGCCGATCTACAACACGTGCGCCGGCTACAAACATGTCCGTGCGACACAAAAGAACGCGCTGTTCGAGCGCGGCGAGGACTGGTCGCTCAAGGCTGGCGATTCCAACGAGGGTCCGTATGAGGACCTGCTCGCCTGGCGCTACAATGCCGGCGATCTCGCCAGGAGCCTGAAATCAGAAGGCATGGGCGCAATGAAGATCTGGCCGTTCGACATTGCCGCCGAGGCGTCGAACGGCACCCGTATCTCACTTGCCGATCTCGACAAGGCGCTGGAGCCGTTCCAGAAAATCCGCGACGCTGTCGGCCGCGACATGGAAATCATGGTCGAGCTGCATGGGCTGTGGACCTTGCCGCCGGTGCTGCGCATCGCCGATGCGTTGAAAGCCTACGACGTCGCCTGGCTGGAGGAGCCGATCCGCTACAATGAGCTCGACGCCATGGCCGAGCTGGCCCGCCACACCTCGATCCCGATCGCGGCCAGCGAGCGGCTCGCCTCGCGGCAGATGTTCAAGCAGTTGATCGACAAGCGCGCGGCCAGCGTGATCATGATCGACCTCGCCTGGTGCGGCGGCCTCTCCGAGGCGCGCAAGATCGCCAACATGGCCGAGGCCAGTGAACTGCCGGTCACTCTGCATGACTGCACCGGGCCGATCGTCTATGCCGCCAGCTGCGCGCTGTCGACCACCTTGCCGAACGTCAACTACCAGGAAGCGGTGCGCGCCTATTTCACCGGCTGGTACACCGAGATCGTCGCCGACATTCCGCCGGTCAAGGATGGCCATGTCGCACCGCTCGAAGGTCCAGGATTGGGTCTCAGCCTGCGGCCGGAGCTGTTCCAGCGGCCCGACGCGACCGTGCGGATCACTAAAATCTAGCCTCGCGCGCGGCTCCGTTCGGAGCCGATAGACATTATGCTATTATAATCTATGATACGCCGAAGCGAGCGGCCAACAAGCTCGCCGCCGGCGCTTTGCCGCCCGGTGTCGGACGCATTCAGGGAGGCTTTGGTGGCAATGTCTGCGGCGCGCACACGCGACGATTTCAAGGGCGCTCCAAACCTGCCCGACAAGCAGGTTCTGCTCGACCTGTTCGAGCGCATGGTGCTGTTGCGCCGCTTCGAAAGCATCGCCCAGATCGCCTGTCGCAAGGGCGAAACACCAGGCTTCCTGCATCTCTATATCGGCGAGGAGGCGACCGGCGTCGGCGTCTGCGCGCATCTCAGGCCAACCGACTGGGTCACCTCGACCCATCGCGGCCACGGCCATGCTTTGGCCAAGGGTGCCAATCCCGGCCGGGTGATGGCCGAACTGTTCGGCAAGGTTGACGGCATTTGCGGCGGCCGTGGCGGCACCATGCATCTCTACGACCGCTCGGTCGGTCTGTTCGGCACCAACGGCATCGTCGCCGCCGGCATCGGCCATGCCGTCGGCATCGGCATGAGCGCCCGCCAGCAGGGCCGCGACGATATCGGCGTCGCCTTCTTCGGCGACGGCGCCGCCAACCATGGCGGCTTCCATGAGGCGCTCAACTTCGCCGCCGTGCAGCGGGCGCCGGCGGTGTTCATCTGCGAGAACAACCTCTACGCCACCGCTACGCCGCTCAAGTCCATCACGCTGAACCCGGAGATCGCCACCAAGGCTGCGTCCTACGGCATGCCCGGGGTCGCGGTGGACGGCAACGATGTCTTCGCCGTCTGGCTGGCGATGAAGGAAGCCACCGAACGTGCCCGTTCCGGCAAGGGTCCGACGCTAATCGAGGCCAAGACCTACCGCACCGTCGGCCACCACGAAGGCGATCCGGTCATCGGCACCTACCGGACGCAGGAGGAGCTCGACGCCTGGATCAAGCGCGATCCCATCGACATGTTCCGCAAGAAACTGATCGAGGAGTACGGCATCGCCGACGCCGAGGCGCTGGCGGCGATAGAGGCGCGGATCGAGAAGGTGGTCGAGGAGGCGCTGGCCTTCGCCCGCAATTCGCCCGAGCCCGAGCCGGCGACGGTGCGCCTGCATGTCTTCGCCGATCCAATCAATCCGCCGGCCGCGTTGCAGCCGCGCGCCATCGGCGAGACGCGCACGCAAGGCTGGCTCGAGGCGGTGCGCGACGGCATCGCCGAGGAGATGCGCGCCAATCCGGCGATCCTCTATTTCGGCGAGGGTACCGGCGAGCGCGGCGGCAGTTTCGCGCACACCAAAAACCTCTGGCAGGAATTCGGCGCCGCGCGCATGGTCGACACGCCGATCTCCGAACAGGGCTTTACCGCCGCCGCCGTTGGCGCCTCGGCCACGGGTGCGCGCACCGTTTCGGACCTGATGTTCGCCGACTTTGCCTTCGAGACCGCCGGCCAGATTTTCCTGCAGGCGGCCAAGCTGCGCTACATGACCAGCGGCCTGATGAGCGCGCCGATGGTGGTGCGTGTCGGCGCCGGCGCGTTGCGCAGCTCCGGCCCGCATCACAGCGGCATCTATCATCCGGTCTTTGCCCATATGCCGGGCCTCATCGTCTGCGTGCCGTCGACCCCGGCCGACGCCAAGGGCCTGATGAAGACCGCGCTCAGGGCCGGCGACCCCGTCATCATGCTGGAACCAAAGGCACTGTTCGCGTCCAAGGGCGAAGTGCCGGTCGGCGAGCATTTCGTCCCGTTCGGCGTGGCGCGCATTGCGCGAGCCGGCACCGCCATCACCATCGTTGCCGCCGGTCAGATGGTGCAGCGTGCGCTGGAGGCTGCGGAAGCGCTCGCCGCCGAAGGCATCGAGGCGGAAGTGATCGATCCGCGTACCATCATGCCGCTCGACATCGACACCATCGTCGCCAGCGTCAGGAAAACCCATCGCTTGCTCGTCGTCGACGAAGCCTGGGCAATGTGCGGTCTGGGTGGCGAGATCGCCCAGGCCATCAACGAACTCGCCTTCGACGAACTCGATGCGCCGCCCGGACGACTGCACACCGCGCCGACCTCGCATCCCTTCGCGCCAGTGCTGGAGCGCGCCATGCTGGTCAACAGCGCGCGCATCGCCCAAGGCGTGCGCGACGTCATCGCAGGCCAGCCGCCGGTGCCGGACCATTGGTATACGGTTGGTCTGAAGAGTGCTGCGCCGGCTAAAGCTGCGCCTGTTCCAGCCAAAGCGGTGCCGGCCGCACCGACCCAGGCGCCCCCTGCCGGCGACGACGAGCCGATCACGATGCCCTTCGGCGATCTCACCGTCAGCGAAGGCACGGTCGTCAAATGGCTGAAGGCGATCGGCGATCCGGTCAAGCAGGGCGAGCTGATCGCCGAGATCGAGACCGACAAGGCCGTGGTCGAGATCGAGGCGCCGGTCAGCGGGACACTCAGCGCCATCGATCAGCCGGTCGGCGCTGTGGTGCCGATGGGCGGCCGCATCGGCGGCATCAAGAAATAGACCATGATCCCGAAAAGTGGAATCCGGTTTTCGGACGAGATCATGGTCAACCAATAAGACCGTTACACGTGAAATCCAAAGGACTGGCATGAAGATCCTGTGCGCCAACTGGCAAGCCGCCGACGAGGCCGAACTCGAGCGACAGCATTATCCCGACATCGAATTCATCCTCGCCCGCTCGACCAACGACAGGGCCGCGGCACTCGATCCGGCCATCTGCGAGACCGTCGATGCCGTCATCAACTATTCGCCCACCCACAATGTCGCGGCCGCTCCGACTGCGTTCCCCAAGGCGCGGATCGCGGTGCGCTCCGGCGTCGGCTTCGACAACATCGATACGGCAGGCTGGGGCGCGCGCAAGATACCGGCCTGCAACGTGCCCGACTATGGCACCACCGAGGTCGCCGATCATGCCATCGGCCTGATGCTGGCATTGACGCGCGGCACCTCGGCCTATGGCGCGGAGCTTTCGGGCCATGGCGCCGAAGGCTGGCATTTTTCGAAAGCGCCGTTGGTGCGCAGGCACAAGGGCGCCATTTTCGGGATTGTCGGGCTCGGCCGCATCGGGCTGGCCACCGCGCGCCGAGCCGCTGCCTTCGACATGAAGGTGGTGTTCTATGATCCGCATCTTCTGTCCGGCGTTGATCTATCGACCGGCTATGAGCGTGTCCATTCGCTGGATGAATTGATGGGGCGGGCGGATGTCGTCAGCGTCCACACACCGCTGAGCGAGGAAACCCGCAAGCTGCTCGGCGCCGCCGCCTTCGCTGCCGCCAAGCCAGGCCTTGTTCTGATCAACACCGCGCGCGGCCCGATCGTCGACCTCGATGCGCTCGAAGTGGCGATGCGCGAAGGCACGGTCGCCGGCGCCGGATTGGACGTGCTGCCGAACGAACCCGGCGATCTCGATCATGCGCTGCTGGCGGCATGGCGCCGCCACGAGTCGTGGATCGCCAATCGCCTGATCGTCACCCCGCACGCCGCCTTCTACAGCCCGGCATCGATGCGCGACCTCAGGCTGAAATCAATCGAGGTGGTGCATGCCTATCTCGTCGAGGGACGGCTGACGAACTGCGTCAATTCCGAGTTCCTAAAATGAACATGGCGCAGACACCGCGGCTCGCAGTTTCGCCCTATGCGCGTCGCCTGGCGCGCGAGCGGAGCCTGCCGCTCGAGGCACTTCGCGGCAGCGGCCCTGGCGGGCGTATCCTGGCTGCCGATGTACAGGCCTTCGTTCCGGCTGCCGCGCCGATTGTTTCGCCTGATGCAGTCGCCCTCGTAGCCACGCTTTCCCCGGCCGCGCCCCGGATCGCCGCCTTTGCCACGTCTGTCGCCCTCGGTGCGCTGCAAGACCTGCTGGCGGCGCTCGAGAGTTCGGGACATGTGTTCGCTGTCGACGACGTGCTGCTGCGCGCTGCCGGTCGAGCATTTGCCGAGATGCCGGAGGCAGCCAGGTTCGGTGGCACTTCCGTGGCGCTGGAACTGGCGGGCCGGCAAGCCGTGTTCACGGTGGTTCCCGAAATGTCCCTGACATCGGTGCGAGCGATGCGGCTTGCGGCGTGGGCCGACAGCCGTGATGATACGGAAACCCCAGCGGTGCTGTCCCTGCGGCTGCTGCCGGCGAGCGACATCCGGCCGATGATGATGCCGCTTCTACCGCGGCGTGCCATGCGCCTGACCGTTTCGCTCGACACGCCAGGCGACCATGCCGAATGCCTGCTGACGGTGGATGCGGCAAGCGTTGATGAGGCCGCCGCTGCCGGGTGGCTGGCGACCCTGAAATCGGCGATCGAACAGCCGCTTCGGCTCTTCGTCTGAGACGGTTGATCGTCTACACCCTTGCCTAGCCTCTTGCGCAGTAAGCTATTATAAAAGCTTCGACACAGGCGTGACGAGGCCCATGGACCATCCCACCATAGACAGTCTTCCCAAGCGCACACTTGGCCGCGCCAACGGCCCGCTTTACCGCCAGCTCGCCGACATTCTGCGCGAGCCGATTGGCAATGGCACCTTCCCTGTCGGCGGCGAACTGCCGAAGGAAGCGACCATCGCCGAGCATTTCGGCGTCAGCCTGATCACCGTGCGCCAGGCGCTGCGTGATCTTGAGGCCGACGGCCTGATCCGCAAACGTTCGGCCAAGCCGGCCGTGGTCGCGGCGCGCAGCCCCTCGGTCAATCTGAGCTGGAAGTTCAAGAACTTCGCCGACATGGCGGCCTTCACCAAGGACGCTGAGCTGACGGTCAAATCCTACCGCAAGGAGGTTTCGCCCGTGCTCCAGCGCCATTTCGGCATGGGCAAGGACGAGGCGGGCTATTGCCTGCGCGGTATCCTGTCGGTGGGCGAGCAGAAGAAGGCTCAGATCACAAGCTACTTCCCGCCTTCTGTCGGAGCCAGGCTGAAGCGAGACGACTTTTCCGACGTGCTGATCTTTCGTTCGGTGCAACGGCATCTCGGCCTGCGGCTCGACGTGGCGCATATCACGGTGCGTGCCGAGATCGCCGACGAGGCCATCGCCGAAGACCTCGGCATCGCGCTTGGCAGTGCGGTCCTGAGTGTGGAGATGCTCTATCAGTCGGCCGACCAGCAGAGCATCGAGTTCACCATCGCGCGTCATCCGGCCGACCTCTTCAGCATCAGCTACGACGCGCCGAACGACTTGGCCTGAACCCGGTCGTCGGCGTTGGCGTCCGCCGTTTTCCGGGTCTCGGCCATGGACAGCCTTATAAAATTATAATAGCATCATAGCTAGGATGAAGGCTGCGCGGAGGACCACGATCCAACGTGGATGCGAAGCCTCATCCGACGCTGAGCATTTGCCTGGTGCATGTCACCCAGGATGCGCTGCGGCTCCGGGGCATGCACGGGAACAAGGTCTGTCGATAGGGGGTGTGCCTGGAAGGCACCTGAAGGGCGGCGGCGTTCGCGCGGCCGACACCAAACACGGGAGGAGGAAATCATGAGAGCAGGCGCATTTTTCGCCGGGCTTGCGGTGGTCGCGGCGGCTTGGCTGTCGATCGATGCCGTGCCGGCCAACGCACGGGACAAGAAGCCCTATACCATCTATCTCTCAAACAATTTCGTCGGCAATGATTGGCGCCAGCAGATGCTGCGCAGCGCCGACATCGCGGTCAAGAAGCCGCCGCTTGCCGGTCGCGTCGACCTCAAGGTCGAGGTGGTCGAGACCACGGTCCAGGCGCAGATCAATTCCCTCAACAACATCATTCGCAACAGGCCCGACGCCATCGTCATCGACGCGGGCTCCGGCGAAGCCCTCAACCCGACGATTCAGAAGGCTTGCGATGCCGGCATTTTGATCATCGCCTTCGATCAGATCGTCAGCGCGCCCTGCGCCTACACGATGGAGTCCGACTGGGGCCGGGCGCCCCGCGTCGAGGCCGAGTGGCTGGTCAAGAAGCTCGGCGGCAAGGGCAAGATCCTCGTCGACCGCGGGCTTGCCGGCGCGCCGATCTCCTCCCAGCTGCAGGGTGGTTTCGAGGAAGTCATCAAGAAATATCCCGGCATTGAAGTGGTCGGCTATTTCAACGGCGACTATGCGCTGGGGCCGGAACAGGCCGGCGTCGCCAGCCTGCTGGCGGCGCACCCGCAAGTCGACGCCATCTTCGTCCAGGGCTACGGCGCTGGAGCGATCAAGGCGCTGCAGGACGCCGGGCGTCCGATCGTTCCCATCACCGGCAGTCCTTTCAACCTGACGACAACGAGCTGCGTTCAGACCCAGGGCGCCCAGTGCATCCTTGCACCCAACCCTGCCTATCTATCGGCCGAGGCCTTGAAACTCGCGGTGGAGATCCTCGACGGAAAGAAGCCGGCGGAGAAGAAGATATTGCTGCGCAATGCCTTCCTCACCACCGATCCGGTCCCGTCGGAATTGTATCCCGATGCGACCATGCAGAAGATCGAGGTCGGCAAGAATGCCTTTCCGGAGATGGCACCGGGCCTGTTTCTTCCGGTTAGCCCGGATTGGGTCGAAATCACCCCGGCCGAGGCCGCCGGCTCGAAATGACGATGTCTGCCGGCGGCGGCGAAAGGGTCGCTCCAGGCCTTTCCAATGCGCCTCGGCTCAAATTGACAAGGCCTATTGGTACCGGTATCATTCACACGCAACGCCCACCAAGATGGCGAAGTCCGTCACCGGCCGATGCAGGAAACACCAAGGAGGAGAGATCATGAAACTGAAGACAGTTTGCGCCGGATTGGCAGCGCTTGCCATCTCCGCAATCGCCGTCGGCACAGCGCCGAGCCGCGCCGAGGACAAGAAGCCCTACACCATCTATCTCTCGAACAATTTCGTCGGCAACGACTGGCGCCAGCAGATGGAGCGTGTCGCCACCGTCTCGGTCAACAAAGGGCCGCTGAAGGGCCGCGTCGACCTCAAGATCGAGAATGTCGAGAACACCGTCCAGGCGCAGATCAACTCGCTGAACAACATCATCCGCCAGAAGCCGGATGCCATCCTCGTCGATGCCGGCTCGGACTCGGCCTTGAACCCGACCATCAAGAAGGCCTGCGACGCCGGCATCGTCGTCATCAGCTTCGACCAGGTGGTGACCGAACCCTGCGCCTATGCCGTCGCTTCCGACTGGGACCGCATCCCTTCCGTCATGGCCGAGTGGATGGCCACGCAGCTTGGCGGCAAGGGCAACATCATCCTCGACCGCGGCCTCGCCGGTGCGCCGATCTCGGCGCAGCTGCAAGGGGGCTATGAGAAGGTTCTGGCCAAATATCCCGACATCAAGGTCGTCGGCTACTACAACGGCAACTATGCGCTCGGGCCGGAGCAGTCCGGCGTGGCGGCACTGTTGGCGGCCAATCCGAAGATCGACGGCATCATGACGCAAGGCTATGGTTCGGGCGCCATCCAGGCGCTGAAGGATGCCGGCCGGCCGATCGTCCCGGTCGTCGGCTTCTCCTACAATGTCGCCGCCGTGACCTGCGCGCAGACGCAAGGCGCCAAGTGCATCCTTGGCTCCAACCCGGCCTATCTCTCCTCGGAAGCGATCAAGCTGGCGGTCGACATTCTCGACACCGGCAAGAAGCCAGCCGAGCGTTCCGTCTCGGTCAAGGGCGATTTCGTCACCACCGACCCCTTCGAGTCCAAGCTTTATCCGGGCACCAAGATGATCAAGATCGCGATCGGCGAAAATGCCTTCCCCGATCAGGCGCCCGGCCTGACGCTGCCGATCACGCCCGACTGGGTCGAGATCACCGCTGCGGAAGCCGCCGGTACCAAGTAACATCCGGTACCACGACCCTGTCTCCCGGCATCGCGAGATGTCGGGAGAGCTTTTCGAAGGCGCAAGCATGGACCTCGTCACCGTCAAAGGCCTGTCCAAACGCTATGGCGGCATCGTCGCGCTGAGCGAGGCGACATTCAGCGCCCGCGCCGGCGAGGTGCACGCGCTGCTCGGCGAGAATGGCGCGGGCAAGAGCACCTTCATCCAGATACTGTCGGGCGCCGTACAGCACGATGGCGGCTCGATCCTGGTCGATGGCCAGGAGTATCGCCCGGCCAATCCGGATGCGGCGCAGGCGCTTGGCATCGCCGCCGTCTTCCAGGAATTGTCGCTGATCCCCGATCTCAGCGTCGAACAGAACATCTGGTTCCGCCATGAGCCGCGCACGCTGTTGCGCACGGTCAATCGCGGCGAAATGCGGCGCAAGACACTGGCGCTGCTGGGAAAGTACAATTTCCCGGCACTGCGCCCCGACCAGGAACTGCGGCGGCTGACCCTGGCCGAACGGCAGATCGTCGAGATCGCCAAGGGCCTGGCCAAGGACCCGCGCATCCTCATCCTCGACGAAGCGACCTCGTCGCTGCCGGCGCGGGAAGCCGAGTGGCTGCTCAAGCTCACCCGGCAGCTCGCCGCCGAAGGCCGGCTGGTCGTCTTCATCTCGCACCGCATGGCCGAGGTGCGCGCCATCGCCGACCGGCTGACCATTTTTCGCAATGGCAGTACCGTCGCCGCGCATGAGGCCGATGCCGTCTCCGACAATGAGATCGTCACCCAGATGATCGGCCGGCATCTCGACCGGCTCTATCCCGAGCGCGTGCCGACAGCGACCGACCGCATCGCTCTGGGGGTAAAAGGGCTTTCCAGCGGCAGCCGGCTCTCCGGAGTCGATTTTGCCTTGCGCGAAGGCGAAGTGCTCGGCGTCGGCGGCCTGCAGGGTCATGGCCAGCGCGAACTGTTCCAGGCACTGTTCGGCGCCACCAGGGCGAGCGGCACGATCGAATTGTGGGGCAGGCCGGTCTCGATCAACAATCCGCGCCAGGCGCTGACCGGCAAGGACGGTATCGCCTTGGTGCCAGAGGACCGGCGCGGGCAGGGCCTGCTGCTGACCAAGAGCGTGCGCGAGAATTTGACGCTGTCGGTCATCAAGCGCTTTACCGAAAACGGCTTGCTGAGCCGGCAAAAGGAGGCCGCGCTGGTCAAGGAGATGGTCGATTTCCTGCGCATCAAGGCCGGCACGCCGGAACAGCTGGCGGGCACTTTGTCCGGCGGCAACCAGCAGAAGGTGATCTTCGGCAAGATGCTTCTGACCGAAGCGCGTGTGCTGTTGCTCTACGATCCGACGCGCGGCGTCGATGTCGGCACCAAGGGCGAAATCTTCCAGCTGATGCGCGACCTCGCCGCCAAGGGCTATGCCATCCTGTTCCATTCCAGCGACATGCCGGAGCTCGTCCATGTCGCCGACCGCGTGCTGGTCATGCGCAACGGTCGCATTGCCGCGACGCTGGAGGGAGATCACATTTCGGAGGAGGAAATCCTGCGCGCCGCCATGCTTGAAACCAGGGCGGCCTGAGGCATGGTGATGTCCGTGGAGCAGACTGTGGAGATGGCGCAGGGGCCGGCCGAAACGAAGCTCACCAAGCCGGCCATCGACTGGCGCGGCCGCTTGCTCGACCGGGCGCCGTTCCTGGTCGCCTGCCTGATGCTGGCCTTGATTGTCGGTATCTATGGCGGTCTGCAATCCGGCGTCTTCTCGCTGGACGAGCTCAACCTCGACACGGCGGCGGCGATGACGCTGATGCTGGCGGCGACCGGGCAGACTATCGTTCTGGTGCGCGGCGGCATCGACCTGTCGATCGGCGGCATGATCAGCCTCGGCACGGTGATCGCCGCAACGCGCTTCACCGACGATCCATCGACCACGGCGCTTTGGGCGCTCGTCATCCTCGCGCTCGGCTTCCTCATCGGCGCGCTCAACGGCCTGCTGATCTCGCTGCTGAAGCTGCAGCCCTTCCTGGTCACGCTCGCCACCTGGTCGATCCTCAACGGCGTCGCCATGATCATCCTGCCAACCGATGGCGGCAGCGTTCCCGGCTGGTGGGTCGGCTTCGCTTCCGCCCAGCTCATCGGCCTGACCAGCCCGGTCCTGATGCTGCTGGCGCTGCTCGTGTTCTGGTGGTGGTTTCGCGCGACCCGCGTCGGCATCGCCATCCAGGCAACCGGCTCCAACGAGAAGTCGGCCTTCCTGTCCGGTGTCTCGATCACGAGGGTCAACCTCGTCACCTACGGCCTGTCCGGCCTGTTCGCGGCGGGTGCGGCGCTGTTCCTGGTGACGCAGACCGGCGCCGGCTCGCCCACCATCGGCAAGGATTACATCCTGCCCTCGGTGGCGGCGGCGGTCATCGGCGGCGTCAGCCTGTTCGGCGGCCGCGGCCATCTCGCCGGCACGCTGATCGGCGCCTTCGTGCTGACCCTGATCGGCAATCTGGTCTTCGTCCTGCACGTGTCGAGCTACTGGCAGCCGGTCGCGTCCGGCGTCATCCTGCTGCTCTCGGTGCTGGCCAGTTCCGTTGCCGAGAAAGCCGCAAGGAACCGCGTCCAATGAGCGCCTTCCTCGCCCGCAATCGCCTCATCGTGCTTGCCTATGCCGGCATGGTGGTACTGCTCCTGGTCACGGCACTGTTCTCGCCGGGCTTCCTCTCGGTTTCCAACATGCGCTCGACCGTCGTGCTCGCCGCCTTCGTCGGCATTGTCGCGCTCGGCCAGACCTTCGTCATCATCGGCGGCGGCATCGATCTGTCGGTGCCCTGGGTGCTGAATTCGGCGGCCATCATCATGGCGCTGTTGTGCGGCGGCCAGGATTTGCCGCTGGTCTGGGTGATGCCGCTGCTGCTCGCCGGCGGTGCCTTCATCGGGCTGATCAACGGCGTCGGCGTCGCCCAGTTCGGCGTGCCGCCGATCATCATGACGCTGGCCACCAACGTCATCCTGCAGGGACTGATCCTGGTGCTGACCGGCGGCTCGCCGACCCCATCGGCGCCAGCCCTGATCCAGTTCCTGTCGGTTGGTCGCATCGGCGGTTTTCCGGTAATTGCGCTGATCTGGCTGGCGCTGACCCTGGTGGCAACGCTGCTGCTCTCCAAGGCGGCGTTCGGCCGCCATCTCTATGCGCTCGGCACCAGCGCCACGGTCGCCGAATTCTCCGGCGTGCCGACGGCGCGCACCACCATCCTCACCTATGTCATCTCAGGCCTGACCGCCGCCTTCGCCGGCATGCTTTTGACCGGCTATTCCGGCCAGGCCTATCTCGGCATGGGCGATGCCTATCTGTTCACCTCGATCGCCGCGGTGGCGATCGGCGGCGCCTCGATCCTCGGCGGCAGCGGCCACTATCTCGGCACCGTCGCCGGCGCCATGGTGCTCACCATCCTCACCGGTCTTTTGCCGGCGCTGAACCTGTCGAGCGGCGCGCTGCTCATCGTCTACGGCGCGGTGATATTGGTCACCGTGTCGATCGGCAGTGAGACCTTCGCGGGTCTCGGTGGCAGGCTGCGCAGGAAGGAGAGCTGACCATGGTCGAAATCACTTGCGTCGTCGATGCCAGGGCCGAACTCGGCGAAGGCACTCTTTGGGACCCGAAGGCCGGTGTGCTGTGGTGGATCGACATCTGGAAGAAGCTGATCCACCGCTACGATCCAGCGACCGGCAAGGACGAGACCTTCGAAACACCGGAATATCTCGGCTGCCTCGGCCTGCGCGAGAAAGGCGGCCTGGTGCTGACCATGACCAACGGCTTCCATTTCTTCGACCCCGCGACCGGCAGGTTCGAGGCGATTGTCGACCCGGAATCCCATATGCCGAAAACCCGCTTCAATGACGGCAAGCCCGACCGCCAGGGCCGCTTCTGGTCGGGCTCGATGTTCGAGGTGCCGGGCCAGCCGATCGAATTCATCGGCGCGCTCTACAGGCTCGATCCTGACCTTTCCGTGCACAAGATGATCGACGGCATCGGCTGCTCCAACGGCTTGGCCTGGAGTCCGGATTCGAAGACCATGTATTTCACCGACAGTCATGCCGGCGCGGTGTGGGCCTATGATTTCGACCCCGCCATTGGCGACATCGAGAACCGCCGCACCTTTATCGACATGACGGCGACCGGCGGCGTTGCCGATGGCGCCACGGTGGACGCCGAGGGCTGCTACTGGGTCACCATCCCGGTGACCAGCAAGGTCTGCCGCTATGACCCTGATGGCGAATTGATGCAGACCGTGGTTCTGCCGACCGACCTGCCGACCTGCTGCGAATTCGGCGGCAAGGATCTCGATATCCTCTATGTCACCTCCGCCGTGCTCAAGCGTCCGGCCAGCCACTTCGTCCGCCAGAAGAATCCCGGCGGATTGTTCGCGCTTGATGTCGGCGTCAAGGGCCTGGCCCTGCCTGCATTCAAGGGCTAAGCCTGCGTTGCCCCGCTTACGTCACTCACGGGCGGAGCAAGCAGCGAGCATCGTTCCGGTACCGAAACGACACCGAGTATGTGGGCTGCCTTTAACGTTTGACCGCGCGTGCAGCGCGGCGAACACTCAGCAGCAGGATGGCGAGGCAGCCGACCAGTAGCAGCACGCCGCCGAGCAGCGGCGGCAGGGACAGCAGCTTCACTGCTATCGCGACAGCGGCGACCAGCACCAGCGCCAGCAGCGCCAGATTGCCGTCATCGACGAACATGCCGAAGAATTCCCTGGCGACAAGACGGATGGCGTTCATCGGGCGAGCCCTCCAACGGACACAGGGTAGGTGCTGCGCAACCAGCGAACCATGGCAAAGGACGCCAGCGCGACGATGGCGAAGATGGCGAGCAGAGCGAGATCGGCGCCCGGCCAGTCGGCGCCGATGCCTTCGCCGGTCCAGAAGATGCCGAAGCTGGTCAGCATCAGCCCGACCACGAATTTCAGCGCATTCTCCGGCACGCGCGCCAGCGGCCGGTGGACAGCCAGCCCAATCAGCATCACCAGGAAAAACGCTGCCAGCGCGCCCAGGCTGGCATAGAGCGTCTGCCCATGCGCCGCGCCGACGGCAATGACGATGAACACCACTTCGACGCCCTCGAGCAGCACCGCCTTGAACGACGCCAGGCCGGCGAGGTAGTCGGCGCGGCGGTCATTGGCCTGCTGGTTGAGGGCGGCGGTCTCCTTGGAAAAGGCCGCTTCCTCGTCATGCAGCGCGATGACGCCGACGCTGCGCAGGATGGCCTTTCGCAGCCAGCGCATGCCGAACAGGATTAGCAGCACCCCGACGACGAATTGCAGCGTGGTGATCGGCACCAGCGCCAGCAGCGGCCCGAACGCCAGCACCAGCGCCGCCAGCAACGCCAGAGCCAAAGCGGCACCGGTCAGCGCCGGGCGCCAGCTGCGCGTCACGCCAACCGCTAGCACGATGGTGAAGGCTTCGACGACCTCGACGAAGGAGGCGAGAAATGCCGCCGTGACCGTCGAGAGGATGGGCGTCAGTGTCTGCATCAGGGCCTCCTGTCATGCCTCGTTCGCCCCGGAATATTCTGAGTGACCCGGAAGCGTGGCCCGGAATCACTTGCGTGGCCAGCACCACATAGCGCTCCGCAGGCGGCGGGAAAGCAAGTGAGCACCAATGGGCGGCGATTCCAATCGCGCCACGTACGCCGGGGCTGCGGGACGCGCTTGGATCAGAGCAGGCCCGACATGTCGGAGAAGGCCATCGCCTTGCGCAGCAGTTCGGCGAAACGCTCGCCGGCCACCTCGCGCGGGCCGCTATTGTCGATCGTGGTGACGCCGGGGCCGGACAGGGTCACATTGGCACTGCGCGCCAGCCGCGCCAGCACTTCGCCGCGCGACTCGCGGCCGCGCATCGCCAGCCGCTCGGCCAGCACATCGGGCGAAGCGGTGATCTCGACAATGGCCAGATTGGCGTAGCGCTCGCGCAAGGTGGGGATGATCGCGCGCGATACGTTCGCCACTGCGACATGGCCATTGGCGACCGACCAGTTGACATCGGCAGGCAGGCCGTAGCGCAGGCCATGCGCCTCCCACGAGATGGCGAAGGCGCCGTCGGCCTCGGCCTCGACGAAAGCGGCGTCGGCCAGCGTGTCGTGATCCTCGCTTGCCGCATCGCTCGGCCTGGTGATGACGCGGCGCACGAATTCCAGCCGGGTCTCATCAGCGAAGAGTGTGCGGGCGTAGCCGATCACCGTGTCCTTGCCGGCACCGCTGGGCCCCACGACGGCGACAAACACGCCATGGCGGATCGGGAACGTTTCAGCGGACAACTCACGCTCGATCAAGGCCGACACCATCATGCGACCCGGCGCCCCTGACGCCAGACGGTGCGCACGACCGGAACATGGTCGTCGACGCGCACGCGCACCAGATCGGCCCGGCGGCCCTGCTCGATGATGCCGCGGTCGCTCAGGCCAACGGCTTCGGCCGGGTTCTTCGAAACCATGGCGACCGCCTGTGGCAGCGAAATCCCTTCGACCATGTCGCCGAGGAAGAAGGCCGACTGGATCAGGCTGAAGGGGATATAGTCCGAAGACAAGATGTCGAGCAGGCCATCGCTGGCCAGCGTGCGGGCCGAGACATTGCCCGAATGCGAGGCGCCACGCATGACGTTGGGCGCCCCCATCAGCACGCCGAGGCCGGCGGCCTTCGAAGCGCGCGCCGCTTCCTCGGTGGTCGGGAATTCGGCGACCCGCACGCCTTGCTCGATCGCCTCGTCGACATGGCCCGATGTGGCGTCGTCATGGCTGGCCAGCACGATGCCGCGCTGATGGCAGGCCGCGGCGATCACCGCGCGGTTCGGTGCCGAATTGCGTGCCGATTCCGCCATCCGCTTCTCGCAGAACAGTTTGAAGTCGCGGTCGGTCAGCTTCAGCTTGCGCTGGTAGTAATAGGCATAGGTTTCGAGATTGACGAATTGGCGCTGGCCGGGCGCATGGTCCATCAGCGAGGCCAGCTTGACCCGGTCGTCCTCGTCGAAATTGGCGAAGGCCTGCAGGCAATCCGGCGCCGAAACCTCGCAGCGAAGATGCAGGAAGTGATCGGCCCGCAGACGATCCTGCGCGACGCTGTCCTCGATTGCATCGGCCAGCTTGCGGATGTCGGCGGAGGTGAGATCGGCGTCCTCGTCCATACCGACGCGCAAGGCGTCTAGCACGGTGGTGATGCCGGCGGTCGCCACCTGCGCGTCATGGGCAAGCACGGCGGCGATCGGGTTCCAGCGCACCTTCGGCCGCGGCGCGTAATGACCCTCCAGATGGTCGGTGTGCAGCTCGACCAGCCCCGGAATGACATAGTCGCCGCCCATATCCTCGCCGGTCCGGCCAGAACCTGCATCGATGCCGGCGATAAAGCCGTCACGCAGCACCAGCGACCCCTCGACAATCTCGTCGGCAAGCACGATGCGGGCGTTGGAAAGAACGGTCTCGGCGGTCATTTCAGGCAGTCCTCGATTATCTGGCCTTGATTCTTCGGGCAGGCTTTGTTCAGGCGATTTTTCTGGCCGGGCGGCGTCCTAGCGCGTGTTGCGAAAGCACCATGAACGGCGCGCCGGGTTCGGGTTCGACAAACAGCGTCAGCGCGTCCACCAGCACCGGCTGCCGCAGCACATCGGCGAACAGGCTGTCGATTGCTGCGCGCAAACGTGGGCTTTCCTGTGGCCCGGCCCGGCCCGACAGCGTCATGTGGAAGCGGAAGGTCTCGAAGACATAGGGGTAGCCCCACTGGCAGAGATTGCGGAACTCGGCCGGCTTCAGCGAATCCGGGCTGCGCCGCTCGATCTCGGCCTCGGTCAGCGGCGCGCGAAAGCGGTCGAAATCGCGCACCACGTCGTCGGCGAAACGGTTGAGCGGCGGCAGCGAACCTTCCGGCACCAGTGCGAAGAAGCTGTCGATCTGGCTGACGACGAGGCGCGGGATCGTCACCACCGGCGTCGCTTCGGCAAAATGGTCGAGCCCTGCGCGCAGCGAGGTCTCCGTTTCGTTGGCAGCCAGGCGGAAGGGGGCCTTCAGCGTCGCGTGGAAGCCATAACGGCGCGCCGAAGCGGTGTGGAAGGCGACTTCCGCCGCCGAGAGGTCCGCCACGGCCTCAACCGGCCTTGTCGCAGCGCCGAACGGGTCTCGGCCCAGCCAGTTGGCGGCGATCCGCGCCAGCGGTTCGTCCTGCCGGGGGGTGAAGTAGATGGCATAACGCATGGGAAGTCCTCGTTAAAGCGCGCCGCGACGCGCTTTAAGTCTTCATTTGGTGCATGTCGTCGTCCCAAAACCGCTGCACACTTTTGGGCGACATGCACTGGCCTCGCTGCCATAGGTGATTTCCATGACGGATTGACGAAGCTTTGAAGGGTTTTCGAAGGCAAATCGTCCCAATAAGTCCTTAGCCGACGATTTTTCCAAGCTGGACCAATAGGTTCAGCCGGAAATGCAAAACGCTCAGGCCTTCATCAACCATTCGTGCTCGGGTGCATTGTGGAATTTCCACGTCCGCTTCGGCCCGGCCATGACATTGAGATAATAGAGGTCGTAGCCATGGCAGGCGGCGCAGGGGTGATACCCCTTGGGCACCAGCACGACATCGCCATCCTCGATCGCCATCGCTTCGTCGAGCGCCCGATGGCCATTCGTGTCGGCGTCGGTATAGACGCGCTGGAAGGCAAAGCCCTGCGGCGGGTTGAGGCGATGGTAGTAGGTTTCCTCGAGGTAGGACTCAGCCGGCAGATTGTCCTGGTCATGCTTGTGCGGCGGATAGCTCGACGTGTGGCCGCCCGGCGTGATGACCTCGACCACCAGCAGCGAGTCTGCCGGCTTGCCTTCCGGCAGGATGTTGGTGACGTAGCGCGTGTTGGTGCCCTTGCCGCGCACTTCCTGGCCGAGATCGTCCGGCCCGATCACCCGAACCGGCAAACCACCGCCCAATCCCGGCGCCGAGCAGACCGCGAGCTCCAATTCGGTATCAGCCGTTACCGACCAGTCCGATCCGGCGGGCACATAGACCGACCACGGCTTGCCTTCGAAGGGTGACATGCGTCCGCCGAGCAGGCCAAGATCCTTGCCGCCTGCCTTCGCCGTGCCTTTGCCGGTGACGAAGACCAGGCAGACTTCGCGATCCTCCGTCTTTCCCGAGGCGGTCTCGCCGGGCTTCAGCCGGTGCAGGTCGAAACCGACATAGGTCCAGCCGGCGCTCTTCGGCGTCACATGTGCAACGCGGCCATGGCCCTTGTCGGCTTTGACGAGCAGTTTCGACATCGGGTTACTCCTTCGGTTCGGCCTCGGCCTTGTTCTCATCGGCCGGCTCGTAGAGGTAGAAGAACTGCCAGACGCCATAACCGGCAAAGCCGAGCGCGATGACGCCCCAGAATGGCGTACCGGTGGCGAACTCGATGATCGACCAGATGACGCAGACCGCGACCACGGCGACACGGCGCCAAAGCGGGCGGAAGAACGGGTGCTCGGAATCTTTCATCGGCCCAATCTACAGCAACCTGCCTCGCCGTGAACCCATCGCCTCAGGCATTCGGGAAGCCCTGGGTCTCCACCGTATAGCCGGCAGCTGTCATCACCCGCATCAGCTCCTTGTGGCCGACTTGCGCCATCTTGAGCGGCGGGTTCTTCTTTGGGTCTTGCTCGGCCTCGACCACGAACCAGCCCTCATAGCCATGGTCGGCGAAGCGTTGCACGATGGCGCCGAAATCCAGCGAACCGTCGCCCGGCACGGTGAAGGCGCCGAGCGCCACGGCGTCGAGGAAGGACTGTTTCGTGCGGTCGAGCTTGTCGATCACGCCCATGCGCACATCCTTCACATGGACATGGCTGATGCGCTTGTGGTGGTTGTCGACGGCGCGCAGCACATCGCCGCCGGCAAAGGCCAGGTGTCCGGCGTCGAGCAGCAGCGGAATGCCTTCGCCGGAATGGCGTATGAAGGCATCGAGCTCCGGCTCGGTCTCGACCACGGCCGCCATGTGATGGTGATAGGACAGCGGCATGCCCTGTTCGGCGCACCATTCGCCGAATTCGGTCAGGCGCCTTGCATAGGCCTTCATCTCGTCGCCCGACAGTTTCGGCTTGGTGGCGAGCGGTTTTGAGCGGTCGCCCTGGATCGAACGGCCGACCTCGCCATAGACGATGCAAGGCGCATTGACCGCCTTGAACAGGTCGATCATCGGCTGGATGCGATCCTTGTTCTTGCCCATCTCCTCATCGACCAGCGTGCCGGAAAACCAGCCGCCGCATAGTGTGACGTCGGCTGCCTTCAGGATCGGCAGCATGACGGCGGGATCGTTGGGAAAACGCCGGCCCATCTCCATGCCGGTGAAGCCGGCCGAGCGCGACTGGCGCAGGCATTCTTCCAGCGAGACGTCGTCGCTGAGTTCGGCAAGATCGTCGTTCCACCACGCTATGGGGGACATGCCCAGTTTGGCTTTCAAGTCGTCACTCCGGTTTCTTGTTCACCCTCCCCCTTGTGGGGAGGGTCGCTGCGAAGCAGCGGGGAGGGGGTGCGGCGCCAGACCCCCACCCGGACCTTCGGTCCGACCTCCCCACAAGGGGGAGGTCGGGGGCGGCGCTGACTTAGCATCAATCGCCGATGGTCTGCATCTGCCGCTTCTCGTCATAGGCTTTGCGCGCCGCGTTGACCTGCGGCCGTGCCGACACTTCCGGCACCGCCACATCCCACCAATGGCCACCGGCATCGGTGGAGACCAGCGGATCGGTGTCGATGACCAGCACGGTGGTGCGGTCGTTCTTTTTGGCCTGCTGCAGGGCGTTTTCCAGCCCGGCGATCGACGGCACTTTCTCTGATATCGCGCCCATGCTCGCCGCATGGGCGGCAAAGTCGATATCGGGCAGGGTCTCGTGGCGTGAATCCTTCAGCAGATTGTTGAAGTTGGCGCCGCCGGTCGCCATCTGCAGCCGGTTGATGCAGCCATAGCCACGGTTGTCGAGCAGCACGATGGTGAGCTTCAAACCGAGCATCACCGAAGTGGCGATCTCGGAATTGAGCATCAGATAGGAACCGTCGCCGATCATGACGACGACCTCTTCGCCGGGCTTGGCCATCTTGGTGCCGAGTCCGCCGGCAATCTCGTAGCCCATCGTCGAGAAGCCGTATTCGGCATGGTAGGAGCCGGGCGCGCCGGCCTGCCAAAGCTTGTGCAGCTCGCCCGGCAGGCCGCCGGCGGCATGCAGCAAGGTCACGCCCGATCCCATGGCGCGCTGCACGGCGCCGATCACCTGCGCGTCCGACGGGAAGGCGGCATTGGTCGACGCCGTCACCTTGGCCGCGTCGGCCTGCCAGGCCTTCTTGCCCTTGGCCGCATTGTCGGTCCAGGCGGCAGGCGCTTTCCAGCTCCCCAACGCCGCGCCAAGTTCGGCAAGCCCTTCGACCGCGTCCGCGACCAGCGGCAGTGCCCGGTGCTTGCCGGCATCGAAAGGCTGCACGTTGAGCCCGATGATGGTCTTGCCGGAATTCTTGAACAGCGCCCATGAGCCGGTGGTGAAATCCTGCAGGCGCGTGCCGATGGCGAGCACCACATCGGCTTCTTCGGCGAGCCGGTTGGCTGCCGACGTGCCGGTGACGCCGACCGCCGCCATGTTGAGTGGATGATCGTCCGGCAGCGAGGATTTGCCGCCTTGCGTCTCGCAGACCGGAATGCCCGCGCTCTCGACGAATTTGGCCAGCGCATCGGAGGCCTGCGAATAGAGAACGCCGCCGCCGGCGATCACCAGCGGCTTCTTCGCGCCCTTGAGCGCCGCAACCGCCGCTGCCAGTTCGCCACGGTCAGGGCGTGGCCGGCGCTGATGCCAGACCCTTTCGGCGAAAAAGCTCTCGGGATAATCATAGGCCTCCGCCTGCACATCCTGGCAGAGCGACAGCGTCACCGGGCCGCACTCGGCCGGATCGGTCAGCACAGCCATGGCGCGGTTGAGCGCCGGGATGATTTGTTCCGGGCGCGTGATGCGGTCGAAATAGCGCGACACCGGACGGAAGCAGTCATTGACCGTCGCCGTGCCGTCGGAAAAATCCTCGGCCTGCTGCAGCACCGGATCGGGAATGCGGTTGGCGAAGACATCACCGGGCAAAAACAGGACGGGCAACCGGTTTACGTGCGCCAGGGCTGCCGCCGTCACCATGTTGAGCGCGCCGGGGCCGATCGACGAGGTCGCGGCCATGAAGCGGCGGCGGAAATTGGCCTTTGCATAGGCGATCGCCGCATGCGCCATCGCCTGTTCATTGTGGGCACGGAAGGTCGGCAATTCGTCGCGTACGTGGTAGAGCGCCTCGCCGATGCCGGCGACATTGCCATGGCCGAAGATCGCCCAGACACCGCCGAAAATCGGCACCTTTTGCCGTCGATCTCGGTCATCTGGCGGCTGAGGAAGCGGGTCAGCGCCTGCGCCATCGTCAGGCGGATTGTCTTGCTCATGGTGGTTTCCTCCGCAGTCTTTTGCCCGCGCCTTTATGCTGCTTTACGGCCGCGCGCGGCAAGCCACGCTTCGGTCAACTGTTCAAAGCGTGTCGCCATGTCGGCGACAGCCTCGTCATCCGACATCCGGCCGGCCAGCCACTCTTCGGCCGCATGCACGAAGATGGTGCGACCGACGGCGAAACCCTTGACGATCGGCGCCTTGGCGGTGGCGGCAAAGGCGGCTTCCAGCTCGTCCTGCGGCGCTTCGAGCCCAAGCAGCACGATGCCACGGCACCAGGGATCATGCTTCAGGATCACCGCTTCGATCTTGGTCCAGGCACCGGCCGACGCCTGCGGCTCGAGCTTCCACCAGTCGGGCTTGATGCCGAGCGCATAAAGCTCCTCCAGCGCGCGCGGAATGGTCGTGTCGTCGAGCTTGCCGTGCTTGCCGGCGATGATCTCGATGAGAAGTTCCCGGCCGACTTTGCGTGCGGCCTCGAACAGCGCGCGCAGCTTCTGCTGCTGTTCTTCCTTCAAGGCCGCCGGATCGTCGGGGTGGTAGAAGCACAGGCATTTGATGCAGTGATCGACCGGCCATTCGGTGAGCTGCGAGCCGATATCCTGCGAGAATTCGAAGCGCAACGGCCGTGAGCCCGGCAGTTCGACCGGGCGGCCGAGCCAGGCGAAGGGATGCCTGGCGAATTCGAACATTGCCTCGCGGCCATGTTTCTCGTCGATCAGCATGCCATAACCGTCGCGGCCGGCGGCGACCTTGGCCGCCGCCTTGACGGCCAGCACCTTGAAATCGCGGATGCGCGCCGGATCGGCGCCGGCCTTCACCGCCACGTCCTCGAGCTGGATGCGATGATCGCAGGCGAGCGCCATCATCGAGGGAATGTCGCGCCGACGGGTGGTCGCCCAATGGATATGATTGATAGCCTCGTCCTTGCGCAAGGCGAGATGCTTGCTACCGTTCTTGAGGAAGAACTGCAACTCCTCGAAGGTTGGATATTCCGGCGCGCAGAGCAGCCGCGACACGGCGAAGGCGCCGCAGGCATTGGCCCAAGTCGCCGCCGTCGCATGGTCTTCGCCGCCCAGCCAACCGCGCAGGAAGCCGGACATGAAAGCGTCGCCGGCACCCAGCACATTGTAGATCTCGATCGGGAAGCCCTCGCCGACGACGCCGTCCTCGAGATCGTCGCCGATCGGTCCGTCATAGACGATGCAGCCCATGGCGCCGCGCTTGAGCACGATGGTGGCCGACGACAGCGCGCGGATCGTCTTCAGCGCGCTCAGGCAGTCGTCGGCGCCCGAGGCGATCATGATCTCTTCCTCGGTACCAACGATGAGGTCGCAATCGGGCAGCACTGTCTTCAGCTGCGCCGAGACGCGGTCCGATTTGACATAGCGCTCGAAGCCTTCGGCATGGCCGGCGAGGCCCCACAGGTTCGGCCGATAGTCGATGTCGAAGATAACCTTGCCGCCCTTGGCTTTCATGATGCGGATCGCCTTGCGCTGGGCGGCGTCGCTGTTGGGGCGGGAAAAATGCGTGCCGGTGACGACGATCGAACGCGCCGAAGCGATAAATGCCTCATCGATGTCTTCCGGCGCCAGCGCCATGTCGGCGCAGTCCGAGCGATAGAAGATCATCGGCGAAACGCCTTCGCTCTCGACCGAGAGCAGCACCAGCGCCGTCAGCCGTTCCTTGTCGGTCTTCAGCCCGTCGGTGTTGACGCCTTCGCGCTTGAGCTGTTCGCGGATGAAGCGGCCCATCTGCTCGTCGCCGACGCGCGTCAGCAGCGCCGAACGCAGGCCAAGCCTTGCCGTGCCGACCGAAATGTTGGCCGGACAGCCACCGACCGACTTGGCGAAGGAGGTGATGTCCTCCAGCCGCGAGCCGATCTGCTGGCCATAGAGGTCGACGGAAGCGCGACCGATGGTAATGACGTCGAGCGGCGCCTGTTTGGCGTCCACGGCTTCGCTCATTGGAACCTCCCGTCAGTCTTGTTGTCAGGAACAACATTGTTTGGGTAACACGCGCGAGCGGCAGCGTGGTGCCGGCAATATGAAATAATAATTCCAATCCATAGTCAATATGGAATGAGCGTTCCCGAGCCGATTTTGCTTTTTGCGGGCGCTTGCTCAGGCCTTACGTTTGCGGCCTGCGTCGCGCCGTTTCTCACCGACGCCGACGGTCAATGCCATGGCCAGCGCCATCGTCGCCGACAGCGAACGGAAGCCGGCGAAATCCGCCTCGGCAACCTCGAACCAGACCCTGGCGAACTGGGCAAGCGGCGAGAACGAGCTGTCGGTGATGGCGACGATCGGCACGCCCTGCTCGGAGATGTTGCGGGCCTCCTCGATGGTGGCCGGTGCATAGGGCGAGAAGGAGATGGCGATGACGGCGTCCGCCGGTGTGGCGAAGGCGATCATCTCGGCGTTCAGGCCGGCGGCCGATTCGATCAGCTGGTTGCGGATCTTCAGCTTGCCCAGCGCATAGGCGATATAGCTCGCTACCGGGTAGGAGCGTCGCTTGGCTAAGACATAGATGGTCTGCGCCTTCGCCAGCAGCGAAATCGCATCTTCCAGATGCGCATCGTCCAGCGTGCGGGAAATGTCGTTGAGCGAGGTGCTGGCGGCGGCGACGAAGCCGTCGAAGATGGCGCGGTGGCCGGCGCCGCCCTCGGCTTTGACGCGCAGCGCCTGCAGCCGCTCGTCATAGGACGAGTTGCGCTCGCGCAGCCGCTCGCGAAACACCTGCTGCAGGCTGGTGAAGCCGTCGAAGCCGAGCTGCTGGGCAAAGCGGATCAGAGTGGAGGGCTGCACGCCGGCCGAGGCGGCGATGCTGGCGGCGGTGCCGAAGGCGATGTCGTCGGGATTGTCCAGCGCGTAGGCGGCGATCTGGGCGATGCGCTTCGGCAGGCTTTCACGCCGGTCCAGGATGGTGGCGCGCAGCGTCTCGAAGTCGCGAGGTACCCGTTCGTCCATCGTCGGCCCGTCCAAGCTCATCCGTGAAACGCCCTCTCTGCCCCATCATAGCGAGCCTGCGCAAGAACGCCATAAAAAATGAGGCAGACATTCCATTTCAGGAAGAAATGGACTAATTCATCCACGCAGCGCTTCATGTGGTGGAGAAACGGAAAATGGTCGGCGTCGGTCTTATCGGCACGGGTTTCATGGGCAAATGTCACGCCATCGCGTGGAGTGCCGTCGGCGCCGTCTTTCCCGATGTCGCCAAGCCAAGGCTCGTCCATCTCGGCGAGGTCAATGAGGAGCTTGCGCGGCGCAAGGCGGGCGAGTTCGGCTTCGCCAAGGCGTCCGGCGACTGGCGCGCCGTGGTCAATGATCCCGAGGTCGATATCGTCTCGCTGACCACGCCCAACCAGTTCCATCCCGAGATGGCCATCGCCATCCTAGAGGCCGGCAAGCATCTGTGGTGCGAAAAGCCGATGGCGCCGAGCTTTGCCGAAGCCGAGGCGATGGCGGCCGCGGCGAAGACATCAGGCAAGATCGCCGCGCTGGGCTATAACTACATCCAGAGCCCGGCCATCCGTCACATCGGCGCGCTGCTCGACGAGAAGATCATCGGCGAGGTCAACCATCTGCGCATCGAGATGGATGAGGATTTCATGGCCGATCCCGAGGCATTGTTCTTCTGGAAGCACGAGGCCGCTTCCGGCTACGGCGCGCTCGACGATTTTGCCGTCCATCCGCTGTCGCTGGTCTCGGCCCTGTTCGGGCGCGTCGCCAGCGTCATCTGCGACATGGCCAAGCCCTATGCCGACCGCAAGCTGGCAACAGGCGGACGCCGCGCGGTCGAGACCTATGATATCGCCAGCGTCTTGATGCATCTGGAAAACGGCATTGCCGGCACGCTTCAGGTCAACCGCTCGGCCTGGGGCCGCAAGGGCCGCATCGCCATCCAGATCTTCGGCTCGAAAGGGTCGATCCTGTTCGACCAGGAGCGGATGAACGAGTTGCAGCTTTATCTCACATCCGATCGCCCGACCGAGCAGGGCTACCGCACCATCCTGATCGCGCCGCACCATAAGCCCTACGACGCCTTCCTGCCGGCGCCCGGCCACAATCTCGGCTTCAACGACCTCAAGATCATCGAGTGCCACGAATTGCTGACGCGGCTCGCCGGCAGACCGGCACGGCTGATCGAATTCGCGCAAGGTCTAGAGATCGAGCGCACCGTGCACGCAATGGCACGCTCCTTCCAGGAAAAGCGCTGGGTCGATGTGCGGTAATATCCCTCAGCCACCGACGGCCGGGGTCTCCCAGCCGTCGACCCAGATTTGCCGCAAACGGTCGCCTTCGCCCTTGAACCGTAGTCCCGTCGGCTGGCAATCCTCTGTGCGGTCGCTGCGGAAATTGCGGATCGCCTGGCGCAGCTCGCACCAGGCGACGATGTTGGCGGTTTCGGCATAGTAGATGAGCGCGATCGGGCGGATGAGCCGCTCGGAGGCGCGGCCCATTTCGTCGCGATAGGAAAGATCGAGCTTCTCCTCGTCGCGGATGGCGCGGCGCACCAGCGCCAGGTCGATCGTGCCGGCCGAGGGTGCGGCGAAGCCCCAGGCATGCAGCGCATTGGCTTCGAATGTCTGGCGCAGCGGCGGCGGCACGGCGCCGGCGATCTTGCTGCTGACGCGCTTGGCCGCCTGCTTGAGCTCGTCGTCCCCCGTGCGCTCCAGCAGCGCCAGCGACAGCACAATCGCCTCCATCTCCTCGATCGAAAACATCAGTGGCGGCAGGTCGAAACCGGGGCGCAGGATGTAGCCGATGCCGCGCCCGCCCTCTATCGGCACGCGCATCGCCTGCAGCGCTGCGATGTCGCGATAGATCGAGCGGATTGTCACCTCCAGCTGCTCGGCAATCATGGCCGCCGTCACCGGCTGCCGCGCCAGCCGCAGGATCTGGATGATCTCGAACAGGCGTGACGCCTTGCGCATTTCCTCACCCGGCTCTCATCGCAACTGACACATCATTGTCAGTTGGGTCGACCTATAGGACTGCCTATCGAATTGAAAATCAACAGGTTCCGCTGCGGCTTGGTGGAACGAGGCGATGGGCAACTGACATGGGTTATGCGGAAAATCTCTGGCTTTTCTTATCCTGCTGTTCGGCATCATCGCCGTTCCGGGTATGGACATGCTGTTCGTGCTGGCCAATGCGCTGACCGGCGGCCGCGACAGGGGCCTGGCCGCGACCGGTGGCATCATGGTTGGCGGCATGGTGCACACGCTGAACGGCGCCATCGGCGTCGGCCTGCTCATGCATTTCGTGCCGATCCTGTTCACGCCGCTGCTGCTGGCCGGCGCCGCCTACATGGCCTTCATCGGCATCACGCTGATGCGCAGCTCCATCACCGTCGGTCATGACGGGCCTGTCGGCAGCCGTTCCGCATGGAAGGCGTTTCGCCAGGGGCTGGTGACCTGCCTGATCAATCCGAAGGCTTATCTGTTCGTGCTCGCCGTCTATCCGCAGTTCCTGAAACCGGACTACGGCCCGATCTGGATGCAAGCGACCGTCATGGGCCTAATGACGGTCATCACGCAGGCCGCGATCTATGGCGGGTTGGCGATATCAGCCGGCCGCAGCCGCAACCTTCTGATCGCCAATCCGCGGGCGACCGTTCTTGCCGGCCGGGCGGCCGGGCTGCTGCTCTTTGCGGTTTCGGTGTTCACCGCCTGGGAAGGGCTGAGGGCGGCGTAATCGTCGTTAGATCAGGATGACGTTTGGTTGAATCGTCGTCCTGATCTAACTCTTTGTTGGAGCATGATCTCTGGACAAACGAAAACCGTTTGTCCGAGAAAACCGGTTTCCACTTTTCGGGATCATGCTCTAGCGCCGCCCTTCCCACATCGCCATCCAATCAGGCGGCGCCCTGCCGGTTTTCAAGCATGGCGCGGCGTGCCGAACGGCGCCATTCGACAGCACCGGCAAGGCCGTGCAGCACGGTCTCGGTGGTCGCCCAGTCGATGCAGCCATCGGTGATGCTCTGGCCGTAGACGAGCGGCTTGCCGGGCACCACGTCCTGCCGGCCGGCGACGAGATTGCTTTCGATCATCAGGCCGATGATGCGCTCGTCGCCCGCCGCCACCTGGCCCGCCACGTCGGCCGCGACTTTGGGTTGGTTCTCGGGCTTCTTGCTCGAGTTGGCGTGGCTGACATCGATCATCAGCCGGGGCGCGACACCGATGCGGGCGAGTTCGACCGAGGCCGCCTCGACGCTTGCCGCGTCGTAGTTCGGCTGGACGCCGCCGCGCAGGATGACATGGCAGTCCTCATTGCCGGTGGTCGTCGCGATGCCGCTGCGTCCGCCCTTGGTCACCGCCATGAAATGATGCGGCTGGGCGGCGGATTTCACCGCCTCGCCGGCGATCCTGAGATTGCCGTCGGTGCCGTTCTTGAAGCCGACCGGGCAGGACAGGCCCGAGGCCAGCTCGCGGTGGATCTGGCTCTCGGTCGTGCGCGCGCCGATCGCGCCCCAGGCGACGAGGTCGGCAATGTATTGCGGGGTGGTCATGTCGAGGAATTCGGTCGCCGCCGGCAGGCCGAGATTGTTGACGGCCGACAGCACATTGCGCGCCATCCTGAGCCCCTTGTCGATGTTGAAGCTGCCGTCGAGGTCCGGATCGTTGATCAGACCCTTCCAGCCGACCGTGGTGCGCGGCTTCTCAAAATAGACCCGCATCACGATCTCGAGCCGGTCGGACAGGGTCTCGCGCAGCGCCGCCAGACGGCTGGCATAGTCAACGGCCGCGACCGGATCGTGGATCGAACAGGGGCCGACGACGACAAGCAACCGGTCATCGGTACCGCTCAGGATGGCGTGGATGGCATTGCGTGACGCGCTCACGGTGCGCGTTGCCGTCAGCGTGCGCGGGATCTCCCGCATCACCTGGTCCGGCGTGCTCAGTTCTCGGATTTCCTTGACCCGAAGGTCATCTGTGGTGGTCAACACGGCTTTCTGCTCCTGATTTTAGGAGACCTGCCGGCTGAAACAAAAAAGCCGCCAGGTCTGGCGGCTGTTCGGATGTTGTTGCTGCAATCTTCAGATCGAGCGCAATCCTCCCGCCGCCAGCGAGCTGCTAAAGTACCAATAGGTGGCGAACAGGTGGATCATGCGGCTCATATAGTCGAAGCGGAGGCGTTTGTCACGCCCCCGCGTCTCAGTTTGAAATGTGCTCGTGGCCCTGCGGAAACCAGATGCCGCGCCGGAGCCAGTTGGCTCCACCCAAATTGGGCACAACGTGATTCTGGTCGAGATCGTTCATGTCCTTGATGATCTCGATGCGGATGATTTTCTCCGCGGATCCGAAGGCAAGTTCGAAGAGTTGCAAGGCGTCGGCTTCCGACCGCGCGGTGATGCCGACACCAAGATGGCCGCTCAGCGTGATCCAGTATGGGTGCATCGAACCGAGATTCTACTCGCCAATCACTCCGGCAATGTTCTGGTCGTAGTCGACCAGCGACCCGGTCATGACGCCGGCCTGCGGGCTGATCATGTAGGTGATCAGCCGCGCGAGCTGTGCCGGCTTCACCAGCTGGCCCATCGGTTGCGCGGCTTCGGCCTTTTCCAGCCAGTCGTCCGGCGCGTTGTGCCACTTCTTCTGCACGATCGCCTCGCCCTCCGTGTCCATCCAGCCGGGCAGCACGGCGTTGCAGCGGATGCGGTTCTTTCGGTACGAGCTGGCGACATTCTTGGTCAGCGTCATCAGCGCGCCCTTGCTGGTCGAATAGGGCGTCAGGAAAGACTGGCCGGCATGCGCCGACATCGACAGCACGTTGACGATCGAGCCCGGTGCCTTGCGCTCCAGGAGATGGGCGACCAGGCCCTGCATCAGGAAGAACGGGCCACGCACATTGGTGTCGAAGATCTGGTCGAAAAGCTCTTCCGAGGTTTCGACCAGCGAGCCGCGTGCCGAGGTGGCGGCGGCGTTGACTAGCGCGTTCAGCGTGCCGAAATGCGAGATCGCGGTTGCGACGGCGCGCTTGCAGTCGGCCACCTTCGAAACGTCGGCGCTGATGAAGATCGCGTCGACGCCTGACTTCTTGAAGTGGGCGACGGCCTTGTCGCCCTTCTCCTGCGAGCGGCCGATGAGCGCCAGCGCCCGGCAGCCCTCGTCGGCCAACGCCTCGGCGACGGCAAAGCCTATGCCTTGCGCGCCGCCGGTGACGATCGCGCGTGTTGTCGAATTGCGATCGGCTGATGCGCTCATCGCTTGCTCCTGTGGCTTGGGTCCGGATTCCGGTTCTTACTTGTCGAGACGGACGGTCTTGCCAGTCGTCGCCGACTTCAGCGCCGCATCCGCCAGCTTCAGCGCCACGAGGCCGTCGGCGCCGCTCGGAGCCGCCTTCTTTCCGGACGTCGCGGCGGCGATGAACGAGGCGATCTCGATGGCATAGGCGTCGAGATAGCGCGTCATGAAGAAATCGTGCAGCGGCGGGCGCGTATAGCCCTTCTCATTGGCCAGCTCGATCGACACCGGCCGCTGGTTTTCGGCAGCGACCATGCCTTTCGAGCCGTGCACCTCGATGCGCTGGTCGTAGCCATAGGTGGCGCGGCGCGAATTGGAAATGACGGCCTGCTTGCCCGAAGCGGTTTCCAGGATGACGCTGACCGAGTCGAAATCGCCGGCCTCGCCGATCTTCTTGTCGACCAGCACCGAAGCGTGCGCGGAGACCGCCACCGGCTCCTCGCCGAGCAGGAAGCGCGCCATGTCGAAGTCATGGATGGTCATGTCGCGGAAAATGCCGCCCGAGCGCTTGATGTAGTCGATCGGCGGCGCGCCGGGATCGCGCGAGGTGATGGTGACCATCTCGACCGTGCCGATGGCACCATCGTCGATGGCCTTGCGCACCGCGGCGAAGTGGGGGTCGAAGCGTCTGTTGAAGCCGACCATCAGCGTCGCCTTGGCCTTCTCGACCACGGCCAGGCACTTCTCCACCCGCTTGACGTTCAGGTCGATCGGCTTCTCGCAGAAGATCGCCTTGCCTGCCTTGGCGAAACGCTCGATCAGATCGGCATGGGTGTCGGTCGGCGTGCAGATGACGACGGCGTCGATGTCTTTGGATTTTTCGATGGCGTCGATGGTGCGCACCTCAGCACCATAGGCTGTCGCCAGTTCCTTTGCCGCCTTCTCGAAGGCATCGGCTACGGCAACCAGTTTGGCCTGCGGGTTGGAGCCGACGGCGCGGGCGTGGACCTTGCCAATACGGCCGGCACCGAGGAGGGCGAAGCGAACAGTCATGGATATTTCCTCTAGGGATGGGTTCGAGAGCGTTGTGTCCGCACCTTCCTGTCAGGGAAAGGTGGCTGGGGTATTTTCTTGGCGCGGCAGATCGTCCCGGAACCGGGCAACCACGCGCCTCAAGCCGCGAGTTCCGCCTCTCCGGTCTTGGCGCCGGTGATGTAGGAGACGATGTCCTGGCCGTCGGTGTTCTCCTTGCGCAGATTGGCGACGATGCGGCCGCGCCGGAACACGACGATGCGATCGCAAAGGTCGAACACCTGGCGCATATTGTGGCTGATCAGGATCAGCGGCTCGCCATTGTCCTTCAGCGTGCGGATGATGTTTTCGACCTGCGCCGTCTCCTGCACGCCGAGTGCGGCCGTCGGTTCGTCCATGATGATCAGCTTGGAAGCGAAGGTCGCCGTCCTGGCGATCGCCACGCACTGCCGCTGGCCGCCCGACATGTGGCGGATGGTGTTCGACAGATTGGGGATTTTCACCGCGGTGCGCACCAGTGCTGCTTCGGTCGCCTTGCGCATGTATTTGCGGTCGAGGATCGAGAAGGGTCCCAGATTGAACAGCACCTTTTCGCGGCCGAGGAACAGGTTCGACGGCACGTCGAGATCGTCGGCCAACGCCAGATTCTGGAACACCGTCTCGATGCCCGCCGTACGGGCCTCGATCGGTCCGGCAAAATTCACTTCCTTGCCGTCGAACCAGACCTTGCCGCTGGTGCGTTGCTCGACAGCCGTGATCTGGCGCACGAAGGTCGATTTGCCGGCGCCGTTGTCGCCCATGATGGCGACATGCTCGCCCTTGCGCAGCTCGAAATTGGCGCCTTCCAGCGCATGCACGCCGCCATAGCGCTTGGTCAGGTTTTCGGTCTTCAGGACGATGTCTGACATGGTCAAGCCCTCAATGCCCGCAGGCGTTGGCGCCACTGGTCGAGAACGACCGCGCCGACGATGATCACGCCCTTGACCATCTCCTGGTAGTAGGCGTCGAGGCGCAGGAAGGTGAAGCCGGAGATGATGACGCCGAAGATCAGCGAGCCGATCACCGTGCCGATGATCGAGCCGCGGCCGCCCGACAGCGAGACGCCGCCGATGACCGCCATGGCGATGGCGTCGAGTTCGTACATAACGCCCATGCCGGCCTGGGCGGTGAGGTTCTTGGACGAGAGCACCACCGCGGCGAGCGAGGCGAGAATCCCGGCGATGACGTAGACCAGGATCTTGTGGTTGGCGATCTTGATGCCGGACATGCGCGCGGCGTCCTCGTTGGAGCCGATCGCATAACAATGCTTGCCGTAGCGAGTGTAGCTCATGATGAGCTGGAACAGCACGGCCAGCGACAGGAAGATGATGACGGGCATCAGGCCCTTGCCGATCGCCGCGAAACTGTCGGTTGGAAACGAGATCGGCTGCCCCTTGGACCACCATTTGGCGATGCCGCGCGCGGTGACCATCATGCCGAGCGTGGCGATAAAGGGTGGAATGCGCGTGTAGGCGATCAATGAGCCATTGACGAGGCCGGCGAGCAGCCCACAGCCGATCGCCACCAGCAACGGCACGATGACGGGCAGGTCGGTCCAGCCTTGCGCCAGGAACATCGCCTTCGGGTTGGGATTGCCGTTGACGGTTGCCACCTGGGCGAAACTCATGGCGATCATGGCGGTCGCGCCGACGATCGAACCGGAAGACAGGTCGATGCCGCCGCAAATGATGACTTGCGTCACGCCGATGGCGATGATGCCGACGATCGACACCTGCAGGATGATGATCTGCAGGCGGGCCTCATTGAAGATCCCCGAGACGTCGCTGCGGGTGTTGAACAGGAAACTGTCGCCGAGAAAGATGCGGCCGATCGCTTCGAAGATGACGACGAGAATGACGAGCGCCAGGAAGACATTGAATTCGGCCGGCCATGCGCGCTTCTTCGCATCGTAGGTGAGCCCTCCGACGCCATGAGATGTCTGTGCCAATCTTCATCCTCCGTCAGCCGCGGTCGTTCCTCGCGCGTTCAGGCGCTGAGGGAAAGGGGAGCGGCGCTGTCTTTTGCGCGCCGCTCCGTATGTCCGTGGCTCAGTTCTTCTTCATGAACTTGTCGATGTTCGCCGGCGTGACAAGCTGGAACGGGATATAGACCTTGTGTTCGACCTTCTCGCCCTTGGCCAGCTTCAGCGCCGCGTCCAGGGCGCCGGCGCCCTGGCCAGCCGCATCCTGGAACACGGTCGCATCAAGGTCGCCCGCCTTCATCGCCACAAGCGCGTCCTGGGTGGCGTCCACACCACCGACGACAACGGTCTTCATGTCGATGTTGGCGGCCTTCATCGCCTGGATGGCGCCGATGGCGCTTTCGTCGTTGTTGGCGATCACGCCATCGAACTTCTTGCCGGTCGACAGCCAGTTTGTCATCAGGTTCTGGGCTTCGTCGCGGTTCCAGTTCGAGGTCTGCTTATCGATGATCTTGATGAAGCTGCAATCCGGCGTGGCGATCACGTTGTCGATGTCCTTGGTTCGCTGCACGGCGGCCTGGTTGGAGAGCTCGCCCATGATCACATAGACATTGGCTTCCTTCTTGCCGGCTTCCTTGAACAGGCGGCAGACTTCCTTGGTCTCGAGCGTGCCGGAATCGGCCTCGTTCGAGGCGACGAAGGCTTGGTTGTCGGGCAGCGTGTTCACATTGACCGGCTCGCGGTTGACATAGACGAGCGGGATTTTCGCCGCCGCGGCGGCATCGGACATCGCCTGCGTCGCCGAGGTGTCGACCGGGTTGACGATGATCGCGTCGACGCCCGAAGCGGCGAAGTTCTTGATCTGGTCGAGTTGCTTGGCAACGTCGTTCTGTGCGTCTTCGACCTGCAGTTCGACGCCGCTCATGCCCTTGGCCTGCGCGATCATGCCGTTGCGCAGCACGGTGAGGAAGTTGTCGTCGAACTTGGCCATCGATACGCCGATCTTGGCGGCAAAAGCCGATGAACTCATCAGCGCCGCGAAGGCGACGCCCAAAAGCAGTTTCTTCATTGTATCTCTCCTCCACTTTTGGTGTCCGGTTGCACCGATCTATCCGGAATCCCCGATCTCCCCGGGGAATCTCTCCTGATATCGCTTCGCTCCGTGTGGCATCCCCGCTTGGGCTGGAATGCCGAACCCTCCGTTTGAAACAGACGTTCCGGAACGAAAGAACCAAAATGTACAGTTGGTGAAATATTTATTCCATTCCGGCGGAACGTCAAGGGCGATTCCGCAGCCTGCCGCCGGATTTTCGGATCGGTCTGATGGATTCTATCATTTCCGGCCGCTGCTCTCGCGCGGGAAAGGCTAGATATTTTCCGGCAGGTAGATGTCGAAGGGCAGGAAGGTCTGGCCAGGCGCGTTGGCCGCGCCGGCTTCGATGGCATGCACCATCCGGTCGACCAGTTCGCGGCAGAGCGCGGCCAGCGGCGTGGAGATCACCATGGTGAGGATGTTGTCGGCGAGTGCGGCGCGCGACTCGGCGTTGATCTCGTTGCAGACGACCACCGGCATATTCACGGGCTTTGCCGCCCGCAGCGCCGAGACCGCGCCTTCCATGCCGCCGCCCGCGACGTAGCAGCCGGCAAGATCCGGATAGCGCGCCAGAAGATCGATCATCGCATCATGGGTCACCTGGTTTGCCTCCAGATTGACCAGCGTTTCCAGCACGCTGAAGTCGGGTGCATGCTCGCGAAAGAAAGAGCGGAAGCCGATCTCGCGCAACTCGTGGCCGTGAAAGCGATGGCTGCCGACGAAGAGGGCGACTTTGCCGGGCTGCCGGGCCGCCCTGGCGATCATCCAGGCCGCGGTACGGCCGACTTTGCGGTTATCGAGGCCGACATAGCCCTCGCGGATGCCGGCGGCAAAATCGGACAGCAGCGAGAAGACCGGTTGCCCTCTCGCCTTCAACGCTTCGACCGCCGCCGTCAGGGTCGGATGATCCGGACCGACAACGGCAATGGCCCTCGATTTTGCTGCCAGCCTGCGCATCTGGGCGGCGATCTCGTCTGGGACAAGGGAGCTGGCGAAGTCGATGGTTGCGGCGCCACGAAACCGCTGCGATTGCGAGACCGCCAGTTCGAGCTCCGCTGCGAAATCGCCGTAGAAGACATCGTTGCCTCGCAAAAGCAGGAAGCCGAGCCGGTACTCCGGCAGTTCATGGCGCATCCGCTGCTTGATCAGGCCGGCCGCGTGATAGCCGATCTCGGTCGCGGTCACGTAGACGCGCCGCGCGGTGTCCTCGCGCACGGGCAGGCGATTGTTGAGCACGCGGTCCACCGTCGCAACGCTGACGCCGGAGATGCGCGCCAGATCGGATATGGTCGGCCGTTTCGCCATGATCGCCCTCGTTCGATTGCTGAACACAGGATACATCGTTCTGATAGGAAATGATAGAAACTATCTTTATGATGTTGAGTCTATCATAAGCAAGCAGTACTTTCAGGCTGGGTAACCGGCATTCGCCTGGGCGAATGCCCCGCCGAGGAGGCAATCATGACCGCTGCGCCGTCCCGGCGTGACTACAGCCTGATCGGCCGCGACGCCAAGCTCGCCGTGGAAAACGGCCTGTCGGCGGCCGAGTGGTATCACACCGATATTCCCCGCAAGCAGATGAAGGAGCTGATGCAGCGCTCCGACGGGCCGGCGATCCGCGACACCGCGATCTGGCTCGCCGCCCTCCTCGCCAGCGGCGCCGGCGGCGCCTGGTTCTGGGGCAGCTGGTGGTGCGTGCCGTTCTTCTTCGTCTATGGCGTCCTCTACGGCTCATCTACAGATTCGCGCTGGCACGAATGCGGCCATGGCACGGCGTTCCGGACGCAGTGGATGAATGATGCGGTCTATCAGATCGCCTGCTTCATGATCATGCGCAATCCGGTGACCTGGCGCTGGAGCCACACGCGCCATCACACCGACACCATCATCGTCGGCCGCGACCCGGAAATCTCGGTCATGCGGCCGCCGGATCTGGTGCGCGCGCTGCTTGGCTTTGTCGGCATCCTCGATGCCTGGCACGCGATGTCGGACATGCTGCGCAACGCCGCCGGCAACATCAGCGCGGCCGAAAAGACCTTCATTCCCGAGCAGGAGCAGGGCAAGGCGATCCGCATCGCCCGCATCTGGACCGCGATCTATGCCGCAACCATCGCGCTTGCGCTGTATTCCGGCTCGTTGCTGCCCTTGATGCTGGTCGGCCTGCCCAGGCTCTACGGCGCCTGGCATCACGTCATGGTCGGCCTGCTGCAGCATGGTGGTCTGGCCGACAATGTCATCGACCACCGGCTGAACAGCCGCACCGTCTACATGAACCCGGTCAGCCGCTTCATCTACTGGAACATGAATTACCACGTCGAGCACCACATGTTCCCGATGGTGCCCTACCATGCGCTGCCGAAGCTGCACGCGCTGATCAAGCACGATCTGCCGGCGCCGACCCCATCGATCCTGGCCGGCTACCGAGAGATGATCCCGGTCTTCCTGCGCCAGCTGCGCAACGAGGACTATTTCCTCAGGCGCGAACTGCCGCCGACCGCCAGGCCGTATCGCGAAGAATTCCACAGCGATGCCGTCGCCGCCGCAGCGGAATGATCGCGGCGAATCCATTTTAGGCTCTTTATTTTAACGCAATTCCGGACGGAAAACCGCTGCGCACTTTTCCTGAAATTGCTTTGGGAGGACCGAATGAGCGACTGGGTCGAGGCCTGTGCTGCCGACGACATCGATGAAGAGGATGTGATGCGCTTCGATCATGGCGGGCGCACCTTCGCGATCTATCGCAGCCCCGACGACGAATATTTCGCCACGGACGGGCTTTGCACGCATGAGAAGGTGCATCTCGCCGACGGGCTGGTGATGGACGACATCATCGAATGCCCCAAGCACAATGGCCGCTTCAACTACAAGACGGGCGCGGCCCGGGGCGCGCCGGTCTGCGTCAACCTGAAAACCTATCCGGTCAAGGTCGACGCCGGCAAAGTCCTCGTTCAGATCGGGTGATGGATATGGCGCGTGGAATGGTCATCATTGGGGCCGGCGAGTGCGGCGGGCGGGCAGCGCTCACGCTGCGCGATCTTGGCTATGACGGGCCGGTGACCCTGATCGGCGACGAGCCGCATCTGCCCTACGAACGGCCGCCTCTGTCCAAGGAGGCGATGGCCAGCGACGCGCCGGAAATCAAGGCGATCACCAGCGACGCGGTCCTGGTGGAGAAATCGATCCGGCATATCCATTCCGTCCAGGCCGTTGCGATCGATCGTGCGGCGCATACGGTGCGCCTGTCGGACGGTTCGATGCTGCCCTACGACAAGCTCCTGCTGGCGACCGGCTCGACCCCGCGCAAACTGCCGATGCCTGGCCTTGGCGCGCGCTGCGTCTATCTCAGGACTTTCGCTGATGCGCTGGCCATTCGCGCCCATCTCAGCGCCGGCAACCGCATTGCCGTCATCGGCGGCGGCTTCATTGGCCTCGAACTCGCAGCCTCTGCCCGCAAGCTCGGCGCCGCGGTCACCGTCATCGAAGCACAGCCGCGCATCCTGATGCGCGGTGTCCCGGCAGAGATCGCCGAGATCATCCATGAGGCGCATGTCGCCGAAGGCGTCGACATCCTGTGCGGCGACGGCATCGCGTCCATCGCTGACGATGGCAACGAGGTACGCGTGACGCTTGCCGGCGGGCGCGAAATCACAGCCGATCTAGCCATCATCGGCATCGGCGCCGTGCCGGTGACCGGGCTCGCGGCCGAAGCCGGCCTGGCTATCGACAACGGCATTGCGGTCGATGCCGAGCTGCGCAGCAGCGATCCCGACATCTTTGCCGCCGGCGACTGTTGCTCATTCCCGCTTGCCGTCTATGGCGGCCGCCGTGTGCGGCTGGAGGCCTGGCGCAATGCCCAGGAACAGGGCGCGCTCGCGGCTAAAAACATGCTTGGTGCCGGCGAGGCGCATGCGGCGGTGCCGTGGTTCTGGTCGGATCAGTATGGCTTGTCGCTGCAGATCGCGGGCCTTTCGGACGAAGGCAAAAGCACGGTGCGCCGAGATCTCGGCGACGGCGCCTTCATCCTCTTCCATCTGGCCGGGGATGGCAGGCTGGTCGCAGCGAGCGGCATAGGTCCCGGCAATGCGGTCGCCCGCGACATCCGGCTGGCCGAAATGCTGATCGGCAAGCAGGCCAGGCCGGCGGCAGAAGCGCTGGGATCGCAGGCCGTCAAGCTGAAGTCGTTGCTGGCGGCCTGAGGCGCCCTAGAACAGCGCCTTCAGCTCCGGCAGCTTGTCGTTGACCAGCCAGCCGTAATAATTCTCTTCCGGCAATTTTTCCGGCTCGCCGGCGGCGCGGCGCTTGTCGTTTTCCGCCTTCAGCGCATAGGCGCGCTGCTCCGGATTGCCGACATTGTAGAGCGTGGCGGTCAGCCCCGGATTGCCCGAAATGTCGAAACCGGCAATGCTCTTATAGGCATCGATCGATTTCCTGATCGTTGCCGCGACATAAGGCAAGGTCAGATCCGGATCCATGATGGTCTTGTAAACCGAATTGGGGTCGCCGACGTCGAGCTTCGGCAGGCCCGACACCTTGTGCACGAGATCGCTCATCTGCAGTGCCGTCAAAGGGTTGAGCTGGCCGAGCCCAAAAGTCTGGCCGGCATAGTAGGGTTGGAAGAAGGTGGCGCCGAAACGGTCGTCGGGAAAGTCCTCGCCGCCAACATTCTTGCCGCGAAATGAATGGTTCCACACCTGCTCGCGGCATTCCCACAGATCATAGCTGTCGGACATAGCGCATTTCTTGAACTCCGGCCGCTGCACGAAATCGGTGATGTCCTCGCCATCATAGGCGAAGGACAGCTTGCTGGAGAGGTAGGAGATCGCCTTTACGTAATAGGTCTGCAGCCGGTCATAGGCGTCGACATTGTAGGTGTGCTCGCCGACAATGGCGCCGACGATATGCATCGGATCGATGCCATAGGCGGAAGCGGCCTTCTTGATCTTGCCGCGCAGATCGGGGTCGTTCTGCAGCAAGGCATAGACCTTGCGGTATTTTGCCTGGAAGGTGGTGTTGGTCGCCTGCGTGCGCCGGCTCGAGGCGCCGGGAATATCGGGCTGCTCGGCATTGCGGTTTCCCGCCGGCACCAATGTCGCCGCCTCAGCCGCGAACAGCGTCGCCGCCAGCGTCAAGCCGAGAAGGACTGGGATCAGTTTTTTTCATGCGCCGCCGCCTGCAAATCTTGCGGGCAAACTACGGTAGTGCTCTGGGTTGAGTCGAGAGCGCCCCTTCACTCGGCAAGACGAAAGGTGGCCAGATGGTACCATCTGGCCACACATGGTTCTATTCGCCGGAATATTGCCTAGGCCGGCGCCGGAATGACCCGCTACCGTCGTTTAAAGGATGAAACGCGACAAATCTGTGTTTCGCGAGAGATCGCCGACATGCTTTTCCACATAGGCGGCGTCGATGGTGACTGATGTGCCGTTGCGGTCGGGCGCATCATACGAAATCTCGTCCAGCACGCGTTCCATCACCGTCTGCAGCCGTCTGGCGCCGATATTCTCGACGCTGGCATTGAGATCGACGGCTATGCCGGCCAGCGAATCGATGGCGTCGTCGGTGAAGGTCAGGTCGACGCCCTCGGTTTTCATCAGCGCGATATACTGCTTGATGAGGCTGGCTTCCGTCTCGGTCAGGATGCGGACGAAATCGTCCTTTTCCAGCGCGCGCAACTCGACGCGGATCGGCAGGCGGCCCTGCAATTCGGGCAAAAGGTCGGACGGCTTCGAGACGTGGAACGCGCCCGAAGCGATGAACAATATGTGATCCGTCTTCAACGGCCCGTATTTGGTCGCCACCGTCGTGCCTTCGACCAGTGGCAGCAGGTCGCGCTGCACGCCTTCGCGCGAAGGCCCGCCGGAAATGTCGGATCTCGCCGCGATCTTGTCGATCTCGTCGAGGAAGACGATGCCGTCATTTTCCGTCGCGTCGAGCGCCCGGCGCACCACCTCGTCCTGGTCGAGCAGCTTGTCGGACTCGTCGCTGACCAGCAGGTCGTAGGACTCTTTCACCGTGGTCTTGCGCGACTTGGTCTTCTTGCCGCCCATCGCCTTCGACAGCATGTCGTTGATGTTGAGCACGCCGATATTGGCGCCCGGCATGCCGGGAATCTCGAAGCCGGGCATACCGCCATTGCCGGTGTCGGCCACTTCGATCTCGATTTCCTTGTCGTCGAGTTCGCCGTCGCGCAGCTTCTTGCGGAAGCTGTCGCGCGTCGCCGGGCTGGCGGTCTTGCCGACCAGCGCTTCCAGCACGCGTTCCTCGGCATTGATGTGGGCACGCGCCTTGACGTCTTCGCGCATCTTTTCGCGCACCAGGCCGATGGCGATCTCGACGAGGTCGCGGATGATCTGCTCGACATCGCGGCCGACATAGCCGACTTCGGTGAACTTGGTCGCCTCGACCTTGACGAAAGGCGCACCGGCGAGCCGCGCCAGGCGGCGTGAGATCTCGGTTTTGCCGACGCCGGTCGGGCCGATCATCAGGATGTTCTTCGGCATCACCTCTTCGCGCATCTGGCCTACCAGCTGTTGGCGGCGCCAGCGGTTGCGCAAGGCGATGGCCACGGCGCGCTTGGCGTCCTTCTGGCCGATGATGAAGCGGTCGAGTTCCGAAACGATTTCGCGGGGAGAAAATGTCGTCATAGCTAAATTCCACTTTGCCACTGCTTGATGGCCTCGAACGGATGCAGCAGCATGATCACGTTGAGTGTCAGATTGTCCCGGATGAGATAGCCGGTACCCAGTTCGAAAAGGATGGCGAGGCTAACGATCACCCATATAGGTAGCCTTCGCGCCATCACAAATCCCAGCACCATGGCCAGTGTGTCGGACACCGAATTGATGATGCTGTCGCCGTAATAGTCGAGCGAAATGGTGCCGGCGCGGTAACGCTCGATGATGAACGGGCTGTTCTCCAGCAGCTCCCAGCCGCCCTCGATCAGGACCGCGAATGCCAGCCGCAAGCCGATCGGCGAACGCGGAAACAGGAACCGTGCCAAGGCATAGAACAGGAAGCCGTGGATGATGTGCGAGAAGGTGTACCAGTCGGCAATGTGCTGGGAATTCTCCGAACTGTTCACCACGCCATGCCAGAGTTTGACGTAGCCGCAGGTGCAGATCGGTGTCCGGCCCATGCCATAGAGCGCCCCGGCCTGGAAGATGAGCAGGCCAAGGACGAGCAGAAGACCCATGCGCCAGCTGTCTTCATAGGCCGAATAGCCATCGTCCGCCCCTGGTTTACTCATCTGGTTATTCCCCCTCGTCATCATCATCGGCATCTATCGCCATCAGCACGACGTCGCCATAGACCGATTGCCTGCGGTCTATGGCCTGGAATCCGGCTTTTTCATAGGCGCGGATGGCCCTGAGATTGGCCGGATCGGGGTCGATGATGACGCGGGGCACACCTTCCTCGAACAGATCCTCGACGAACTGGCGCACAATCGCCGAGCCATGGCCGATGCCGACCAGCTCCGGCCGGCCGATCGACAAATCGATGCCGAGCGTGCCGAACGGCTGGTCGGCATAGGGATGGTCGTCTTCCAGATGCGGGTCGTAGCTCTGCAGATAGGCGATCGGCTTGCCGTCGAGTTCGACGATCAGCGGCTCGACCGAAATCGAGTCGATATGATCGCGAATCTCGGCGGTCTCCGTCTCCGGATCGTTCCACCACTCGGCGACATGCGGCTCGGCGAGCCAGCCGGCGATCATCGGCAGGTCTTTTTCTGTGACCGGCCGAAAATCATAGAGCGCCACCTTCTCAGGCGGCATCGAGCGTTTCGACAATAAAATTGTTGTTGGTGTAGACGCAGATGTCGGAGGCGATCTGCATCGCCTTGCGGGCGATCTCCTCGGCATCCTTGTCGGTGTCCATCAGCGCCCGCGCCGCGGCCAGCGCGTAATTGCCGCCCGAACCGATGGCCATGACGCCATGTTCGGGTTCGAGCACGTCGCCGGTGCCTGTCAGCGCCAGCGAGACCGATTTGTCGGCCACCAGCATCATCGCCTCCAGCCGTCGCAGGTAGCGGTCGGTGCGCCAGTCCTTGGCGAGTTCGACGCAGGCGCGCGTCAGCTGGTCGGGATATTGTTCGAGCTTGGCTTCCAGCCGTTCCAGCAGCGTGAAGGCGTCGGCGGTGGCGCCGGCGAAACCGGCGATCACATTGCCGCCCTTGCCGATGCGGCGGACCTTGCGGGCATTGCCCTTCATGATGGTCTGGCCAAGGCTGACCTGGCCGTCGCCGGCGATCACCACCTTGTTGCCCTTGCGCACCGTCACGATGGTCGTGGCGTGCATGGTCAGATTATCAGACATTTATTGGCTCCGATTCGCGCGATCCCAAAAGGCGATTGGCGCGGTACGAGTGATTTATCGGCCATATGTATGCATGGGACCCATGATTGCAAACCGCCTTTCCGGCAGGGCCGATACCTCTGTGCGAGGCAACTGGCAATCGCCGGATCATGCTGATAGAAGGCATTCGTTTTCAAGCCCGCGAGCGCTTGAAGCCTGTGAACCGGTCACCATGTGAACCGCTGGGACAAGGATAGAGTGATGGCGCCCCGTTCCGCCGAAGCCAGCCGCAAGACCAAGGAAACCGACATCTCGGTGTCGATCCATGTCGACGGCTCGGGCAAATCCGATATCGCCACGGGCGTTGGCTTCTTCGACCATATGCTGGACCAGCTTTCGCGCCATTCGCTGATCGACATGACGGTCAGGGCCAAGGGCGACCTGCACATAGACGATCACCACACGGTCGAGGACACCGGCATCGCGCTTGGCCAGGCGCTGACCAAGGCGCTGGGTGAGCGGCGCGGCATCATGCGCTATGCCTCGATCGACCTTGCCATGGACGAGACGCTGACACGCGCGGCGATCGACGTGTCTGGCCGGCCGTTCCTTGTCTGGAACGTATCCTTCTCGTCGCCCAAGATCGGCACCTTCGACACCGAACTGGTGCGGGAATTCTTCCAGGCGCTGGCGCAGAATGCCGGCATCACGCTGCATGTCACCAACCATTATGGCGCCAACAACCACCACATCGCCGAAACCTGCTTCAAGGCGGTGGCTCGCGCGCTGCGCGCCGCACTTGAGCACGACCCGCGCCAGCCGGACGCGGTTCCTTCCACCAAGGGATCGTTGAAGGGATAGCGCCATGGCCGCCTATGTCGTGATGGAACCGCCCGGCCGCAGCGAAAAGGTCGACACAACGACCTTTGTCCGCGACGGCTTCACCTGGATCGGCCTCTTGGTGCCGCCGCTATGGCTTGCTTGGCATCGGCTATGGATCGAAGCAGGACTTGCCTTCGTCGTCATGGCCCTGCTTTCGACGCTTGGCGAAACGCTCGGCCTCGGCTTGGCCAGTTCATTGCTGTCGCTGCTCGTTTCGTTCTATGTCGGCCTGGAAGGGCAGGGGTTGCGCATCGCGGCGCTTCGCCGGCGCCGCTGGCATGAATGGGGCGTGGTTCAGGCCGGCCGGCTCGACGACGCCGACATACGCTATGCCCACGAGGTCGAGGAGCAGGCGGAAGAAACCACGCCCGCGCCGCGCATCGTCCCCGATGCCGCCCTGGCCCGCCCGGCGCAGCCCGGCATCGCGCTGGGCTTGACCCACATCCCGGGAAGACCCTGACATGCGGGTAGCAATCATCGACTATGGCTCGGGCAATCTGCGCTCGGCCACCAAGGCCTTCGAGCGCGCCGCGCGCGAAGCCGGCATAGCGGCCGACATCGACCTGACGGCGGATGCCGACCGGGTGCGCACGGCCGACCGTATCGTCCTGCCCGGCGTCGGCGCCTATGCCGACTGCGCGGCAGGCTTGCGCGCCGTCGACGGCATGTGGGAAGCGGTCGAGGAGGTCGCTATTGCTAGGGGCCGGCCTTTCCTCGGCATCTGCGTCGGCATGCAGCTGATGTCCGAGCGCGGCCTGGAAAAGACCATCACCCATGGCTTTGGCTGGATATCGGGCGACGTCAAGGAGATCACGCCCACCGATCCGGCGCTGAAAATTCCGCAGATCGGCTGGAACACGATCGAGCTCAGGCGCCAGCACCCGCTGTTTGCCGGCATTCCGACCGGCGCAGCGGGGCTGCACGCCTATTTCGTCCATTCCTACCATCTCGACGCAAGGAAGCCGGACGAGATTCTGGCTGAAGCCGACTATGGCGGCCCGGTGACGGCGACAGTCGCCCGCGACAATCTCGTCGGCACGCAGTTCCATCCGGAGAAGAGCCAGGCGCTGGGCCTGGCGCTCATCACCAATTTCCTCCGTTGGAGGCCCTAGAGCATGAGCAAGAAGGGCGCCTGAATCGTGATCCTGTTTCCCGCCATCGACCTGAAGGACGGCAAATGCGTGCGCCTGAAGCACGGCGACATGGCCACCGCGACCATCTACAACGATGATCCCGCCGCGCAGGCAAAAGCCTTCGAGGACCAGGGCTTCGAATGGCTGCATGTCGTCGACCTCAACGGCGCCTTCAAGGGCCAGAGCGTCAACAGCGCGGCGGTCGGCGCCATCCTCAAGGCGACGAAGAACCCGGTGCAACTCGGTGGCGGCATCCGCACGATTGAGCAGATCGAAGACTGGCTCGACCGCGGCCTCGCCCGCGTCATCCTCGGCACGGTGGCGGTGCGTGATCCCGACCTGGTCAGGCAGGCCTGCAAGGCTTTCCCAGGCAAGGTGGCCGTCGGCATCGACGCCAAGGGCGGCAAGGTGGCGGTCGAGGGCTGGGCCGAGGCATCGAGCCTCGGCGTCATCGAACTGGCCAGGAAATTCGAGGGCGCGGGCGTCGCCGCCATCATCTACACCGACATCGATCGCGACGGCGTGCTGACCGGCATCAACTGGGACTCAACCATCGACCTCGCCGACGCCGTCTCGATCCCGGTCATCGCGTCGGGCGGCCTTGCCTCGATCGCCGACATCGTGCGCATGACCATGCCCGACGCGCAGAAGCTCGAAGGCGCCATCTCGGGCCGCGCGCTCTATGACGGCCGCATCGACCCGGCCGAGGCATTGGCGATCCTGCGGGGCCGGCCGGTGGCGGAGGCGAAATCGTGAAAATCACCCTCATCCTCGCCTCTTATGACAGCGGCCACTATCATGGCGGCATGGGCCAGGGCCCGGATGCGCTGATCGCAGGCGGTCTCGTCGATGCCCTGACCATGGCCGGCCACGATGTCGCGGTTGAGGATATCGGCAGGGTCGGTGCCGAGCAGGAGCGCGAGATCGCCACCGGCTTTGCCGTCTGCAACGCGGTCTCCGGCGAGGTCCGCATTGCCATCGACAGGGGGCGGTTCCCCATCGTGCTGGCCGGAAACTGCCTGACATCAGCCGGCGCGGTCGCCGGCGAGGGCGCCGATGCGATCATCTGGGCCGATCAGCACGGCGACCTCAACACGCCCGAGACCTCCACATACGGCTTTCTCGACGGCATGGCGCTGGCGACCGTGCTTGGCCTGTGCTGGCGCCCGATGGCAGGAGCCATTCCCGGCTTCAAGCCGATCGATCCGTCACGCTGCGTGCTCGTCAACGCCCGTGATCTCGATCCGGCCGAGGAGCAGCTCCTCAAGACCTTGCCCGTGATCCGCACCGAATGTACCGGGGTGGTGCAAGCGACGCAAAGGCTGCAGGCCGCAGGCGCCAAAAGCGTGCACATGCACCTCGATCTCGACGTGCATGACCCCAAGGATCTGCAGGCCAACCGCTATGTCACGTCTGGCGGGCCGAGCCCCGAACAGTTGCGCGACGCCGCCTGTGCCATGGCACTGGCGGTGCCGGTCGTCGGCATCACCGTTTCCGCCTACGATCCGGCTTTCGATGCCCAGGCTGACGTGCCGCCGCTGGTTGGCAAGCTGCTCAACGATCTCATCGCCACGATAGAGGGCCGCTGATGCTGAAAGCCCGCGTCATCCCGTGCCTCGACGTCAAGGACGGCCGTGTCGTCAAGGGCGTCAACTTCGTCGACCTCATCGACGCCGGCGACCCGGTCGAGGCGGCCAAGGCCTATGACGCCGCAGGTGCCGACGAGCTTTGCTTCCTCGACATAACGGCTTCATCGGACAACCGTGAAACCATCTTCGATGTCATCGCCCGCACCGCCGAACAGTGCTTCATGCCGCTGACTGTCGGCGGCGGCGTGCGCCAGGTCGCCGACATCAGGAAGCTACTTTTGGCCGGCGCCGACAAGGTGTCGATCAACACGGCTGCGGTGAAGAACCCGGATTTCGTCGCCGAAGCCGCCGACAAGTTCGGCAACCAGTGCATCGTCGTCGCCATCGACGCCAAGAAGGTCTCCGGCGCCGGCGAGGCCGACCGCTGGGAGATCTTCACCCATGGCGGGCGCGAGAAGACCGGCATAGACGCGGTCGAATTCGCCCGCAAAATGGTCGATCGCGGCGCCGGCGAGATCCTGTTGACCTCGATGGACCGCGACGGCACCAAGGCCGGCTACGACATCGCGCTGACACGTGCGATCGCCGATGCGGTGCGTGCGCCGGTCATCGCGTCGGGCGGCGTCGGCACGCTGGATCACCTGGTCGAAGGCATTCGCGACGGCCATGCCGGCGCGGTGCTGGCGGCCTCGATCTTCCATTTCGGCACCTACACCATAGCACAGGCCAAGGCGCATATGGCCGAGGCCGGGCTGCCGATGCGGCTGGACTCCTCGGGCGTTCGGCCCTAGAGCCTGTCCGGCTAAGAAAAGGGCCCTAGGCGCCATGGCTGAATTTTCGTTCTCCGACCTGGAGACAATCATCAGGGACCGCGCCCAATCCGGCGATCCGGACTCCTGGACAGCGAAACTGTTCGCCCGCGGCATCGACAAGGCGGCCCAGAAGCTCGGCGAGGAGGCGGTCGAGACCGTGATTGCCGCCGTCAAGGGCGACAAACAGGGCCTCGTTTCCGAAAGTGCCGATCTTATATATCATTGGCTCGTCGTTCTCGGGCTCTCGGGTGTTCCGTTGAGCGACGTGCTCAAGGAACTCGAAGGCCGCACCGGCCGTTCAGGCATCGCCGAGAAGGCGTCACGGCCCAAGGGCTGACCGCGAGGGAGGGCAGGTATCTCGATGGATCAGCTCGCGCCAACCGAGAAATATTCCCCCTTTCGTTTCTTTTCGGCCGAGCAATGGTCGCGCTTCCGCGCCGACACGCCGCTGACGCTGAGCGAGGACGAATTCCGCCGCCTGCGTTCGCTCAACGATCCGGTCGACCTCGAGGAGGTCAAGCGCATCTATCTGTCGCTGTCGCGGCTCTTGTCCGCCCATGTCGAGGCGAGCCAGCTTCTGTTCCGGCAGCGCCAGGCCTTCTTCAACGCCGTCGACATCGTCAAGACGCCGTTCATCATCGGCATTGCCGGCTCCGTCGCGGTCGGCAAATCGACCACCGCACGCGTGCTGAAGGAGCTTCTGGCGCGCTGGCCATCGAGCCCCAAGGTCGATCTCATCACCACCGACGGTTTTCTGCTGCCCAATGAGGTTCTGCGCCGCGAAAACCTGATGGAACGCAAGGGTTTTCCTGACAGCTATGATGTCGGGGCGCTGCTGCGCTTCCTTTCGGGCATCAAGTCGGCGCTGCCCGATGTCCGCGCGCCGGTCTATTCGCATCTCACCTATGACGTCATTCCCGGCGAGTTCGTCACCATCGACCGGCCTGATATTCTGATCTTCGAAGGCATTAATGTCCTGCAGCCGGGCAAGCTGCCACAGGACGGCAAGATCGTGCCCTTCCTGTCCGACTTTTTCGACTTCGCCATCTATATCGATGCCGACGAGAAGCTGATCCACGAATGGTACATCTCGCGCTTCATGCGGTTGCGCGAGACCGCTTTCCGCAATCCGGACTCCTTCTTCCACCGCTATTCGCAGCTTTCGGAGGATTCGGCGCGCGCCATCGCCGAAGGCCTGTGGACCAACATCAATCTGAAGAATTTGCGCGAAAACATCCTGCCGACGCGGGCCCGCGCCGATCTCATTCTGCGAAAGGGCGCCGACCACCTGATCGAGGAAGTAGCGCTGCGCAAGCTCTAGATGGCACTGAGTGGCGGGCTCGTCGCGACGAGCCTGCCACCGTCAAATCCGGCAGAGCGCCTCAGCCATTGGCGAACGGCACGGCGACATAGATCTGGCCACCGTCGCGTTCGACCAGCAGCAGCACCGACTTGCGGCCGGATCTGCTGGCCTGCGCGATCGCCTGCGTGACCTGCTTGGCGCTCTTCACTGGGGCCTGGTTGACGGCAACGATGATATCGCCGGGCTGGATGCCGGCAGCGGCCGCCGCCTTGTCGGGATTGACGCGCGCAACCACCGCGCCACGCTCGTTGTCGGCGAGGTTCATCTGCTGGCGAATGTCTGATGTGAGGTCCATCAGGCCAAGGCCGATCGCCGGCGCGCGGGAGCCCTGTTCGGTGCTCGGCGTATCGGAACTATCAGTCGATGCCGTCTTCACATCGTCGCTGTTTTGCCCGACATCGACGGAAATCTGCATGGCCTTGCCCTTGCGCCAGACATCCAGCGTCTCCTTGGCGCCGGGCGCGACATCGGCGACGGCGCGCGACAGATCCTTGGGATCCTTCACGTCCTGTCCGGCGAAGCCGGTGATGACATCGCCAGTTTCGACGCCGGCACTCGCCGCGGGCGAACTGTCATTGACCTTGGAAACCAGCGCGCCGCCGGCATGATCGAGCCCGATGGCGCTCGCCACGTCAGGCGTCACCGACTGAATCTCGACCCCGAGATAACCGTACTGGATCGAACCGTCCTTCATCAGCTTGGCGACGACCTTCTGCGCCTGGTCGGATGGGATGGCGAAGCCGACGCCGACACTGCCGCCATTGGGCGAATAGATCGCCGTGTTGATGCCGACGACATTGCCGTTCACATCCACCAGCGGGCCACCGGAATTGCCATGGTTGATCGGCGCGTCGATCTGGATGAAATCGTCGAACGGCCCGCTATGCAGGTCGCGGCCGCGTGCAGACACGATGCCTGCCGTCACAGTGGTGCCGATGCCGAACGGATTGCCGATCGCCAGCACCTGGTCGCCAGTCATCAGCCGGTCGGAATCGCCCCATTTGACCGTCGGCAAGGGCTTGTCGGCTTTGATCTTGAGCACGGCAAGGTCGTTCTTGGCGTCGCGGCCGACGAGCTTGGCGGGAAGTTCGGTGCCATCGTCGAGCGTAACCTTGATCGAGGAGGCGCCGTCGACGACGTGATTGTTGGTGACGATGGTGCCGTCGGCACTGACGATGAAGCCGGAACCGAGCGCTTCGGCCCGTTGCGCCTGTTGCGGCGGTGTCTGCGGAGCGGGCATTCCCTGGTCACCGAAGAATTGACGGAAATACTGGTCGAACGGCGAGTTGCCGAGAGGCGTTCCGTCGTCGTCATTTGCCGGCTGCGCTTTCATGATCGTTGTGACCGTCACCACCGCCGGCTTGTCGGCCGCTACGATCGGCGCAAAGGAGCCGTTGGGGGCGGTGATACCGGCGACAGGGGTCTGGGTCGTCGCGACAACATTGCTCACGCCTGTGTTGCCGGCACTTTGAGCAAATGAAACGACGAAGGGGGAGATGATGAGGGCGGCGCCCAACAATGCGGCGACGCGATGTCTGCGAAGAATGTTTGGGGATGACATGGTCGTTGTCCGTGCGAGACATTGGGTTCGGCGCCGTGGCCTGTATGGGAGCAGCCCATTCGGCGTACCGGCCGTCGCGGCCGCCTGTCTCGCTTCATGCGGCGGCCGTTCGGGTCGATGAAACCGGAATCTAGGACGCGGATGCGGGCAAATTAGGTTTTTTCGGTTATATTACAAAGATTTAATTCTTTTTGAGCGGATGGACGTCCCACATTCGCGTGACCGCTTCCGGCAGCGTGAAGGCCCCGCTAAGCTCAGATGCTGCCGGTCTGGTCGATGTAAGCCTTTGCAATCTCACGCATACGCTTGCCGTCGAAGCTCGGTCCGTGACCGCCATGGCCGATGCGGATCGGCAGGTCGAGCAGGCGTCGCATGGTGCTGACATAGGCGGCACGGTCGGAATCCGGCAGCGAGTCGATCAGCGTGTCGTCGTAGATGGCGTCGCCGCTGAAAAACAGCCCGTCGGCCTCGTCGAACAGTGCGATCGAATCCGGCGAATGCCCGGGCAGATGCAGGACGCGGAATTGCCGGTCGCCGAGATCGATCACGTCGCCCTCGTCAAGCGCCCGTGTCAGCGGTGCCGATGGGATCTTGTAGTCGGCTGCCTTCCAGCCCGGCACCGGCAGTTTCGAAACGGCGCCTTCGAGATCATGGAACATGTAGGCGTAGGTCGCCGCCTTATCCATGCTTTCGAACTGCGCGGCGCTCATCTTTGGGCCCGCCCGCCACGGAAATTCGTGCAGCGAGCCGACATGGTCGAGATGGATGTGGGTGGCGACGACCAGCAGCGGCTTGCCCTGCGGCGTCTCGATCTCCGGCGCCAGCGGACAGATCCCCATGCCGGTGTCGACCAGGAGGTCCGCGTCGCGGCCGCGCAGATGCCAGATGTTGGCGCGCACATACTCATGCACGAACGGCTCGGTCAGCATCGTCGTCCAGTCGTCGACGATGCTCTTGCTGAACCATTCCGGCATCAGGTGTGAGCCTGACATTAGACGAAAGGCTTCCCGACCTTGTACTTTTCCGGCACCAGCCGCTTGAGATAGGCCATGCCGGCTTCCGACAGCTGGTTGACGTCGGGCTTCATGAAATCGTCAGGCATGTGGCGGGTCTTGCCGGCCACATTTTTCAGCGGCACCTTCTTCAGCACGGTCTTTGTGCCATCATATTGCAGCGCAACCGAGCCGCCGCCCTGTTCGGCGACAGAGACCGCGAAGGCGCCGGCATCGAAGGCCTCCTGCGCGTCGACGGCGTTGATGGCGCCGACATAGCCGCGCGGCATGTAGCCGAGCGCGTCGACGCGGGCCCGCTTGCCCGGCAGGCCTTCGGCCAGCGCGCGTTCGAGTGCGGCCGGCAGGTCGCTGCCCGACAGCTTGACGTTGCCATGCGCGTCGCGCTCGAGCTTTTCCGGCGGCACCAGGCTTTCGACCAGCGCCTTGCCGTCGGCGGTGCTCACCCCTTCCGACACGGCGACGATGCAGCGCTTGTGGCGGTCGAGCGTGGCGCGCACGTCGTCGATGAAGCCGGCGGCGGAGAACGGCCGCTCCGGCACGTAGACAAGATGCGGGCCGCTGTCGGGGTCGAGCTGCCAGGCGGCGGCCGCCGCCGTGAGAAAACCGGCATGCCGGCCCATGACGATGCCGACATAGATGCCGGGCAAAGCGCGGAAATCGAGGTCGACGGAGAGGAAGGCGCCGGCGACGAACTCGGCCGCCGAGATGAAGCCCGGCGTGTGGTCGTTTTCCTCAAGATCATTGTCGATCGTCTTCGGCGCATGGACGAAAGCGATGGAGCCGCCGGCGGCATCGGTCAGGATCTGCTGCGTGCCCGACGTGTCGTTGCCGCCGATATAGATGAAGGCGTCGGCGCCGGCCTTCTTCAGCCCGTTGAGGATCACGTCGCAATAGGCGGCATCCGGTTTGTCGCGCGTCGAGCCGAGTGCTGCACTCGGCGTTCCGGCAATCAGCCGCAGCCGGTCTTCCGGAATGGCGGAGAGGTCGACATAGTTGCCGTCACGGATACCGCGCACGCCATGGATGGAGCCTAGCACCTTGGCGCCGGGATGCCGTTTGCGGATCTCCAGCGTGGCGCCGACCACAGTCTGGTTGATGACGGCGGTCGGGCCGCCACCTTGCGCGATAACAAAAGTTCCGGCCATTCCTGACGTCTCCCGAGCGATGGTTTTCAAGGCACCTTGGCCTGTCTTTCGCTATCGCGCAACGGGAGAGTCTGGCGGCCGCGAACTGCGGCCGCCATCACATGACGACGACCGGGTTTTTCTTCGAAACGCGGCTGTAGAGGTCGATGATGTCCTGGTTGATCAGGCGCACGCAGCCCGACGACATCGCCTGTCCGATGCTCCACCATTCGGGCGAGCCATGGATGCGGTAGCCGGTGTCCTTGCCGTCCTGGTAGATGTAGAGCGCACGCGCCCCGAGCGGGTTGGTGAGGCCGCCTGGCTGGCCGCCCTGCCACTTCACCAGTTCGGGCTTGCGCTGGATCATCTCCGGCGGCGGCGTCCAGGTCGGCCATTCCCGTCCATACTGGATGTTGGCGCGGCCGGACCAGCGGAAGCCGTCCTTGCCGATACCGACGCCGTAGCGGATGGCGTCGCCGCCCGGCTGGACGAGATAGAGCATGCGCTCCTTGAGATGGACGACGATGGTGCCGGGCGCCTCGCCGGTCGTGTCGACGACGATCTGGCGGCGGAATTCCGGCTTGACCTTGAGGTATGGCACCTCAGGCACGTTGAAGCCGTTGTCGGTCAAAGCGGCATACATCACATCGGCGCCGGTGATGTTCTTGTCGACGCTGATCGCCGGCCGCATCGGCGGCACGGAGCCGGTGACCGTATTGTCGAGCTCCAGCGCCGGCATGCCGCCATCACCCGAGGTCGAGCAGCCGGCGGCGCTGAGCAGCGCCAGCGCGCCTGCCCCGGACAGGACGGCGCGGCGGGAAACATGATGATCGGTATCGATTGCGTCGCCGTTTCGTGGCGGCGTCAGACCTTGCGGCAACTCACGCATATACCCAAACCCTACGCTGTCGGCGGGAAGCACGGTCCGGCCGGATAGCGGGCATTTTCATCATTCATGGTTGATAAAGCGTGAACGCCTTGCGCCGCCTGCATTTGCATGCTGCCTGGCGGCATCAGGCCGTGCTGGCGATCGCCAACCGAGCGCTCCTGCACAAAAAGACCCAGCTCGGGTCATAATCCCGGCACCGGCCTCTCCTACCCATCGGGCGATCAGCGAGGGGCCTGCATGTGCAAGACGTTAAAAACCGACATCACGCTTTTTGCCGCTGCCATTGTCGCGGCCGCCTTGGTTCTCGGTGCCGATGTCAGCCTCGCCGATATCATGAGCACGCTGGGCGGCGCGAACTGACGCCGACCGGCCGTTGGCGCAACTGATAGCGCGGCAATTCAGGAAAAAGTGCGCGGCGGTTTCCGTCCGAAATTGCGTAAAAACTAAAATCACGCCCCTTTACATTCTCCCAGGGCTCAGGATTTATCCTTTTCCTTAACCCAAGGGAGACAGACATGTCCTTCGAAAACTGGGCCGCTTTCGCCGCCGCGTCGACCATCCTCCTCATCATTCCGGGGCCGACCATCCTGCTGGTCGTGTCCTATGCGCTTGGCCAGGGCTGGCGCACCGCTTTGCCGATGGCGGTTGGCGTGGCGCTTGGCGACTTCACCGCCATGACCTTGTCGATGCTCGGCATCGGCGCGCTGCTCGCCGCTTCGGCGACCGTTTTCACCGTCCTGAAGCTGATTGGCGCCGGCTATCTGATCTATCTCGGCGTAAAGCTGTTCCGCGCCGGCGGCGCGCTGAAGGCAGAACCCCGCACCGATGCGGTGTCTTCCGCCAAGATGATGGCGCATGCCTGGCTGGTCACCGCGCTCAATCCCAAAAGCATCACCTTCTTCGTCGCCTTCCTGCCGCAGTTCCTCGACCGGCATGCCGATTTCTGGACGCAGATGCTCATCTTCGAGACAACTTTCCTGGCGCTCGCCTTTGCCAATGCCTTCGGCTATGCGCTGATCGCGGCGCGCGCCCGCAATGTCGTGCGCAATCCCAAGGCGATCCGCATCTTCAACCGCACCGGCGGCACGCTGCTGGTCGGCGCCGGCATCGCGACGGTGGCGATGCGTTCGGGTAATTAGCCGGCCTGTCTTCCATCAGAAACCGGTTTCCGGTTTCGGATGGTGGTTCACCACTTCACGCTGATACCCAGATTGCCCTCCAGGATGCGGCGTTTGTCGCCGCCGAGATTGGTGGTGTAGTCGCCGGTGGCGAAGATGCTGACCTTGTCGGTCACCTCAGCGACGAGGCCACCGCCAAACTCGAACGAGGTCGATCGGCCCTCGGTCGAGATGTCGGTGGTGTCGAAGCTGACACGGTCGGTGCCGCCGAAATCATGCCAGATGTTGGCCTTCAGGTAGGGCTGCAGCGTGATGCCGTTGAAAGTGGTCTCGCCTTGCAGCCGCGCACCCAGCCGGCCGCTGACGCTGTCGTCGGTGCCGAAGGAAACGGACGAGAAGCGGTCGTTGGTGTCGTTGAGCGACAGATGCTGCCAGACCAGTTGCGCCTGCGGTTCGAGCGTCCAGCCCTGCGCCAGCGCTATGGGATAGCCGCCTTCCAGCGATGCGGTGACGCCGGTTCCACCGACATCGATGCCGATGTCGCGCGACGATGTCGCGTCGCCGCCGAAGAAGGTGGCCATCAGCACACCGTCAAGGTACCAGCCGCCCTGGCCGATCCGCGTCCAGTAACCGCCGATGCTGGCGCCGCTGACGTCGAGGCTGCCGACTGACAGATCGTTCCATCCCAGCGCCTGGCCGCGCACATCGCCCTTCATACTGGCATAGGCGATGAACAGGCCGGCGCGATCGATTCCGCCTGAGGCGGTCTCGCGTCCGAACACGTCGAAGCCCGCCTGGAGGCCGAACAGCGTGCCGTCGAAGGAGGGCGACACCTTCCCCGACCAGCCCATTTTGGCGTCCTGGCCATAAATGCGGCCCCAGACCGGCGACAGTTCCGGGTCGGACAGCAGGCTCTGCTCGCCACGCCGTTCGTGGAAGGTGCCGAGCGTCGTCATCGCCAGATGCTCGGCCACAGGCGGCAAGGCCGAATAGACCGGCACCTCGATGCGGTAGAGCGGGATCACGGCTGCCTGCACCGCGGTCGCTCCGGGCGTCGGCGGCGTCGGCTGGACCGGTGGCGGGCCCGGCAGCGTCGGCACCGGCAATACCGGCGCTGCGGTCGGCACCACCGGCGGAGGTGGCGGCGGATCTGCGGGTGGCGCCGGTGGTGGTGGCGGTGGCGGCTCGGGTTCCGGGTCGCTGGCCTGCACCGGTGGTGTCGGATCGACCGGCGGGGTGTTGATGTCGCCCTCGGTCGGCGGCGGAGTCGGCGGCAGTTCGGAGGGCGGCGGTGGCGGCGGCTCGGCCGCCGGCGGCTCAGGTTCCGGCGGTGGCGTGGGTTCGAGCGCCGGCGGGGCTGGTGCGGGTGTCGCCGGTGTGGTCAGCGTCGAGCGCAGGTACCAGTTCTCGTCGCTGCCGGCGCTGACGCCGCCCTTGAACAGATAATATTCGAAGGCGCCGGCGGCGACCGGGGCGTCGAGTGCGAAGGTGGTGGCGCCTGAAGTGGCGCCGTTGACCGCCTGGACGACCATGATGCCGTCCTGCGTGGTCGAGGCACCCGCGCCGCCGACATTGACCACGGAAATGCCGGTCGAGCCGGACGCCGTCCCGCCCGACAGCACCAGCCGGTCCGAGGCGGAGGAATCGTCACCGAGCACGGTCTGGACAAGCAGCAGGCCGCCGGCGCCGACATAATTGCCCGAGATCGTCAGCCTGTCGGTCGCGCCCGTGCTGCCGTTGGTCAGGTCGATCCGCCCGGCATTGGTGACCTGCGCCAGTTGGCCTGCCGTGAAGGCCTGGATCGTGGCGTTGAAGCCCCCACCAAAGAGCGTGCTGGATGCATCGACGCTGAGCGAGCCCGTGCCGGTGCCGCTGTCGCCGAGCTTGAGAATGCCGTCGAGCATTAGTTCTGTATCGTTGGTGGCGTCGATCGTCTCCCAGTTCTGCACCCGGCTGATTCCGTCCAGCTTGACGTTGTCGAAGGTCAGCGCATCGGCACCGAGACCGCCATTCAGGGCATCCGTGCCGCCGAGATTGGCGTTGGTGAGGTTGCTGAGTTTGGCGGTGTCGTTGTCGGCGCCGAGATCGACCGCGCCATAGATGATGCCGCCGCCATTCCAGACGAAACTGTCGGAACCAAAGCTCATCAGCACATCGCCGCCGATCGTGCCGCCTGATATCGTCACGCTGTCATTGCCGCCGCTGACGCTGATGTTGCCGCCGATCGTGCCGCCCGACAGGATGATGGCGTCCTGGTCGAAGCCGGTGACGAGGTTGCGGTCGATGGTGCCGCCGGACATGTTGAAATAGTTCTTGTCGAGCTTCATGTTGACCCGGCCGATGCGACCGCCGGTCATCACGGCGTTATCGCCATCGTCGAAGAAATCGACGATGCGCCCGCCCGTCATGGTGAACGTGTCCAGCCCGTCGCCCTGGTTGAGCGATCCGACCTGGCCGCCGCTCATGTTGAAGTCGTCGATGCCGGCGCCCTGCTGGACATTGCCGGCGACAGTGCCGCCACCGATGGTGAAGAAATCCGTGCCGCCGCCCTGGTCGACCGTGCCGGCGATGGTGCCGGACTGCATGTTGATGCGGTCCGTGCCGACGCCAAAGGTGACGTTGCCGCTCACCTGCCCGGTGCCGCCGGCGGGAAAGGTCAGCGTGTTGTCGCCGCTGGTATCGGTAAGGCTGCCGCCCGAATCGCCGCTATCGCAGGTGAAGGTGGTATCCCCCGCCGACGGAACCAGCACGCAGGCCGCCAAGGCTGCGGAATTCGGCAGCAACGCCAGCGCTGTAGTTGCAAGTAAGCTAATAAACCATGGATGGATTTGCCATGGTTTTCGCCGCAAAAAAGAAATCGACTCACCAACGTATTTCGAACAGCCATTCGGACGCTGTATTTCAAAATGCCGCATCGCGTCCCCTCTCAGATCGCGATTACAAGCCCTTCGCCGCGCCGCAATGAAGCCACAATTTGTTCGATTTTACAAAGCCTAATCTACGCCAAATGGTTGATGAACTGCAAAGGCTACTGGGACAGACCTTGTATAGCGCGTGATTGGCACGTCCGTGGCCCATGCTTTAAGATCGCTTTGGCCCGAAGGGCTCTGGGGGGCTTATCCCGGGTCGATCAGAGGATGTTGCATGGGATTCAGGGACGCGTTCGGCCTGACATTTTCGGGCGCCACCGAAGCAGGGTTCACGCCCTACAACCAGGCGGTGAGCCAATTGCAGTGCTTCATCGGCGATCCCGTCGGCTCCGTCGACCGCGCCATCGCGGAAAATCCCGGTTTCGTCATGGCGCATGCCTTCAAGGGCTACCTCTTCGGCCTTGCCACCGAGCGGGAGGCGACGGCCGTGGCCAGGGCCTGCCACGAGGCGGCATTGCCGCTTGCCGCGACGACGCGCGAAGCGGCGCATGTCTTAGCCCTCGGCCACCTCGCCAACGGGCGCTGGCATGACGCCGCTGGGATTCTTGAGGATATCGCGATCGAGAACCCGCTCGACGCGGTGGCGCTGCAGGTCGGACACCAGATCGATTTCTTCACCGGCAATGCCCGCATGTTGCGCGACCGCATCGCCCGCGCCTTGCCGTCATGGCAGAACGGGATGCCCGGCTACCACGCCATCCTCGGCATGCAGGCCTTCGGGCTGGAGGAAATGGGCGACTATAACAGGGCTGAAAAGCTTGGCCGCATGGCCGTCGAGATCGAACCGCGCGACGGCTGGGCGCAGCATGCCGTGGCGCATGTCATGGAAATGCAAAGCCGGCAAAGGGATGGCATCGCCTGGATGCGCGCCGATCCCGAAGCCTGGACAAGGGAGAGCTTCCTGCAGGTGCATAATTGGTGGCACCTGGCGCTGTTTCACTATGATCTCGGCGAGACCGACCAGGTGCTGGCGCTCTATGACGGACCGATCTATGGCACGCCATCGACGATGGCGCTCAACATGGTCGATGCGTCGGCAATCCTGTGGCGGCTCTATCTCGGCGGCATCGATGTCGGCGACCGCTGGACAGCGCTCGCCGGCAATTGGCCCAAGGCCGGCGCCGGCGACTACGCCTTCAACGATGCGCACGCGATGATGGCCTTCGTCGGCGCCGGCCTCGACGGACCCGCACGGACCTTGCTTGAAGCACAGCGCGAGGCGATGCGTGGCAGTGACGACAATGCAGCTTTCACCAGGGATGTCGGCCATCCCTTGACGCTGGCAATCAAGGCTTTCGGCGAAGGCAACTACACCGAGGCCGTGCGGCTGATCCGGCCGATCCGGGCGATCGCGCACCGCTTTGGTGGCAGCCATGCACAGCGCGATGTCATCGACCTGACGCTGATCGAAGCGGCTCTGCGGGCCGGCGACGGCGCTCTCGCCAGGGCGCTGACGGCCGAGCGTTCGATGGCGCGGCCGGACAGTCCGCTGTCGGCGCTGTTTTCGCGACGCGCGGCCGATTTGTCAGAGAATTGACCCGGAGCGGATCTTGCCTTAAAAACTGGCTCGGCCAGATTTTTTCGGGATCCGAAAAAAATAAGGACGTGGGAGGAAAACATGTATCTCGGCCTCGACCTGGGCACGTCGGGCGTCAAGGCGCTGCTGATCGATGCCGGACAAACCGTCGTCGGCTCCGGCCATGGCTCACTTGATGTTTCGCGGCCGCATCCCGGCTGGTCCGAACAGGATCCGTCCCACTGGATACGCGCCTGCGAAGACGCGATCGCGGAATTGAAGGCCTCCCATCCCAGGGAGTTCGCGGCGGTGAAAGGCATTGGCCTGTCCGGCCAGATGCATGGCGCCACCTTGCTAGATTCGGCTGACGCAGTGCTGCGCCCCTGCATTCTGTGGAACGACACGCGCAGCCATGTCGAGGCGGCGGCGCTCGACGCCGATCCGCGCTTCCGCGCGCTGACCGGCAACATCGTTTTTCCCGGCTTCACCGCGCCCAAGCTCGCCTGGGTGAAGAACAACGAGCCCGCTGTCTTCGCGAAAGTGGCCAGGGTGTTGCTGCCGAAGGACTTTCTGCGGCTTTGGCTGACCGGCGAGCACATTTCGGAAATGTCCGACTCGGCCGGAACGTCCTGGCTCGATGTTGGCAAGCGCCGCTGGTCGCCCGAATTGCTGGCGGCTACGTCGCTCGACGAGAAGCAGATGCCGTCCTTGGTGGAGGGCACTGAGAAGGCTGGCGGTTTGCGCAGCGAATTGGCGTCGAAATGGGGTGTCGAGGCCGGCATCCCGATTGCCGGCGGTGCCGGCGACAATGCGGCCTCGGCCTGCGGCATGGGCACGGTCGGCGCCGGCCACGCCTTCGTCTCGCTCGGCACGTCGGGCGTGCTGTTTGCCGCCAACGCGTCCTATCTGCCCAACCCGGCAAGCGCGGTCCACACCTTCTGTCATGCGCTGCCCGACACCTGGCACCAGATGGGCGTCATCCTGTCGGCGACCGATTCGCTCAACTGGCTGTCGGAGATCACAGGCAAAGGCGCGGGCGAGCTGACGTCGGAACTCGGCGATACGCTGAAGGCGCCGACCGGCGTCTCCTTCCTGCCCTATCTCTCGGGCGAGCGCACGCCGCACAATGATTCCGCCATCCGTGGCTCCTTCACCGGGCTGGCGCATGAATCGAGCCGCGCGGTGCTGACGCAGGCTGTGCTCGAAGGCGTCGCCTTCGCCTTCCGCGACAGTCTCGAAGCCCTGAAGACAGCCGGCACCACATTGACCCGCGTGACGGCGATCGGCGGCGGTTCGCGCTCACGCTATTGGCTGAAATCGATCGCCACCGCGCTGCAGGTGCCGGTGGATATTCCCGCCGACGGCGATTTCGGCGCCGCCTTCGGCGCGGCCCGGCTCGGCCTCATCGCGGCGACCGGTGCCGATCCGCTGGCCGTGTGCACAGCGCCGCGGACGGATGCGACGATTGAACCGGATGCCGGGCTCGGTGGCGCCTATGCGGACGCCTATCACCGCTACCAGGCACTGTATCCGGCGATCCGGGGCGCCACGGCGTGAGCGGGTTCTCGCCCACGCCGCGGCACGGCAACTCACTGCGCCGGCACCTTGTCGAGAAACCCGGTGACGTTCTTCAGGCGGCCGTTTTCGATGACGCCGATGTCGGTGCCTTCGATGACCGAAGGGACGCCTTCAGGTCCGAGATTCCAGGAGAAGCGGATCTTGTCGGCGAACCCGTCCGGCGTGCCTTTCAGCGAGAACCGGAAGCCGGCAAAGCGCCGCTGCACGCCGTCGATCAGCGCCGCGACGCCGTCATGGCCGTCGCCCTGCATCAGCGGATCGCGATAGCTGACGTCTTCGGTGAAGGTAGCCTTCAGCAATTCGGCGCGGCGGCTGGCGTCGCTTTCGTTCCAGGCGGTGATGTAGCCCTCGGCGATCTTGTTGAGGTCGGTCATGGTCTGTCTCCTTCGTTGAGTGGCTTTGACACGACCCTTTTCACCCCACGGCAGACCGAAACCAATTACGCCTGAGGTAATCAGGGCGAACTATTCGAGAGAGGACAGAAATCATGAGCAGCGGATTTTTCGGCGACATCCAGAGGATCAAATATGAAGGGCCGGATTCGACCAATCCGCTGGCCTACCGCTTCTACAATCCGGATGAGGTGGTGGCCGGCAAGCGGCTGGAGGACCATCTGCGCTTCGCCGTTGCCTACTGGCACTCCTTCGCCTGGCCGGGCGGCGATCCCTTCGGCGGCCAGACCTTCGACCGTCCCTGGTTCCCCAAGGCCGGCGGCATCGACACGATGGAACTGGCCAAACTGAAGGCCGATGTCGCCTTCGAGATGTTCTCGCTGCTCGGCGCCCCCTATTTTTGCTTCCACGACGCCGATGTGCGGCCCGAGGGCAAGGATTTCTCCGAGAGCGCCGCCCGTCTCGACGAGATCGCGGACTACTTTGCCGGCAAGATGAAACAGACCGGCGTCAAGCTGCTCTGGGGCACAGCGAACCTGTTCTCCAATCGCCGCTTCATGTCGGGTGCCGCCACCAATCCCGATCCGGATGTGTTCGCCTATGCCGCGGCGACGGTGAAAAGCTGCATCGACGTCACCAAGCGGCTGAAGGGCGAGAATTATGTGCTGTGGGGCGGGCGCGAGGGCTATGAGACGCTGCTCAACACCGACCTTGCCCGCGAGCAGGAACAGGCCGGCCGCTTCCTCAGCCTCGTCGTCGACTACAAGCACAAGATCGGCTTCAAGGGCGCGATCCTGATCGAGCCGAAGCCGCAGGAGCCGACCAAGCACCAGTATGATTACGACGTTGCCACGGTCTATGGTTTCCTCAAGCGCTTCGGCCTGGAGAAGGAAGTAAAACTCAACATCGAGCAGGGCCACGCGATTCTGGCCGGCCATTCCTTCGAGCACGAACTGGCGCTGGCCAATGCGCTCGGCGTCTTCGGCTCGATCGACATGAACCGCAACGACTACCAGTCCGGCTGGGACACCGACCAGTTTCCCAACAACGTGCCGGAAATGGCGCTGGCCTATTACCAGGTCCTGCAGGCCGGTGGCTTCAAGACCGGTGGCACCAATTTCGACGCCAAGCTGCGTCGCCAGTCGCTCGATCCGCAGGACCTGCTGATCGGCCATATCGGCGGCATGGATTCTTGTGCGCGCGGGCTCAAGGCAGCCGCCCGCATGGTCGAGGACAAGGCGCTGTCGGCGCCGCTGGCCGAGCGCTATGCCGGCTGGAACACGGCAGAGGGCAAGGCAATGCTGTCGGGCAAGCGCACGCTGGAGGACATCGCCGAGCGCGTGGTGAAGAAGAAGATCGAGCCGCAGCCGCGCTCCGGCCGCCAGGAATTGCTGGAAAACATCGTCAACCGTTACGTCTGAGGGCGGAAGCCGATTCGTATTGCTCGAGGGGCGGCGGGATAACACTCCTGCCGCCTTGGAACGGCCTTGCGCCAAGGGGCGCATCCGGCGACAAGGTTTTGCCCCTTCACGCCCCTCAATCACCTCGCTCTTGCCTTCAAACTGCCGTCACGTATCTCGTATAAGAGAGACCTGTGGCGGGTGAAAAGGAAGGAGGCGAACCGATATGCAGCACGAACGCGAAATCGACGCCCTACTGTCATCCGGTGAGACCGGATCGATCATCGACCGGCTGATGGCGCTGCCGCGGCCGACCGACAATGTGAAAAACGAATGGGATCGTGCTGTCAGCAGCCGATTCGAAATCCGTCTTGTCAGACAGATGCGCTCGCAGATCGACGCCGGCAGCGATAGGCAAAACGCCGCTTGATTCCCCTGAACTGACCTAGCCCCGGCGCAACCTGACCGGGGCTTCGCCGAACGCTCTTGAAAACGCTCTGGAAAATGCCGCGGCGGACGAGAATCCTGTCCGCCCGGCAATATCCGCCATGGCCACGCGCGTGTCGACCACCAGGCGGCGCGCCGCGCCCAGCCGTAGCCTGAGATAGTAGGCGCCCGGCGTCTCGCCGATCGACTTGCGAAAAATGCTTTCCAGCGTCCGCGCCGTCACCCCGGCGCGCTTTGCGATGGCCTCGATAGTGAGCGGCTGGTCGACATGCGCTTCCATCAGCCGGATGGCCTGCGCCAGGCGTGGATCGTAGCCGTCGAGCCGGCCAAGCGAGACCAGCGGCTGCGCATCGGTCGCCACGCGCGCCTGATCGTAGATGAACGCGCTTGCCACATCGAGCGCCACGGCCATGCCGAGCCGGGTGCGGATCAGATGCAGCATCAGGTCCAGGGTCGGCGACGCGCCGCCCGTGGTGAACACCGGTCCGTCGATGATGTAGCGATCGGGGCGCACGTCAACGCCGGGAAAGGCCGACGAAAAATCCTCCATGTCTTCCCAGTGGGTTGTGGCGCTGCGGCCTTCAAGCAAACCGGCGCGCGCCACCAGCCATGTGCCCGCCTCGACGCCGCCGCAGGCGCGGGCCGACCGCGCCGCCCGGCGCAGGCCGGCGAGCAAGGTCGACGTGGCATAGTTCTGCGTCCCGAAGCCCGCGACCACGACCAGGACATCGGTTGGTTCCGTCGCATCGAACCGGCCGCTGACCGCCACGGGCAGGCCGCATGTCGTGACCGGCGCCTCCCCGGTCACCGAAACCAGTTTGAAGTCAAACAGGGTTTCGCCGGCGATGCGGTTGGCGGCGCGCAGCGGATCGACGGTGCATGCCACGCACATGATGGATGCCCCGGAAAACACCAGCAGCGTCACCTTCAGCGGTGACTGCTCCGGGCGAAAGATTGTCGGTTTTTCGTTTTTTATCATGTGTCATTCGTAAAAGGTAAAACAGTTCCCGGCAAGTCGCGCAATGTTGTGCCTCTGTTCGAACTGGGAGGAGAATTCCATGCCGCTTGCGATGAACCGTGAGGTTTTCATTACCTGTGCCGTGACCGGATCCGGCGGTTCGCAGGATCGCAGCCCGCATGTGCCGCGTTCGCCCAAGCAGATCGCCGATTCAGCCATCGATGCGGCCAAGGCCGGCGCGGCGATCGTTCACTGCCATGTCCGCGACCCCGAGACCGGCAAACCGCGCCGCGATGTGCATCTCTACCGCGAAGTCACCGAGCGCATCCGCGAGGCGAACGTCGATGTCGTGCTGAACCTCACCGCCGGCATGGGCGGCGACATGGTGTTCGGCTCGCCGGAAGCGCCGCTGCCGCTCAACGAAAAGGGCACCGACATGGGCGGCGCCTCCAACCGCATGGAACATGTGCGCCAGTGCCTGCCGGAAATCTGCACGCTCGACTGCGGCACCATGAACTTCGCCGAAGCCGACTATGTCATGACCAACACGCCCGGCATGCTGCGCGCCATGGGCGGCATGATGACGGCGCTCGGCGTCAAGCCGGAGATCGAGGCCTTCGACACCGGCCATCTCTGGTTCGCCAAGCAATTGGTCGAGGAGAAGGTACTCAACCCCGATGCGCTGGTGCAGCTCTGCATGGGCGTGCCGTGGGGCGCGCCAGATGACCTCAACACCTTCATGGCCATGGTCAACAATGTGCCGTCGACCTGGAACTGGTCGGCCTTTGCCATCGGCCGCAACCAGATGGCCTATGCGGCGGCGGCGGTGCTCGCCGGCGGCAATGTCCGCGTTGGTCTCGAGGACAATCTCTGGCTCGACAAGGGCGTGCTGGCCACCAACGCGCAACTGGTCGAGCGTGCCGCCAGCATCGTCACCAATCTCGGCGCCCGGATCCTGGGGCCGGAGGAAGTGCGCAAGAAGCTCAATTTGACCAAGCGGGCGCCGATCGCAGCCGCGGCGTAAGGCGGGAGCAGATCATGGCTACCGTCAAATTCACCGCGATGAAGGATGGCGACAAGGACGATTACGAGTTCCTGACCGCCCATGAAATCGACTACTCCGCCAAAACCGGCGAGCGGCTGCTCGACGCGCTGGTGCAGCTCGACGAGGGCCTGTCCGGCTATAAGATCACCCGGCTTGGCCATTCGCTGCAGGCGGCGACGCGCGCCTGGCGCGACGGCGCCGATACCGACTGGATCGCCTGCGCACTGCTGCATGATATCGGCGACATCTACGCGCCCTACAATCACGACGAATACGCCGCTTCGATCCTGAAACCCTTCGTGCGCGAGCAATGCACCTGGGTGGTGGAAAAGCATGGCGACTTCCAGCGCCTCTATTACGCCCACCATCTCGGCGGCAACCGCCATGCCCGCGACCGCTTCGCAGGCCATGCCTTTTTCGACGATTGCGACCAGTTCTGCGAACGCTGGGACCAGTCGAGCTTCGATCCCGACTACGAGACGCTGCCGATCGACTTCTTCCGGCCCTTCGTGCTCGAAGTCTTTGCCCGCAAGGCTTACGACCCGGCGGTGATCCGCGCCGGCGAGCGCGTGCCTCTCATCGATCCACAAACAGCCAGGACAAGAACCGGAGCTTCCCCATGAGCATCATCAACAAGGCGGCCGCCATTGGCGGCGGTGTCATCGGCGCCGGCTGGGTGGCGCGCCTGCTGCTCAACGGCATCGACGTGTCGATCTTCGATCCGGACCCGGAAGCCTCGCGCAAGGTCTCGGAAGTGATGAAGGGTGCGCGCCGCGCCTATAAGCAGATGGTGCCCGGCGGTCTGCCGAAAGAGGGCAAGCTGACCTTCGCCAAGACCATTGCCGAGGCGGTTGCGGACGCGGACTTCATCCAGGAAAGCGTGCCGGAACGGCTCGACCTCAAGCACAAGGTGCTGGCCGAGATCGACGCCCATGCGCCGGCCAACGCCATTGTCGGCTCGTCGACCTCCGGCATCAAGCCGACGGATATGCAGGTGGCGATGAAGAAGCATCCAGAGCGGCTGGTCGTCGGCCATCCGTTCAACCCGGTCTACCTCTTGCCGCTGGTCGAAATCGTCGGCGGCGATCAGACCTTTCCCGAGGCGATCGAGGTCGCCAAGGAGATCTACGCCTCGATCGGTATGAAGCCGGTGGTCATCCGCAAGGAGATCGAAGCCTTCGTCGGTGACCGCCTGCTCGAAGCCGCCTGGCGCGAGGCGCTGTGGCTGATCAAGGACGGCATCTGCACCGTCGAGGAGCTCGACGACATCATGCGCTACGGCTTCGGCCTGCGCTGGGCGCAGATGGGCATGTTCCAGGTCTATCGCGTCGCCGGCGGCGAGGCGGGCATGCGCCACTTCATGGCGCAGTTCGGGCCGTGCCTGAAATGGCCTTGGACCAAGCTGATGGACGTTCCGGAATTCAATGACGAACTGGTCGACCTGATCGCCACTCAGTCGGACGACCAGGCGCATGGCCTGTCGATCCGCGAGCTGGAAAAGATCCGCGACGATAATCTGGTCGCGATCATGGACGCGCTGTCGAAGCAGAATAAAGGCAAGGGCTGGGGTGCCGGCGCGCTGCACAAGGACTACACCAAGCAGCTGGCCAAGCTGGCGGCGAAGAAGCCGACGGCCTCCAAGGCGGCTGAAAAGGCCAAGGCCTCCAAGCCGGTGAAGAAGGCTGAAAAGCCGGCAAAGGGCGGCAAGGCGAAGAAGAGCAAGAAAGGCTGAGCCATGGATTTCGGTCTTTCGGAGGAACAAAAACTCATCGTCGAGACGACGCGCGCCTTCGTCGAGAATGAGCTCTACCCGCATGAGCGCGAGGTCGAACGCACCGGCGTGCTGCGCCGCGAGCTGATCGAGGAGATCAAGGCCAAGGCAATCGAGGCCGGGCTCTATGCCGCCAACATGCCGGCCGACGTCGGCGGTGCCGGCCTCGATACGGTGACCTGGCTGCTCTACGAGAAGGAACTCGGCCGCGCCAATTATGCGCTGCACTGGACCTGCGTGGCGCGTCCCTCCAACATCCTGCTCGCCGGCACGCCGGAGCAGCGTGAAAAATATCTGTTTCCCTGCATCCGTGGCGAGAAGTGGGACTGCCTGGCGATGACCGAGCCGGGCGCCGGCTCCGACCTGCGCGGCATGAAGGCGTCGGCCGTGCAGGACGGCGATGACTGGGTGCTCAACGGCACCAAGCATTTCATCAGCCACGCGGATCTCGCCGATTTCGCCATCGTGTTCATGGCTTCCGGCGAAGAGGATTCGCCGCGCGGCAAGCGCAAGAAGATCACCGCCTTCTTCGTCGACAAGGGCACCAAGGGATTCACTGTCCGCGACGGCTACCGCAACGTCTCGCATCGCGGCTACACCAACGCCATCCTCGAATTCGACGATTGCCGGCTCCCGGCAAGCCAGGTTCTCGGCGAAGTCCACAAAGGCTTCGACGTCGCCAATTCCTGGCTGGGGGCCACCCGCCTGCAGGTTGGCGCCACCTGTCTCGGCCGCGCCGAGCGGGCGCTTGGCCACGCCGTCGAATACGCCGCGCAGCGCCAGCAGTTCGGCCAGCAGATCGGCAAATTCCAGGGCGTATCGTTCAAGCTCGCCGACATGGCGACGGAATTGAAGGCCGCCGACCTGATGGTGTTCGAAGCCGGCTGGAAGTACGATCAGGGCACCGTCACCGACCAGGACATGGCTATGGCCAAGCTGAAGGCCACCGAAATGCTTGCCTTTGTTGCCGACGAAGCCATCCAGATCCATGGCGGCATGGGGCTGATGGACGACTTGCCGCTGGAGCGCATCTGGCGCGACGCCCGCGTCGAGCGCATCTGGGAAGGCACGTCGGAGATTCAGCGACATATTATTTCGCGGGCGCTGCTGCGTCCGTTCGGAGCTTAGAGCATGATGCGCCAAAGCCGGGATTCGGTTTTGTCGGAGAAACGGGATCGTTTGTCCTGAGATCACGCTCAAACGAAAAGATGACCATGCATAAACTCGAACGTCTCCTGCGCCCGAAATCGATCGCCGTCTTCGGTGGCGTACAGGCCGCCGCCGTCGTCGCGCAGTCGATCAAGATGGGCTTTGCCGGCGAAATCTGGCCGGTGCATCCGACCAAGGATGAGGTTGCCGGCCGCAAGGCTTACCGTTCCGTGGCGGACCTGCCCGGCGCGCCGGATGCCGCCTTTGTCGGCGTCAACCGGCATCTGACCATCGAGGTCGTCCAGGCGCTGGCCGAACGCGGCGCCGGCGGCGCCGTCTGCTTTGCCGCCGGCTTCCTCGAGACCGAGGCCTATGACGATGACGGCGAACGGCTGCAGGCCGAACTCGTCGCGGCTGCCGGCCAGATGCCGATCATCGGCCCGAACTGCTACGGCCTGATCAACTATGCCGACGGCGCGCTTTTGTGGCCCGACCAGCATGGCGGCATCAGGCTGGACGAGGGCGGCAAGGGTGTCGCCATCATCACCCAGTCTTCCAACATCGCCATCAACATGACGATGCAGAAGCGCGGCCTGCCGATCGCTTTCCTGATGACCGCCGGCAACCAGGCGCAGACCGGTCTTTCCGAAATGGCGCTCGGCCTGGTCGAGGACGAGCGCGTCACCTCGCTCGGCCTGCACATCGAGGCCTTCGATTCGGTAGCCGGCTTCGAGAGGCTGGCGGCGCGGGCACGCGAGCTGAAAAAGCCGATCATCGCCATGAAGGTCGGCCGTTCCGAACAGGCGCGGCAGGCCACCGTCTCGCACACCGCCTCACTCGCCGGCTCGGATGCGGCCTCGGGCGCTTTCCTGAGGCGGCTTGGCATTGCGCGCGTCGATTCCATTCCTGCCTTCATCGAAGCGCTGAAGCTGCTGCACATCACCGGTCCACTGCCAGGTTATAGGCTGTCGTCGATGAGCTGTTCGGGCGGCGAAGCCTCCGTCATGGCCGACAGCGCCGAAGGCCGCTGGGTCAACTTCCCGGTTCTGACCGAGACCCATCGCGCCCATGTCAAATCGACGCTTGGGCCGCTGGTCGCGGTCGCCAATCCGCTCGACTACCACACCTTCATCTGGAACAACGAGCCGGCGATGACCGCCACCTTCACCGCCATGGTGTCGGGTGGGTTCGACCTCAATATGCTCGTGCTCGACTTTCCGCGCCCCGATCGCTGCTCGGTCACCGACTGGTGGGCAACGCTGCGCGCCTTCGAATCGGCGCTGAAGACCAACAAGGCGCATGGCGCCATCGTCTCCTCGCTGCCGGAGAACCTGCCCGAGGAATACACCGCCGAGCTGATGGCGCGCGGCATGGTGCCGCTGTTCGGCATTTCCGAGGCCATGGATGCCGCAGGCGCAGCGGCCTTCATCGGCTGGGCGTGGGCCGAACCGCAGGCGCAGCCGGTCGACACCTCCGCTGCCGGCGCCGCCGGCGGCGATCATGTCACGCCTGACGAGGCCGAGGCCAAGGCGCGGCTGATCAAGGCCGGGCTTCCCGTGCCAAAGGGCGAGCGCGCCGACAATGCGGTCGAGGCGGTGATCTCGTCGATGGCGCTCGGCTTTCCCGTCGCCCTGAAGGCGCTGGGCGTCACCCACAAATCCGAGGTCGGCGCCGTCAGGCTCAATCTCAAGGACGCCGAATCCGTCAGCACGGCGGCGCACGACCTGCTGCCGCTCGGCACCGGCCTCTACGTCGAGCGCATGGTGCGCGACGGCGTCGCCGAACTGATCGTCGGCTTCACCAGGGATCCGATGTTCGGCGCGGTGATGACACTGGGCACCGGCGGCGTGCTGGTCGAATTGCTGCGCGACAGCGTCACCTTGATGCTCCCGGCGACGCGCGACGATATCGAGGCCGCACTGCGCGGCCTGAAGCTGTTCCCGTTGCTCGAAGGCTATCGCGGCCGGCCGAAGGCCGACGTCGCGGCCGCCATCGACGCCATCGCGGGCATTGCTGCCTTCGTGCAGAAGAATGCCGGCGAGATCGAGGAACTCGACATCAACCCGCTGATCGTCTGCGTCGAAGGCAAGGGTGCCTGGATCGCCGACGCGCTGCTGGTGCTGGGAGAGAACAAGAATGTCTGACGTCATTTCGACCCGCCGCGAAGGCTCGATCCTCGAGGTCACGCTCGACCGGCCCAAGGCCAACGCCATTGACCTCAAGACCTCGCGGCTGATGGGCGAGACCTTCAAGGCGTTCCGCGACGATCCGGAATTGCGCGTCGCCATCGTCAAGACATCAGGCGACAAGTTCTTCTGCGCCGGCTGGGACCTCAAGGCGGCCGCCGGCGGCGACGCAGTCGACGGCGACTATGGTGTCGGCGGCTTTGCAGGCTTGCAGGAATTGCGCGATCTCAACAAGCCGGTCATCGCTTGCGTCAACGGCATGGCGGTCGGCGGCGGCTTCGAGCTGGCGCTGTCCTGCGACCTCATCTACGCCTCCGATCATTCCTCCTTCGCGCTGCCCGAAATCCGCGCCGGCACGCTGGCCGATGCGGCGACGATCAAGCTGCCGAAGCGCATTCCCTATCATGTCGCGATGGACCTTCTGCTCACCGGCCGCTGGATGGATGTCGCCGAGGCGCATCGCTGGGGCCTGGTCAACGAGGTGCTGCCCAAGGAAAAGCTCGAGGACCGCGTCTGGGAGATCGCCCGCCTGCTCGCCAGCGGCCCGCCGCTGGTCTTTGCCGCCATCAAGGAGACCGCGCGGGTGGCCGAAGCTCTGACCTTCCAGGATGCGATGAACCGGGTGACGCGCCGCCAGCTGGCTACGGTCGATGCGCTGTATGGGTCGGAAGACAATATGGAAGGTTTCCGCGCCTTCGCCGAAAAGCGCGACCCGGTGTGGAAGGGGAAATGAGCCACTTTACCCTCCCCTTGATGGGGAGGGTCGGACCGCAGGCCCGGGTGGGGTGAAGCGCCGCCACCCGCCGCTTCGCGGCGACCTCCCTCATTAAGGGGAAGGTAAAGGAGTTCCATGACCGACTACACAAAGCTCATCGACGCCGAGACCTGGGCCTTCATCGAGCGGACCAATTCCTACTATCCGCCCGATACGATCGACTACACGATCGCGCAGCAGCGCGAAATCTACGACCGCATGTGTCGGGAATTCTTTGCCGGCTATCCCGAGGGAGTAACGGTCGAAACCTCAACCATTGCAACGCCCACGCACGATATCCCGATCCGCATCTACCGAAGCGCCCCGCAACCGGCGGCGACGGTGCTCTACATCCATGGCGGCGGCTTCATCCTTGGTGGGCTGGACAGCCATGACGATGTTTGTGCCGAGCTCTGCGCCCGCACCGGCTACGAGGTTGTTTCGGTCGATTACCGGCTGGCGCCGGAGCACCTGCACCCGGCCGCTTTCGATGATGCCATGAGCGCCTTCGCATGGGCTGCGTCCACCCGCGACCGACCCATCCTGCTCTGCGGCGACAGTGCTGGCGGCAATCTCTGCGCCGCCGTCGCTCACGCCACGCGCGGCCAGGCGAAGCGGCCGGTCGGCCAGGTGCTGATCTATCCCGGCCTCGGCGGCGACCGCTCAAAGGGCTCCTATGTCACGCATGCCGAAGCGCCGATGCTGACCATGCGCGATCTCGAATTCTACAAGCATATCCGCACCGGTGGCGCGGACCGGACCGGCGACGTAACACTTTCGCCACTGGCAAACACCGACTTCACCAACCTGCCGCCGACGGTGCTGATCACCGCGCAGTGTGACCCGCTGTCGTCCGACGGCGAGACCTATCGCGACCGCATCATCGCGGCGGGCGGGCGTGCCACCTGGTTCGAGGAGCCAGGTCTGGTGCACGGCTACCTCAGGGCCCGGCACACGGTCGGGCGCGCCCGCGAAAGTTTCACGCGGATCGTCGACGCGGTGGGAGCGCTTGGACAGGGCACCTGGCTCTGGTGAGCGGGTTCACGTCTCACTACGAGCCACGGTAACGCCGTTTCACGCCACCGAACGTGCCGCCGCTCGACCCGCGCTGCGGCCTGAAAAGATGCAACCGCCGAGGAACGTGCCTTCCAGCGCCGCATAGCCATGCACGCCGCCGCCACCGAATCCGGCCGCTTCGCCGGCGGCATAGAGCCCCGGCACCGGCTGGCCATCGGCGCCCAGCACGCGGCTGTCGAGATCGGTCTCCAGGCCGCCCAGCGTCTTGCGCGTCAGGATGTTGAGGCGCACCGCGATCAGCGGGCCGTTTGCCGGGTCGAGCATCTTGTGCGGCTTGGCCGTGCGTATCAGCCTGTCACCGAGATAGGCCCGCGCGCCGCGCAACGCGGTGATCTGCATGTCCTTGGAGAACGGATTGTCGAGCTGCCTGTCGCGGGCGCGGATTTCTCGCTCGACCTCAGCGACATCGAGCAGCGGCTCGCCGCCCGCGAGCGCATTCATGCGGGCCACCAAGGTCGAAAGATCGGCCTCGACAATGAAATCCTCGCCCTTCTCCATGAAGGCTTTCACCGGACCGGGAATGCCTGATGTCGCGCGGCCCAGCACCTGCCACCAGCTCTTGTTCGTCAGGTCGGGATTCTGTTCGGAGCCCGACAGGGCGAACTCCTTCTGGATGATTTTCCTGGTCAGGATGAACCAGGAATAGTCGAAGCCGGTGCTCATGATGTGGCTGAGCGTGCCCAGCGTATCGAAGCCGGGATAGAGCGGCACCGGCAGGCGTTTTCCCCTGGCATCGAGCCAGAGTGAGGACGGGCCGGGCAGGATGCGGATCGCATGGTCGGTCCAGATCGGCGCCCAGTTCTTGATGCCTTCGACATAGTGCCACATGCGGTCGCGATTGATGATCGAGCCGCCAGCGGCCTCGGTGATCGCCAGCATGCGGCCGTCGACATGGTCGGGCACGCCGGTGATCATGCGCTTCGGCGGGGCACCCAGCCGCTTCGGCCAGTTCTCCTGCACCAGCTGGTGGTTGGCGCCGATGCCGCCTGAAGCGACGATGACCGCTTGCGCGTGCAGTTCGAAATCGCCTGAGATGTCGCGCGAACTCTTGTGGCCGCGTTCGACCGTGCTCGACTCAAGGATGTCGCCGCGCACGCCGGCTATGACAGCGCCCGTCCGCGTCAGTTCATTGACCCTGTGGCGGAACTTGAAGTCGATCAGTCCGCGCTTTTGCGCCTCGCGCACGCGCAAGACAAAAGGTTCAACCACGCCGGGTCCGGTACCCCAGGTGATGTGGAATCTGGGCACCGAATTGCCGTGGCCGATGGCGTTGCCGCCGCCACGCTCGGCCCAGCCGACGACAGGAAAGAATTTCAGGCCGCGCTCGATCAGCCAGGAACGTTTCTCGCCGGCGGCGAAGCCGACATAGGCCTCAGCCCATTTGCGCGGCCAGAAATCCTCCGGCCGGTCGAAAGCGGCGGTGCCCATCCAGTCCTCGAGCGCCAGATCATGCGAATCGCGGATGCACAAGCGCCGCTGCTCGGGCGAATCGACGAGGAAAAGCCCGCCGAACGACCAGAACGCCTGGCCGCCCAGCGATTGTTCCGGTTCCTGGTCGACGATGATGATTTTCTTGCCGGCCTCGGCAAGCTCGGCGGCGGCAACCAGCCCTGCCAGGCCGGCGCCGACAATGATCACGTCCGCATTGTCAGCCATCTTTCCTCCCAGAATTAGCCGGCTATTAATGCAAAGACTTAGACGGCCTCCCAGCCGTCCTTGCCGCCGGCGCGGAAGATGGCGTCGATGACCTTCTGGTTGAGCACGGATTCCTCCAGCGTGAAGACGCGCTCCTTGCCGCCCTGCGCCGCGCGCGCGAAGGTTTCGACCTCCAGCCGGTACTGCTGCGTGCCGGGAAAGCGGAACACCTGCGCTTCGGTGTGGTTCTGGTTGTGCAGTTCGACGCGGTGATGATCGTAGAGCCCGGCGTTGAACGGGGAAAAGACCTCGATGAAGCCCTTCTCGCCGTGGAACACCATCACCTGGCGCGCCGCCATCTGCGTCGACAAATAGAAGGACAGTTCGAAATCGCCGAAATCGGCGCGGATCGAGGAGTAGATGTCGGTGCCGAATGTCTTGTCGCGCTCGATCGTCGCCTGCACGCGCAGCGGCTCCTTGCCGGTCGAAAATCGCGTCGATACCGTCGGATAGACGCCGATGTCGGGCAGCGCGCCGCCGCCGAGGTCGAGCTGGTTGCGCATATTGTTGGGGTCGACATTGTAGTAGGAGAACGCGCCCTGCACATGGCGCAGCCGGCCGATGGCGCCGCTGGCGATGAGGTCGCGCACCTTGATCCATTGCGGGTGGTAGATGACCATGAAGGCTTCGCAGACCAGCACCTTTTTGGCGTCGCGCAGCTTGATCAGGGGGCAATATCCTTGGCGTCGAGCGCGAGAGGCTTCTCGACCAGCACATGTTTTCCCGCTTCAATGGCTTTCGCCGTCCACTCGACATGCTGCGAGGTCGGCAGCGGGATATAGACGCCGTCGACTTCTTTGGAAGCGAGCAGTTCCTCGTAGGAGCCAAAGGCATGGCGGGCGCCGAAACGGTCGGCCAAGGCCTTGGCCTTCGACAGGTCGCGGCTGGCGATCGCCGACAGCACGCCGTTCTCCGCCTCGACGATTGCCGGCAACAACTGCTCGCGACCGATCTTGGCCGTCGACAACACACCCCATCGGAACATTACGTATCTCCATCAACGATTGCAGGCGACGAGGTTTGCCCGAAATCGATAGAAAAGCCAATGCGGAGTGCCGTAGCAACTAGCCCCGCTTGCCCGTCAGCGTCATGTCGAAGTCGACGACGTTGGAATAAAGCGGCGTGCCGACATCCATGCCGTAGCGTGACCGCAGCACCTTGCCGGTGACATGGAATTTGATCGTGCCGCCCTTCAACCCGTCGAGTTCGGCGGTGAATTTTTCCGGAAACGTCTTGCCGCGCGCCGTCAGCCTGCCGGTGACGAGAGCTGATGTGTCGCCGGTGCGGGTCACGCTGGTCGAGCGGAACTGGATCTCCGGGCTGTTGGCCGCATCGAACACCGCGTCGGAGCGCAGGAAGGCGTCGATGCGGCTCTGGCCGGTGCCGACGCTTTCCGGATAGATGGTAAGGTCGACCTTCGAGCGCCCGACATCACCATTGTCGATGCGGATCGTGCCCTTGAAGCGGGCAAAGGCGCCATCGAAGCCGCCACCGCCGGCCTTGCCTATGGTGAAACGGATGCTGGAGCCTGCCGGGCTGACCGTGTAGCTGCCGGCGGCGTCGCTCAACGCCACGGCCGCGGCTGCGGGCACGGCAAGGCATGCGGCAAAAGCCGCGAATCCAAGGATGCGCGCATGCATGGGATTGTTCCTTTCCTGGAGGCAACGCTTGTTCGCGTCCTCACCCCCACAAACGCGCAGGGCCTCCGCTCTATTCCCCGCCTGACGAAGGTGTGATTATACGCCTGAGCACGCTGTCGCGCAGCAGGAAGTGGTGGCGCAGCGCGGCTGCCACATGCAGCGCGACGAGCGCGATGCCGGCATAGGCAAGATACCAGTGCGCCGCTGCCCAGAAGCTTTCGGCGGCATCGGATTCGGCGAGCGGCAGGTTCGGCATCACGAACAGGTTGAACGGCATGGTCGGGATTTCCAGTGTCGAGACCGAAACCAGCGCCCAGCCCGACAGGGGCAAGGCGATCTGGAAGGCATACAGCGCCAGATGCGCGAGCGGCGCCGTACGCCGCTCCAGAACGCCGACCGAAGGCGGCAAGGGCGGCGCCGCATTGCCGAGCCGCCAGGCAATGCGCAGGATGATGAGGCCAAGCAGCAGAAAGCCCAGGGATTTGTGCAGCTGGATCAGCTCGAAAGCGGTGCGCTGACTGGTTAGCCTCACCATAATGAAGCCGAGGGCGAACTGGCCGATGAAGATGATGCCGATCAGCCAGTGGAGGAGGATGGTTGCCCAGCCGTAGCGGGTTGGCGTGTTGGTGATTGACTGCATGGGAGACAAACGTTGCTGGGCCTCGCTTTCTTCCACCCTCCCCAAGGCCCACAAGGGGGGAGGGTGGTCGCGCCTCAGCCGCTTACCTTGAAGAAATCCACGAACGCCCTCAGCGCCGGGCGCATCTGCCGGCGGCTGGGATAGTAGACGAAGAAGCCCTCGAAGGCCGGGCACCAGTCCTCCAGCACGCGGATCAGCCTGCCATCGGCCAGCGGCGCGCGGACATAAGGCTCGAAGACGAAGGCAAGACCGGCGCCGTCGACCGCCGCTTGCACGATCAGATGGTCCTCGTCGAGGATCAGCGGCCCTTGCGCGGCGATCTCTATCTCCTCTCCGTCTTTCTCGAACTCCCAGCGGTAGAGGATGCCACTGGAGAAGCGGAAGCGGATGCAGCGATGATCGGCAAGGTCGCGCGGATGATGCGGTCTCGGCATGGCCGCGAAATAGGATGGCGCGCCGACAACCGCGCCGCGCATGTCCGGCCCGATACGCACCGCGATCATGTCGCGCTGCAGGCTCTCGCCAAGCCGCACGCCGGCATCGAAACCGCCTGCCACCACATCGGTGAAGCGATCCTCGATGACGATCTCCAGCACGATGTCGGGATAGGCCGATGCAAAGGCGCCGAGCCGCGGCGTCAGCACCAGATGCGCTGCCGTGCGCGGTACGCTGAGCCGCAGATTCCCGGCCGGCCGTTCACGCGACTCGACCGCCGTCTCCAACGCCAGATCGATCTCCGATAGCGCCGGCCGTAGCCGTTCGAGCAGTTGCGCGCCCTCTTCGGTTGGCGCGACGCTGCGGGTACTGCGCGCCAAGAGCCGCACGCCGAGCCGCGCTTCCAGGCTGGACACAGCGTGGCTGACCGCCGATGGCGCGATGGCCAATTCCCTGGCCGCGCCGCGAAAACTGCCGCATTGGGCGACGGTCGCCAACACGGCCAGTTGGGAGAGATGCGCTCGATTCATTGATCTATTTCTTAGAACGACCCGTGCGCAGATGAGCCGATTATCGAGCATAGCGCAAGGCACTACATCAGCGGCATCACAACAAGGAGACGCGTGATGCAAACCCGCAAGCTAGGAACTGAACTGAACGTCTATCCCGTCGGCCTCGGCTGCATGGGCATGAGTTTCGCCTATGGCGGCCAGCCGGAGGCAGAGGCGATCTCCACGTTGCACCGCGCCGTTGAGATTGGCGTCAACTTCTTCGACACGGCGGAAGTCTACGGCCCTTACGAGAACGAGATCCTGCTCGGCAAGGCACTGAAGTCGGTGCGTGATAAGGTGACGATCGCCACCAAATTCGGCTTCAAGATTCTGGAGGAAGGCACCGGCCTCGACCGCATGGCTGGCGTCGACAGCCGCCCCGAGCACGTCAAGGCGGTGGCCGAAGCCTCGCTGAAGCGGCTGGGCACCGATGTCATCGACCTCTACTATCAGCACCGTGTCGATCCCGACGTGCCGATCGAGGACACGGTCGGCGCCATGGCCGAGTTGGTGCGCGAGGGCAAGGTGCGCGCGTTGGGCCTTTCGGAAGCCAGTGCCGCGACCATCCGCCGGGCGCATGCCGTGCATCCGATCGCGGCCGTGCAGAGCGAATACTCGCTGTGGAGCCGTGACCCGGAAGACGACGTGTTCGCCGTCTGCCGCGAACTCGGCATCGGCTTCGTGCCCTACAGCCCGCTCGGCCGAGGCCTTTTGACGGGGGCGATTGCCAGGCCCGAAACGCTTGACGAAGGCGACTGGCGCCGCACCTTGCCGCGTTTCCAGGCCGAGGCCATGGAAGCCAATGCCAAGGTTATCGCCACGCTGGAAAAGCTGGCGGCCGAAAAGGGCGTGACCTCGGCGCAGCTGGCGCTGGCCTGGGTGCTGCACCAGGGCGATTTCATCGTGCCGATCCCGGGTGCGCGAAAGATACGTCATCTCGAGCAGAACACGGCGGCGGCCGGGATTGAGCTGAGTGCGGCCGAAGTGGCGGCGATTGGTGACGCGCTTTCGCCGGATAAGGTGATGGGCAAACGCTATACGGAGGAGTTGCTGGCGCTGGTGAATGGGTGAGCAGCATTCAGGATACAGAAAGGGGCGCTTCGGCGCCCCATTTTGTTGAGACGCCAACGCGAGGCGCCCCCCCTCTGTCCTGCCGGACATCTCCCCCACAAGGGGGGAGATTGAATGTCGTCGCGGCCTTCGCCAATCACCAGCGCTTGAAGGAAGGGCGGCACGGCCAAGCTGCCAATCTCCCTCCTTGTGGGGGAGATGGCCGGCAGGCCAGAGGGGGGCGCCTCGCGCCTACTTCTCTACCACGGCACCACCTCAATCTCAGACCAGCTCTCCTTTGCCCGCTTCCCCTTCGCCTCATGGGTCTGCCGGTTGTCCATCACCCGGTTCGGCGTGATGCGAAACGAAAAAATGTCGTCCAGCCCGAACGGCGCCACCAGCATCAACCGCCCATCAGCATCGTATCGCACCCCAACCGCATGCGTCTTCGAGGCGAAATGGCTGACGGATTGGCTGGCACTCGTATAGCGCGGGCACGGCTGCCCGAATTTCTGCGGATACCACAGATGCACCCGCGCCTGGTTGCGCACCTCGACCGGCAGCGCCAGCCCCTCGAAATGCCGTGCTGCCCGGCGAATGACAGCGTCCTCGGCCTCATAGGACAGGTCGCTGTCGTCAAAATAGAACAGGTCGACATCCTTGATGCCGTAACCTGACGGCTTGCCGGTCAGATGGTTCCAGACGCTGTTGTAAAGCGCGCCGGAAACCACCAGCCAGTCCGGCAGAGCCAGCGTGCGGGCACGCGCCAGCGCGTCGCGCACCAGCGGGTCCATCAACACGATGTCGAGAAACGCCGCGCGTTGTGCTTCGAACGGCAGCCCGGAATAGCGCAGATGCTCCATCGCCCTTTGGAGGACGATTCGCCATCTGCCCGCAAGTTTCGGAGCAATTCCAGGAAAAGTGTAAGACGGTTTTCCGTCCGGAATTGCGTCAAAACAGAAAGTTCTACCCGCGCAGCACGCCACCCGTCTGCTTGCCGACATTCTCGACGATGCGCTTGGCCAGCGTCTCGAAATCCTCGTCGGTCAGCGTCTTCTCGACCGGCTGGATAGACACCTCGATGGCGATCGATTTTTTGTCAGCGCCGAGCGACGCACCTTCGAAAATGTCGAACACCGAAACCGCGGTGATCAGCTTCTTGTCGGCGGCCAATGCCGCGCGCACCAGCGTGCCGGCCTCGATCGCTTTGTCGACGACGAAGGCGAAGTCGCGCTTCACCGCCTGGAAGGCGGAGAGCTCCAGCTTCGGCTTGGTTTTCGTCGGCTTGGCCTTCGGCTCGGGCACGGCATCGACGAACACTTCGAAACCGCAGAGCGGACCGGAAACATCGAGCCCTTCCATCGTCTTCGGATGGAATTCGCCGAACGTGCCGAGCACGGTCTTCGGCCCGAGCTTGATCGTGCCGGAACGGCCGGGATGATACCAGGCCGGTCCGCCCGCCTCGATCTGCAGCCGGTCGACCGGCGCGCCGCAGGCTTCGAGGGCGGCAATCGCGTCGGCCTTGGCGTCGAACACGCCGACCGGGCCCGAATTGCCGGCCCAGTTGCGGCCGGAGCCGTCGAGCTTGGCGGTGCCGCGCCGCACGCCGGCGGCCACGCGCCGCTGCTGGTCGGCGCCGTCGCCTTCATAGGTGCCCGAGACCTCGAACAGCGCGACGTCGCCAATGCCCTTGTCGGCATTGCGCTGCGCGGCGGCGATCAGCCCCGGCAGTAGCGACGGCCGCATGTCGGACATGTCGGCGGCGATCGGGTTGGCAAGCTTCAGCGCCGTCTGGCCGCCGCCGAACAGTTCGGCGTGCTTGGCCGGGATGAAAGACCAGGTGACGGCCTCCATCATGCCACGTACGGCAAGCGCCCGCTTGGCCGTGCGGGTGCGGACCTGCAGCGTGGTCAGGATCTTGGAATTGACCGCGTCATGCGCGCCGAGTGGCTGCGGGGCGATGTTGTCGACACCATGGATGCGCATCACTTCCTCGACGAGGTCGGCTTTGCCGTCGACGTCCGGTCGCCAGGAAGGCACCTTCACCTTGACGATGTCGCCCGAGCCCTGCGGCTCGAAGCCGAGGCGGGTGAGGATGTCGAGGCTTACCGCCTTCGGCACCTCGACCCCCGTCAGCCGCTTCACTTCCGACAGCGGGAAGGACACGATCTTCGGCTTGTGCCCGGCATAGCCGGCCACTTCCATTTCCGTCGGCGTTCCGCCGCAGAAATCGAGCACCAATTTGGTCGCGAGTTCGACGCCCGGCACCATGAATTCGGGGTCGACGCCGCGCTCGAAGCGGTAGCGGGCGTCGGTGATGATGCCGAGCGCACGGCCGGTGCGGGCGGTTGCGATCGGGTCCCACAGCGCCGATTCGATCAGCACGTCGGTGGTGCTCTCATCGCAGCCCGAATGTTCGCCGCCCATGATGCCGGCGATCGATTCGACGCCATTGTCGTCGGCAATCACGCACATCTCCGGCGTCAGCGTGTATTCACGGCCGTCCAGCGCCAGCACTTTTTCGCCGTCCCTGGCACGGCGCACCACGAGGTTGCCGGCCACCTTCGCGGCGTCGAACACATGCAACGGCCGGCCGCGGTCGAAAGTGACATAGTTGGTGATGTCGACCAGGGCGCTGATCGGCCGCAAACCAATGGCGATCAGGCGCTGCTGCAACCATTTCGGTGACGGGCCGTTCTTGACGCCACTCACCATCGTCAGCGCGAAGCCCGGGCAGAGTTCCGGCGCCTCGATCGTGACCTTCACGGGGCACAGCCCCTCGCCGACATGCGGCATGATCGCGCCACCCACAAGCCGTCCGAGCCCGCTCGCCGCCAGATCCCTGGCAATGCCGTAGACGCTGGTGGCATCGGGCCGGTTCGGCGTCAGATTGATCTCGATGACCGGATCATCGAGATGCGCATAGGACGCAAAGCTGGTGCCGACCGGAGCGTCGGCCGGCAGGTCGATGATGCCGTTGTGCTCGTCGGACAGTTCCAGTTCGCGCTCGGAACACATCATGCCATGGCTCTCGACGCCCCTGATCTTGCCGACCGTCAGCGTCACGTCGATGCCGGGCACATAGGTGCCGGGCGCGGCAAAGGCGCCGATCAGCCCGGCGCGGGCATTGGGAGCGCCACAGACCACCTGAACTGGTGGCTTGCCGTCGCCTGTATCGACGGTCAGCACGCGCAGCCGGTCGGCATCCGGGTGCTGCACCGCCGTCAGCACTTTGGCGATGACGAAGGGTTTCAGGCTCGACTTGTCGTCGACATGCTCGACTTCGAGGCCGATCGACGTCAGCCGCTCGACGATCTCGTTGAGCGAGGCGTCGGTCTCGAGATGATCCTTGAGCCAGGAGAGGGTGAATTTCATTGGGCTGTTCCGTCTGGTCTTTTGACGCTTGTTTTCAGATGTCTCGGCAAGTCGTCGGACATATGCAGGAAGGGAAGCTGCTCGCTGACATAGGCATGGTGCGTCGGCCTGAAATCGGCCGGCATGTCCATGGCGCCGAGCATGAAGTAGATGTCGTCCTCCAGCCGCTCGTCGACATAGGCGATGGGCGAGCCGCAGACGCCGCAGAAGGAGCGCGTCACCGGCCCGTTCTCGTACATCTTCAGCGCCTTGCCGGTGAAAGCCACCTGGTCGACCAGAAAGCCGACAAAGGCCGATACCGGCGCGCCGCTCGCCCGCCGGCAATCGCCGCAATGGCAATAGCTGACGTGATGCGGCTCAGCCGAAGCTTCGAACCGCACGGCGCCGCAGCGGCAGCCGCCAATGTGGGGCGCTGTCATGCGCTCAACCCGCCGAACAACGTCGGCATGTCGAGTGGCCTGAAACCGTAATGCGACAGCCAGCGCACATCCGCGTCGAAGAAGGCGCGCAGGTCCGGCATGCCGTATTTCAGCATGGCGATGCGGTCGATGCCCATGCCCCAGGCAAAGCCCTGATACTCGTCGGGATCGAGGCCGCCGGCGCGCAGCACGTTGGGATGCACCATGCCGCAGCCGAGGATCTCCATCCAGTCGGAGCCTTCGCCGAAGCGCACTTCGCCGGGCCGCGAGCGGTCGCATTGGATGTCGACCTCGAGGCTTGGCTCGGTGAACGGGAAGAAGGACGGACGGAAGCGCATCTTGACCGAGGGCACCTCGAAGAAGGCCTTGCAGAACTCCTCCAGCACCCACTTCATGTTGGCGACGTTCGCTGTCTTGTCGATCACCAGCCCCTCGACCTGATGGAACATCGGCGAGTGGGTGGCGTCCGAATCCTGCCGATAAGTCTTGCCCGGAATGACGATGCGGATCGGCGGCTTCTGCTTCTCCATGGTGCGGATCTGCACCGGTGAGGTGTGGGTGCGCAAAAGCTTGCGCTCGCCCTTCTCGTCCGGCTGGAAGAAGAAGGTGTCGTGCATCTCGCGCGCCGGATGGCCTTCGGGGAAATTCAGCGCGGTGAAATTGTAATAGTCGGTCTCGATGTCCGGACCTTCGGCGATGGCGAAGCCGAGATCGCCGAAGATCGCCGCGATCTCGTCAATGACCTGGCTGATCGGATGGATGCGGCCGCGCTCGGCCGGCGACTGCCGCACCGGCAGCGTCACGTCGACTTTTTCCGCGGCCAGCCGCGCGGCGATCGCCACATCCCTGAGTTCGGCCTTACGGGCCGTCAGCGCCTCGGTCACGCGGTTCTTGAGGCCGTTGATGGCCGGGCCCTTGAGTTGGCGCTCCTCGGCGGTCATGGCGCCAAGCGTCTTCAGCATCTCGGACACGGTGCCCTTCTTGCCGAATGCGGCGATGCGCACGGCCTCGATGGCCGGCTCGTCGGCGGCCGATGCGATGTCGGCCAGAAGGGAGCTTTCAAGCGTATCCAGGCCAGTGGTTGCGTCGTTCACGGTCAAACTCGCTACGTTGGAAATCTGCGCTAACGTGAAAGTCACGTTCAAGTTGATGTCAGGCATAAGAAAAACCCGCGCCAGCCGTGCCAGCGCGGGTTCCCCATAATCAGAATTGCGAATGCTTGGGAAGCGCTGGTCTTAGGCGACAGCGCTTTCAAAAGCGTTCGGCGTGGTGTTCTTCAGATATTCGAGCGCGACCTTGGCCTTGGCCACGAGCGCGGCGAAAGCCTGCGGCTCATGGATGGCCATGTCGGACAGGATCTTGCGATCGATCTCGATGCCGGCCTTGTTGAGACCATCGATGAAGCGGCCATAGGTCAGGCCGTGCTCGTGGGTCGCGGCGTTGATGCGCTGGATCCACAGCGCGCGGAACGAGCGCTTGCGGTTCTTGCGGTCGCGATAAGCGTACTGCAGCGACTTTTCCACCGCCTGCTTTGCGATGCGGATGGTGTTCTTGCGACGGCCGTAGAAGCCCTTGGCGGCTTTCAGGACCTTCTTGTGCTTGGCGTGCGAGGTGACGCCTCTCTTTACGCGTGCCATGTCATGATCTCCTTAAAAGCAATTCCAGGTGCCTGCGGCTTTCCGTTCGGAATTGCGTAAAACTACTGCGTGTCCAGACCGAATGCCTTAGAGGCCGTTCGGCAGAAAATTCTTGATGACCTTCTTGCCATCCGGTTCAGCCAGAACCATCGTGCCGCGGGCATTTCGAATGAACTTGTTGGAACGCTTGATCATGCCGTGACGCTTGCCGGCCGCAGCCGACAGGACTTTACCCGTACCTGTGATCTTGAACCGCTTCTTGGCGGCCGATTTGGTCTTCATCTTGGGCATTTTGCTACTCCGTCTAGTTGGCGCACTATCGCGCTTCTTGTTCGCTCCGGGCCGACCAAAGCCCGAAAAGCAAATGAAACCGCCACGGCATGCCCTGCCGGGCGGTTTTCTTGAACGGCGGTCCTATACGTCAAAGACGGCGACTGTGCAACACCTCAAGGTCGTGCGTGTCGTAAGCAGATGAGTTGTCCGGATTAGGTAGCACATGAGTTGTCCGGTTTTATCGTCAGCCCGCTGGAGGCTGAGGATGAGACGGACGGCATGGCTACAGGGCCGGAGAATGCAGAAGTTTCGGGACGTTTTGAGCCGTTGGAATGGCGGCGATCTTTCGATGCTGGAGGCTGGTGAGTTGTTGGGGATGTCGGAGCGGCAATTCCGGCGTTACCGCGACCGCTATGAAGAGGCTGGGGAAGCTGGGTTGCTCGATCGACGGTTAGGCAAGCTTTCGACCCGTCGGGTGCCTGCGGAAGCGATCGAGGAGATGCTGGAGCTTTATCGTCATCGCTACCTTGGCTGGAATGTGAAGCATTTCCACGAGCACCTGCTGCGCGATCACAACTTCAGCTGGGGCTATACCTTCATCAAGACGCAGCTTCACGCGGCAGGCTTGGTTGAACGGGCCAAGCGGCGCGGTGCTCACCGGCGCAAGCGCGAAAGGAAGCCGTGCGAGGGGATGATGCTGCATCAGGATGGCAGCCGGCATGCCTGGTTGGACAGCCAGCCTATGCTCGACCTGATCGTGACGATGGACGACGCGACGAGCACGATCTATTCGGCCTTCCTGATTGGGGAGGAAGGCACGGCGTCGAGCTTTCAGGGACTTCTGGAGACCTTTGTCGCCAAGGGATTGCCGTCAAGCCTCTACACCGATCGTGGCAGCCATTATTTCGTCACGCTCAAGGCCGGCGAGGCGGTCGACAAGAGCCGGCTGACCCAAGTCGGACGGGCGCTGCGGCATCTGGGCATCGAGCATATCCCGGCCTATTCGCCCGAAGCCAGGGGGCGCTCCGAGCGGATGTTCGCGACCTTGCAGGATCGGTTGCCCAAGGAACTGGCCCTGGCCGGCATTGCGGATATCCAGGCCGCCAACCGCTTCATCGCACAGACCTATCTGCCGGCTCACAATGCCCGCTTCGCCAGGCCGGCCGCGGTTGAAGACAGCGCCTTTGTTGCCGTCGACCCGCAGCAACTGTCCCAGATCCTGTGCATCGAGGAGGAGCGCGTCGTTGCCCGCGACAACACGGTCGCCTTCGCGCGACTGCGATTGCAGCTGCCGCACAGCCCGATCCGACATCACTTCGTCAAAGCCACGGTCAAGATCAGGCACTATCCGGATGGGACGCTTGCGGTCTTCCATGGGCCGCGCCGCATTGCACGATACATGCCCGATGGCACCGTAATCGAAGAAACTTGCCGCATCAGGCAAGCCGCGTGAACCGCTTCGACGCAAAACAGAAGCGGACAAACAATGTGCTACCAAACCGGACAACTTGATTAGCTACCGACACACCTCAAGGTCGTGCGAAGCGCTGAGGTGCTCATGACCCTTTCCGTACAAAATTGGTTCTGCCTATCGACTCGCCGGGAATCTTCAAGGGAGTTATACCGCCCCCGGCCGCAAGGAACCTCTCGCGCGGCCAACTGAGCCAGGGCAGGATCGGTTCAACTTTCCCGAATGCCGTTTTTTCATCGGTAATTTCGAGCACGACACGCACCAGAGAAATGCCAGGACCAAATGTCGCCGAAAGATTGTGCGGATCCACCTTGCGTATCGTCTTCGGATTGCTGGTATCTGTGAAGGTGACGAGCACCGGATAACGATCGCGAGGCACGTCCTTTGCGCCCCGAAAGCGCATGATAGCGGGTAAAAGCCCCTCGTAGTCGCCGCGGCTGTATCCCAGTTTGTCATCGAGAGTGTATTGGGCAATGTATGTGGTCTCTTCGCCGATCAGCGCGAAGAGCTTGCCTCTCTGTCCGAGGTCAACCACCGTCGCCTCTCCTTTGTAGCCTGACGGATAGACGTCAAACGCATTGGCTTCCTGCCACCAGATGTGAGATACGGCCGAGCCGGAAACCACCTTGCCGTCGACAAGAACCTCGACGGTCAGCTTCTGGTTCCACTGCCACACGTCGGCGAAGAGGCCGCAAGAGGTGAGGAACAGTGCAGAGACCAAGGCTAGGACAAGCGAAGGTCTGGCCGCAGATACGGAAGTAACCACCCAATTGCTCGACGTCATGCATTCCTCGCGGCCTTGCTCGCCGCGATTATTGCTACACTAGCACTGTGGCCAGACCGTTAAGCCGTCGAAGCTGTGGGTTGCGGTTGTTCTGCCTATCAACGTCTAAGGCAGCGTGAACCAGACCGGCAGCATGCCCGACTGCTGCGCACCGTCGATGAGTTCGAAGGCCGGCAGCGCGACCAGGAACACCAGCCCGTCGAGCAGCGTGGTCAATAACAGGCGCGGCTTGAAGCTGCCTGTATCGCCCTCCTGGTAGAGGGAAAGCTTCGGGAAGAAGCGCGGCACCTTGTCCAAATAGGCCTGATAGGGCGCGCCGAGCGCTTCCTTGAGAAATTTCTCTTCGCGCAGGATGACAATATGGAAGGCCCCCGCGCACAGCAGCGCGAACAGGATGATGCCCGAGAACGAGCCGATCTGCGCGCCGACGCCGGCCGCGGCCACCGTCGAGAACACATAGAGCGGGTTGCGGGTGATCGAATAGGGTCCGCCCGTCACCACCTCGGAGGATTTGCGCCCGCCTATATAGAGCGTCGCCCAAAGCCGCCCGACGATGCCGAGGAAGATCAGCAGCACGCCGAACATCTCGATCGTCTCATGCACCGGCGTTTCGGGTGGGAAGGTCGATTGGCCGAACAGCAGCGCCAGAAACAGCAGCACCACGAGCACGGCAAGCACCAGCCGACGCATCTGCTGGTAATTGCCCAGCCCGTATTTGAGTTCTTTGTCCAAGGGGAATCCGATCGTCGAGGAGCCTATTGCATGTCGCCCAAAAGTGGCCCCGGTTTTGGGAAGACGACGTGCATAAAAACAAAGCCGGCGATCGCAGCTGTGGCCGAGAAACAGGCGTCCCGCCGATCGTCGGGACGCCCTGTAGCACAATTCAGGCGAAATTGGAGCGCGACGGCGGCGCCTAACCTTAACGTGATCCAGGCTCTGAAAAAGTGTCCCACGGTTCTGCCGTGGGAACCTGCGACAATCGGGAAGCTGAGCAGACGACGCCCGGCGAAGCGAGCGGAGTCTGCTTAGCGCGGCGCCAGCACCATCATCATCTGGCGGCCTTCGAGCTTCGGCTCCGCTTCGACTTTGGCGATGGTCGCCACTTCTTCGCGCACCTTGTTCAGAAGCTGCATGCCGAGTTCCATATGCGCCATCTCGCGGCCACGGAAGCGCAGCGTCAGCTTGACCTTGTCGCCTTCCTCGAAGAAGCGCCTGACGGCCTTCATCTTGGTCTCGTAGTCATGGCTGTCGATGTTCGGGCGCATCTTGATCTCCTTGATCTCGATGACCTTCTGATTCTTGCGCGCCTCGGCCGCCTTCTTCTGGTTGGCGTATTTCAACTTGCCGAGATCGAGGATCTTTACGACGGGGGGCACCGCATTGGGCGATATCTCAACGAGATCGAGCCCCGCCTCTTCGGCGAGCAGCAATGCGTCGTTGATGGAAACATCGCCGCGGTTCTGGCCTTCGGCGTCGATAAGCTGGACCCGGGGAACCCGGATGTCACGGTTGGAGCGCGGCCCATCCTTGGTCGGCGCCGCTGCTTTGAAAGGTCTGCGAATGGTCGTGGTCTCCTTGGCCGTTTCGTTCAGGATTTGTCAGTCTTGATGCGTGGACGCGCCAATGTGGTGAGCGCGCGGGCGGAGTCAATAGCACAGCATTGATAGAAAATCACCCTGATCACCGCCTGCACCAAACAAAGAAGCAGCGCGAGCACTTTTCGCCACGCCTCTGGCTGTGCCACAAGAACGCCGTGCCAGAAGAGGGGCCCGAGGAAAAAGCCATGACCGCCACGCCCCCGACCTTTCTCCCCCAACCTTTCTCAATGTCGATGGATCGCGCATCGCGCTGCGCCATAGCGCCGGTTTGACGCCGGGCATTGTCTGGCTCGGCGGCTACAAGTCGGACATGCTGGGCACGAAAGCGCAGACGCTGTCGGACTGGGCGGCAAAAGAGGGCCGCGCCTTCCTGCGCCATGACTATTCCGGCCATGGCGAATCCGGCGGCGCCTTTGCCGACGGCACGATTTCGACATGGCTTTCGCAAAGCCTTGCCGTGTTCCGGAAGTTTGCCAAGGGCCATCAGATCCTGGTCGGCTCCTCAATGGGCGCCTGGATCGCGCTGCGCATGGTGCAGGAATTGCGCAAGGCGGGCGACACCAATGTCGTCGGCCTGGTGCTGCTGGCGCCGGCGCCGGATTTTACCTCTGAGCTGGTCGAACCGGCGCTGACCGCCGCGCAGAAGCGCGCCCTCGCCGAAAAGGGGTTCTTCGCCGAGCCGTCGGACTATTCCGCGGAACCTTACATCTACACGCGCGCGCTGATCGAGGACGGGCGAGCCAACCGGGTGATGACCGGGCCGATCGACACCCATTGCCCGGTCCACATCGTGCAGGGCCTGGCCGATCCGGACGTGCCGTCGAGCCACGCTCTGAAACTGGTCAGCCTGCTGCCGGCCGACGATGTCACGCTGTCGCTCATTCCCGACGGCGATCACCGCCTGTCGCGGCCGCAGGATCTCGACATGCTGGTGCGGGCGGTCGGCGACATGGCCGGGCGGGGCAGGTGACGATGCGCCTTTCCATTCCGATCTCGGCCTTCGTCGCGGCCATCGTCGGCTTCGGCGGTACGCTGGCCATCGTCATTGCCGCCGCCCACGCGGTCGGCGCGACGCAAATTCAGACGGCGAGTTGGGTGACGACCATTTGCCTGGCCATGGCGATCGAGAGCCTGTGGCTGTCCTGGCGCACGAAAATGCCTGTCATCACCGCCTGGTCGACGCCGGGTCTGGCGCTGATGGCAGCCTCGACCGGCTTTTCGATCGGCGAGGCCGTCGCCGCCTTCATCGTCACCGCCATCCTGTTGATCGCCACCGGCCTATTCCGGCCGTTGACGCAATTGATCTCCAGGATACCGCCCTCGGTCGCCTCAGGCATGCTGGCCGGCATTGTCGTCACCTTCGCCCTCAATGCGGTCAAGACCATTCCCGTCGATCCCTGGCTGATCCTGCCTCTGATCGCGGCCTTCTTCTTGATCCGCCTGTTCCACCCGGCGCTGTCGGTGCTGTCGGTGCTGATCGGCGGCGGTCTGGCCGCGTTTCTCACCGGCCGTGTCGGTGGCCTGCCGACGCCGGAATTGTCGACGCTGACGCTGATCGCGCCTGATTTCACCGCCAAGGCATTGATCGGCCTCGCGCTGCCGCTCTATCTCGTCACCATGGCCTCGCAGAACCTGTCGGGCCTCGCGGTGCTGCGCGCCGCCGGCTACCACCCGGAGCCCGGCCCGCTGATCGGCGTCACCGGCCTGTTTTCCCTGCTGTCGGCGCCGTTCGGCGGCTCGACCACCAACCTGGCGGCGATTTCGGCGGCGATCTGCACCGGGCCGGACGTCCATCCCGACCCCGCCGAGCGCTGGAAGACCGGGCCGTTCTATGCGCTCGCCTATCTCATCTTCGCGATTTTCGGCGCCTCGCTGGTGGCGATCTTCGCCGTCCTGCCGCAGAGCCTGATCGTGCTGGTGGCAGGGCTTGCGCTGATGGCGTCGCTCGCCAATGCGCTGGCGATCGCGCTGAAGGACGAGGCCGACCGCATGGCCGCCACCGTCACCTTCGTCGTCACCGCTTCGGGGCTGACCCTGTTCGGCGTCGGTGCCGCATTCTGGGGGCTGATTGCCGGGTTGGTCATGCTTTTCCTCGACAGGCTCAAAAAGCGATAATCATTTCAGACCCTTGTCCGGTTTTGGCGGACCTTGTCTTGAATCGCCGTTTTTGCCTTCCCATTTCGATTCCACGCAGCCAGTCTTGGCTGTCTCCAACCGAAGGAATGGGAGAAAATGAACACATCTGCATTGATCCGCCCGGCCTGGACGCCGGCAACCATCGCGTTGATGGTGATCGGCTTCATGGTGTTCTGGCCGCTCGGCTTCGCCATGCTTGCCTACATCATCTGGGGCGACCGGCTCGACGGCTTCAAGCGTGACGTCAACCGCGCGACCGACGGCATCTTCGCCGGCTGCCGCCGCGGTTCAGACAAGGCTGCGCGCTGGGGCAATGGCTCCGCCCGCACCGGCAACGTCGCTTTCGACGACTGGCGCGAAAAGGAGCTTGAGCGCCTCGCCGAGGAACGTCGCAAGCTCGACGACATGCTGACCGAGTTCGACGACTATGCCCGCGAACTGCGTCGCGCCAAGGACCAGGACGAGTTCGACCGCTTCATGGCGAAGCGCAACAAGTCGACCGCGCCGGCGAAGACCGATCCGAGCACCGGCACGACCCCCACCAAGCGTGGCAAGGGCTCGAATCTGCTTGACGACTGAGGCCGAGCGACAGGCCCGATCGTGAAAAAAACGGCGTCGCTTGAGCGGCGCCGTTTCTTTTTGTTCTAGTCGTTTTTCTCGAATCGCGTATCGTCCCGCCATGACCATCGGATTCTTTCGCAATCTGACGAAGCCCAAGGCCACGCCCGTCGTGGAGCGCGAATATTGCGTCGCCGGCCGCACCCTGCCGCTCAAGATCGTCGAGAGCGCCAGGGCACGGCGCCTGACGCTGCGCATCGATTCCGGCGGCCAGGGCCTGCGCATCACCGTGCCACCCGGCCTGCGCCGCGGCGAGGTGGACAGGTTCCTCGACCGCCATCAGGACTGGCTGGAGCAGCGCCTGGCCAAGGTGCCGACGCGCCCGCAGGTGCGGCCGGGCATCAAGATCCCGATCCGCGGCGTGCCGCACCGCATCGTCCATGAGCCGTCAAAGCGCGGCACCGTCACCGTGTCGCGCGACGAGCGTGGGCCACTGCTGATCGTCCATGGCGACCGGATACACCTGCCGCGCCGCATCGCCGACTTCTTGAAGCGCGAGGCCAAGAAGGAGATCGAGAAGCTGGTGATCAAACACACCGAGGCGCTCGGCAAGCGTGCCAAGGCGATCCGCTACAAGGACACGTCCAGCCGCTGGGGCTCGTGCACCTCCGAGGGCAATCTGTCCTTTTCCTGGCGCATCATGATGGCGCCACAGCCGGTCATCAACTACCTCGTCGCGCATGAAGTGGCGCATCTCAAGGAGATGAACCACGGCCCGAAATTCTGGAAACTGTGCGAAAAACTCTGCCCCGACACCGACCGCTGCAAGGATTGGCTGAAGCGCAATGGCGGCGCGCTGCAGGCGATCGTGTTTGAGTAGTCAGTCGTCATTCGCCGCATTGAGCTCTTCCGGCCGCAAGCCTTCATCGCCATGATGCGGCCAGGGCAAGAAATTCCGGTCGAAGTCATCGCCGCCGAAATAATCCAGCGCCCGGTGTGCTTCGGCGCCGTTGAAGGCGGCCTTGTCCATCAGATGCGCGATGACCTCGCGCGCCTGCGCGACCTTCTGCTTGAGTTCCGCAACCGTTCTGTCGGCCATGATCGTTCTCCCGCCCGGCATGCTGTCATTCGAATCCCGTCCATCAATAGGTAGCGCCTTTGGCGTTGCCGGCAAACAGCATGCTTTTTCTCGACTCTGTCGCGATTTCATGTCAATTCCCGCGCCATGGCGCTCGACATCAAGATCTGCGGCTTGAAGACCGACCAGGCAATGGCCGCGGCGCTGACCGGCGGCGCCAGCCATGTCGGGTTTATCTTCTTTGCGAAGAGCCCTCGCTATGTCGAGCCAGTGGAAGCTGGTCGTCTGCGCGAAGCCGCGCGCGGCAAGGCCTTGGCGGTCGCCGTTACCGTCGATGCGAGTGACAGCTTCCTGGACGAGATCGTCACGGCCATGCGGCCCGATATGCTGCAACTGCATGGTTCGGAAACACCGGGGCGCGTTGCCGAGCTGAAGGCCCGCTATGGGCTGCCGGTGATGAAGGCGCTGCCGCTCAGCGAGGCTGCCGATCTCGACCGGATCAAGCCATTCATCGGCATTGCCGACCGGTTCCTGTTCGATGCCAAGCCGCCGAAAGGCTCCGAGCTACCGGGTGGCAATGGCGTCGCCTTCGACTGGCGCATCCTTGCCGGCCTTGACGCCGGCGTCGATTACATGCTTTCCGGTGGGCTCAACGCCGCCAATATCGGCGATGCCCTTCGGCTTGCGAACCCGCCCGGAATAGACATTTCGTCCGGTGTGGAAAGCGCGCCGGGCGTCAAGGATCCGGCGCTGATCGAACAGTTTTTCCGGGCCGTCCGGGCAGCACGTGACGACCGCGCCGCCTGAGTGGGCTTAACCAGAGCATGTCCCGGAAAAGTGGAATCCGGTTTTCCGATAAGGACATGCTCAAGAACTAGATAGGCAGCATGTCCCGGAAAAATGGGAACGGTTTTCCGACAAGGACATGCTCAAAACATAAGATTTAGGAGATCGGCGATGGACCAGCCGGCGACGCCCAATTCCTTCCGCACCGGACCCGATGAACAGGGCATGTTCGGCATTTTCGGCGGTCGTTTCGTAGCCGAAACGCTGATGCCGCTGATCCTCGACCTGGAGCGGCACTGGAACGAGGTCAAGAACGATCCGGATTTCCGGGCTGAGCTGACCGATCTTTCGACCCACTATGCCGGGCGGCCGTCCAAGCTCTATTTCGCCGAAGGCCTGACCAAGCATCTTCGTGAGGTTTCCTCGGCGAAGGGCCTCGGGGGCGGCGCAAAGGTCTATTTCAAGCGCGAGGATCTGAACCACACCGGCTCGCACAAGATCAACAACTGCCTCGGCCAGATCCTGCTGGCCAAGCGCATGGGCAAGAAGCGCATCATCGCCGAGACCGGCGCCGGCCAGCATGGTGTGGCGTCCGCCACCGTCGCTGCCCGCTTCGGCTTTCCCTGCGTCGTCTATATGGGCGCCACCGACGTTGCCCGCCAAAGCCCCAACGTGTTCCGCATGAAGCTGCTCGGTGCCGAAGTGCGGCCGGTCACTGCCGGCCACGGCACGCTGAAGGACGCCATGAACGAGGCGTTGCGCGACTGGGTCACCAATGTCGAGGACACCTATTACCTGATCGGCACCGCCGCCGGCCCGCACCCCTATCCGGAGCTGGTGCGCGATTTCCAGTCGGTCATAGGCACCGAGGCGCGCGCGCAGATCCTCGAACAGGAAGGCCGGCTGCCCGACACCATCATCGCCGCTGTCGGCGGTGGCTCGAATGCCATCGGCCTGTTCCATCCCTTCCTTGATGACAAGGAGGTCAAGATCATCGGCATCGAGGCCGGCGGGCGTGGCCTCGACGGCATCGAGCATTGCGCCTCGATGAATGCCGGTTCGCCCGGCGTGCTGCACGGCAACCGCACCTATCTCCTGCAGAACTCCGACGGCCAGATCATGGACGGCCATTCGATCTCGGCCGGCCTCGACTATCCCGGCGTCGGCCCGGAACATTCCTGGCTGCGCGACTCAGGCCGCGTCGAATATGTGCCGATCCTCGACGACGAGGCACTGGAAGCCTTCAAGCTGACGACGCGCGTCGAAGGCATCATTCCGGCGCTCGAATCGGCGCACGCCATCGCGCACGCGGTGAAGATCGTACCCGCCATGGACAAGGACCAGATTGTCATCGTCAACCTGTCCGGCCGGGGCGACAAGGACGTGCACACAGTGGCCTCGATGCTGGGCATGGAGATCTAGGCCCTTTGGACAGTTTCGACTTGGGAGTTGATTATGAGCAAAATTTGTCCAAAGGGCCAGACATGACGACCCGCATCGACCGCCGCATGGCGAAGCTGAAGACCGAAGGCCGCCCGGCACTCGTCACCTATTTCATGGGCGGCGACCCCGACTACGACACGTCTTTGTCGATCATGAAGGCGCTTCCCGGCGCCGGCTCCGACATCATCGAACTCGGCATGCCGTTTTCCGATCCGATGGCAGATGGCCCAGCGATCCAGGCGGCGGGCCTGCGGGCGCTGAAAGGCGGCCAGACGCTGGTCAAGACGCTGAAGATGGCGTCCGAGTTCCGCGCCGGTGACAATGAAACGCCGATCGTGCTGATGGGCTACTACAACCCGATCTACATCTACGGCGTCGACCGCTTCCTGAAAGACGCTCTGGCCAGCGGCATCGATGGGCTGATCGTCGTCGACCTGCCGCCGGAGATGGACGAGGAACTCTGCATTCCGGCTCTGAAAGCCGGCATCAACTTCATCCGCCTGGCGACGCCGACCACCGACGACAAGCGGCTGCCGAAAGTGCTGCAGAACACGTCGGGCTTCGTCTACTACGTGTCGATGACCGGCATCACCGGCTCGGCGCTGGCCGACACCGGCAAGGTGGCGGCGGCGGTCAACCGTATCAAGGGCCACACCGACCTGCCGGTCTGCGTCGGTTTCGGCGTCAAGACCGCCGAGCAGGCGCGTGTCATCGGCGCCAATGCCGATGGCGTCGTCGTCGGCACGGCAATCGTCAATGCGGTCGCCAATGTGCTGGGGCCGAAGGGCGAAAAGACCGCCGACCCGGCCGAGGCCGTTGCCACGCTTGTCAGCGGCCTGGCGCAAGGCGTGCGCTCGGCCCGCCTTGCTGCTGCCGAATAGTTTTCCTACCTCTTTACCCAACTCTTCGTCAGGACAGGAGCCGAAGCGATGAACTGGATCACCAATTACGTTCGCCCGAAGATCAATTCGATGCTCGGCCGGCGCACCGACATGCCCGAGAATCTCTGGATCAAGGATCCGGAGACCGGCGAAATGGTGTTCCACAAGGATTTGGAATCCAACCAGTTCGTCATCCCGTCGTCCGGCCACCACATGAAGATCTCGGCCAAGGAGCGGCTGAAATTCTTTTTCGATGACGGCAAGTACGAGACCCTGGACAATCCCAAGGTCATGCAGGATCCGCTGAAATTCCGTGACGAGAAGCGCTATGTCGACCGGCTGAAGGATGCCAAGGCCAAGACCGGCCTCGAAGACGCGATCATCAACGCACTGGGCACCGTCGAGGGCCTGCCGGTGGTGGTAACAGTGCAGGACTTCGCCTTCATGGGCGGCTCGCTCGGCATGGCGGCGGGCGACGCCATCGTGCATGGTTTCGAAGTCGCCTTGCAGCGCAAGCGGCCGCTGATCCTGTTCGCCGCCTCCGGCGGCGCCCGCATGCAGGAAGGTATTTTGTCCCTCATGCAGCTGCCGCGCACCACGGTCGGCGTCGACCGGCTGAAGGAAGCCGGTCTTCCCTATATCGTCGTGCTGACCAATCCGACCACCGGTGGCGTCACCGCTTCCTACGCCATGCTGGGCGACGTGCACATTGCGGAGCCTGGCGCGCTGATCGGCTTTGCCGGCCCGCGCGTCATCGAGCAGACCATCCGTGAAAAACTGCCAGATGGCTTCCAGCGCTCCGAATATCTGATGGAGCACGGCATGGTCGACATGGTGGTGTCCAGGCTGGAGATGCGGGCCACGATCGCGCGCCTGCTGAAGATGCTGCTCAAGATGCCGGAGGCGGAAAAACCGCTGGAGCCGGAAATCCTGCCGCCGTCGGTGATCCCTGCTGAAGCCAGGCCGCAGGCCTGACGCGACACTGTGCATGTCGCCCAAAAGTGACCTCGGTTTTGGGAAAACGACATGCACAAAACACGACTTTGACCGCCGCGAACAGTGATTGCGTCATGTCCATGGCGCGCTGTAGCCTTTTGATTGCCATGGCCATTCCGGAATTGATTCTGGTCCCCGGGCCGTGCGCCAGGATTCTGTCATGACAACGCTCGCTGCCGACCGCGAAATCGAAGCCCTCATGGCGCTTCATCCGAAAGGTTTTGACCTTTCGCTCGACCGCATCACGCGGCTCTTGGAGCGGCTGGGCAATCCGCAGGACTTGCTGCCGCCGGTCATTCATATTGCCGGCACCAACGGCAAGGGCTCCTGCGCCGCCTTTTCCCGCGCGCTGCTTGAAGCCGCTGGCCACCTTGTCCATGTCCACACCTCGCCGCATCTGGTGAACTGGGCCGAGCGCTACCGGCTGGCCGCCGAAGGCGGCGGCAAACTGGTCGACGATGAGACCTTCGCCGAGGCTATTGCCCGTGTCGCCAAGGCCAATGACGGCCAGAAGATCACCCTCTTCGAAATCCTCACCGCCGTCACCTTCATCCTGTTTTCCGAACATCCGGCCGAAGCCGCCATCATCGAGGTCGGTCTCGGCGGCCGCTTCGACGCCACCAATGTTGTCGCCAGGCCCGCCGTGTCCGTCATCATGCCGGTATCGATGGACCACGAAGCCTATCTCGGCGACCGCGTCGAACTGATCGCGGCCGAAAAAGCCGGCATCATGAAGCGCGGCTGCCCGGTGGTCATCGGCGCGCAGGAGAGCGAGACGGCGCTGCAGGTGCTGATCGAGACCGCCGAGCGGTTGGAATGCCCGACCTTCGTCTACGGCCAGGATTTCCTCGCTTTCGAGGAAAACGGCCGCATGGTCTACCAGGACGAGGACGGCCTGATGGACCTGCCGCCGCCGCGCCTGCCTGGGCGCCATCAGTTCGCCAATGCGGCGGCAGCGATCGCCGCGGTCAAGGCGGCCGGCTTCGAGATCAGCCATCGCGCCGCCGAGAAGGCGATGACTAGTGTCGCCTGGCCTGGCCGCATGCAGAAGCTGGCACAGGGCCGGCTGGCGGAGCTGGCGCCGAAGGGCGCCGACATCTGGCTCGACGGCGGCCACAATCCGGGCGCCGGCGTGGTCATCGCCGAAGCGCTGGCCGAGCAGGAGGAAAAGAACCCGCGCCCGCTCTTCCTCATCTCGGGCATGATCAACACCAAGGATCAGAGCGGCTATTTCCGCGCCTTCAAGGGCCTCGTCCGGCATGTCTACACCGTGCCGGTGAGCCTGAGCGATGCCGGCGTGCCGAACGACGAACTGGCGATCCGCGCCACGGACGCCGGGCTGACTGCCGAGCCGGTGAGTTCCGTCGCCAACGCACTGATGCTACTGCGAGACACCTGGGATGGCCCGGCGCCGCGCATCCTGATCGGCGGGTCGCTCTATCTGGCCGGGGCGGTGCTGGCCGAGAACGGCACGCCGCCGACCTAGAGCAATTCCAGGAAAAGTGTGAGCGGTTTTCCGTCCGGAATTGCGTCAAAACAAAGAGTTAGAGCGGTTCGCCGTTTCCATGAAACGGTGAAACGCTCTAAACGCTTGACGACCAACGCAGGGAGCCTGTGATGATCAAGGTAAAGCAGCTCGCCCATGTCTGCATTTTCGCGCATGATCTGGAAGCGACGCGAAGCTTCTACCGCGATGTGCTCGGGCTGGACACGCGGTTCAATTTTCTGCGCGACGGCAGGATTTTTGGCTTCTACCTCGATTGCGGCGGCCGCAGCCATGTCGAGGTGTTCCAGAAGGATGCCACCACCTACAGCGAGCTCAACCAGATCAACCATTTCTGCCTGGAAGTCGAAGGCATCGACGCCGCGATCGCTCATATCAAGTCAAAGGGCATCGACGTGACCGCCAAGAAGCACGCGTGCGACGACACCTTTCAGGCCTGGATCCGCGATCCCAACGGCGTGAAGATCGAGCTGTTCGAGTACACCGACAAAAGCGCGCAGTTCATCGGCGGTGACCGGATCGCCGACTGGTGACTAGAGCAATTCCAGGAAAAGTGTGAGCGGTTTTTGGAGTGCGCCCCTCGGAGCGGACAGGATCAAGCGGCAGTTTTGACCATCTTCCGGGCGTGTTGGTCTTCGAACTGTTGCGGGCTGAGATAGCCGAGCGCTGAATGCAATCGGCGGGTGTTGTAGACCTCATCAATGAAGCGGGGAAGGTCCTCAGCGACGTCGGTGAAGGTTTCATAGGCCATCGGATAGATGGCTTCGACCTTCATCGTCTTCATGAAGCTTTCCGCTTTGGCATTATCGTAGGGATTGCCGCGCCGACCCATCGATCCAATAAGATCGTGCTCGGCGAGAAGATTGCGATAGAGGAGCGCGGCATATTGCGCCCCTCGATCCGAGTGATGGACGCAGCCCGGCGGCGGCTTTCGCCGTTCGATTGCCGCCTTCAATGCTGCAACGGTCAAGCGCGCGTCGATCGAACGGCCGATGGCGTAACCAACGACCTTGCGGGACCAGGCATCCAAGATGACCGCGACGTAGACGAAGCCTGCCGCAATCGCCACGTAGGTTATGTCGCTTACCCAAAGCCGGTTCGGGCCATCGAGTGTCACGTCCTTCGCCAGGTTCGGGAAGATCGGCAATTCATGATTGCTGTCCGTGGTGGCGATGAAGCGTCGCCTGATCCTGGGCTGCAGATCATGCTCGCGCATCAATCGTCTGATCTTCTTGTGGTTCACGACAATGCCGCTCTGCCGCAGCGCCGCCTGCATGCGGCGATAGCCGTAGGCTTCGAAGCTGTCGGAGATCTCACCCATCGTCTCGACGAGCGCTGTGTCATCCACGGCGGTTTCGGGCTGATCGTAGTAGGTTGATCGCGCGATCCCCATCAGCCGGCATCCTTCAGCGATGGAGACACCGCGGGGCCGGTGATCACGGATGTAGGCCCGCTTCTGGGACGTGGTGCGCTTTTCAGAGCCCCCTTTAGAAACTCGATTTCCAAGGCTTGCCGGCCTACCAGCCGCTCCAGCGCGGCGATCCGAGCCTCATAGGTCTGCATCGTCTCGGCCGCCGCTACATCCTCGTCGAAGGCGCCGGCCTCGTATTTCTGGACCCAGATACGGATCAGGTTACGCGCTAGTTCGTGCCGCCTGGCCAGACCATGAAGCGTCTCGCCGGAGAGGAACTCTTGCACTACCTGACGTTTGAACTCGATGCTGTGCGCGCGATGTGCAGTCATGGCTTCCATCTTTCGAAAGCCCGGCTTCCAAGTCAATTCTGCTTAGTCAAGCTGTCCGCTCCGAAGGGCGCATTCCATTTCCCGGGAAGAGCGCGTAGCGCTTTCCCTTTGGGAATTGCGTCAAAACAAAGAGTTAGAGCGGTTCGCCGTTTCCATGAAACGGTGAAACGCTATAGACATGCTCTAGAAATCCCAAGGCGAGATCAGCTCAAGCTTGGCCGGAGCGAAGTCGTTGAGATTGCGCGTCGCCAGCCGGCCTCCATTCACGCGCGCTATCGCCGCGATCATGCCATCGGGAGCTGACATGCCGCGACCTTGGTGCGTCGCGGCCCCCATGATCTCGCCGTAAGCCAAGGCAGCCTCTTCCGTCAGTCCAAAAATCCGGTCGGCAAATCGATGCCGCCATCGGGAAAGTCCCTGTCCCAGCCGATCCGCACGCTCGTCAGGTCGTATCTTTTGAATACCGAAGGCGATTTCAGCAATCGTCACTGTGGGAAGGGCCAGTTCGGCGTCATTGCGCACAAGCCACGCCAGCACGGCTGGGTCCGGCGTCTTCTTCAGAGACTCCGAAATCACGTTGGTATCGACGAAAATCAAAGCTCAATTCCTGAATGAACCTCGCGACCTCCGCGAATAACTTTCTCCAGATCAATGTCGACGCCACTGCTTGCGGTCAGGCTGGCATAGAAGGTTGAGGCGGGTTCGCGGCCAGCTTCCCGGATCTCGTAGGATTCAAGGGCGCGTTCGACCACGTCGGCTATCGAGCGGTTCTCGCGACGAGCAAGCCTATGAGCCAGGTCACGTGCTTTAGCGCTGCGGACTGAGAGCTGTGGTTCGGCCATCTCAAACTCCCTTTTGGAGAGATATAGACCGATGCGTGTCTGCCATCAAGATGGCAGATGATGGCGTGCCATCACCGTGATGGGTTTCCAGCACCCCGATCAGCGTTCAACGGCGGATCACTTCAGCTCGATCTCGATGAACGCGTATTCGCCGTCATTGGCGCTGATGACGTCGTGTTCGACGCCCTCCTTGCGGAAATAGGGCGCGCCTTTCTTCATCTCGGCAAAGGTTTCGCCGTCCTTGGTCACCAGCTTCAGCTTGCCGTCCATCAGCGGCACCACGACATAGTCGTGGCCGTGGCGATGCCAGCCGGTGTTGTCGCCCGGCTGGAAGCGGTACTCGGTGACGATGACGCGCTCATTGTCGATGAAGACGGTGGCCTTGGCGGATCCGGTCATGTCGCTCTCCCTGTTTCTGCTGCCAACAGAAGACATGGTGTGCCCCGATGTGAGGGCCAGAACGGGTTGGCCGATGGCGCCAACAAAAAGCCCGGCGCGACGACCGGGCTTTTGCAATCAGAAATTTCAAAGCAATTCCAAGAAAAGTGTGAAGCGGTTTTCTGTCCGGAATTGCGTCTAAACAGATGGATCAAAGGCTGCCGTTGATCCAGTGCGACAGCGCGGTCTTCGGCGCGGCGCCGACCTTCATGTCGGCCACTTCGCCGCCCTTGAAGATCATCAGCGTCGGGATCGAACGCACGCCAAACTGCGCGGCAAGCTCCGGGTTCTCGTCGATGTTGAGCTTGGCGATCTTGACCTTGCCGCCGAGCTCGTTGGCGATCTCTTCCAGCGACGGGCCGATCATCTTGCACGGGCCGCACCATTCAGCCCAGAAATCCACCACGACCGGCTCTTTGGCGTTGAGCACGTCGGCCTGGAAATTGTTCTTGTCGACCTTGACGGTGGCACCCATGCGGAAAATTCCTTTCGAGAGTTCTTTGTCGCACCAAATGTGGTGGTTGTCGTGCCCTTCTTCAAGCAGGTCTTGTGTCACGCTCCTGTGAGTCGGGCAAGGGCGTCATCCATGGCCTGGGCCGGCAGTTCGATCAGCCGTGGCGCTTCGGTAAACAGCAGGGCCGCGTTGACCTCGCGCCCGGGATAAAGCGGCTGCAGCAGGGCGCGATAGAGCGCGAGCTGCAGCAGATAGGCCGGCGAGACCTCGCCCAGAGAGGCGGGCGCCGGCCGGTTGGTCTTGTAGTCGACGATCGAGACCGTGTTCGCTGTCACCGCCAACCGGTCGATCTTGCCGGAAATGGAACGCTTTTTGCCCCTGACTTCCAGGCTGCCCATGATCGCCACCTCGGCGCGAGAAGATGGTGCGAACAATTGGCCGAGGCGAGGGTCGGCAAGGATGGCGATGACCGATGCCAAGGCCTTGTCCCGCTCTGACGGCGGCCACGCGACACCTGTTCGCGCGAAATAGCGCTCGGCTGCGCCTTGGCGTTCGTCTTCGGCAATGCCGGGCAACATCTGCAGCAGCTTGTGCAAAGCGAGCCCGCGCAGGACGGCAAAGCCGGGCTCGGCATCGGCGTCCAGCACTGGCGAAGCCTTGTCGACGACCGCTTCCTTGCCTTCGTCGATCAGCGCCGAGGCGCCGGATGGCGACAGCGGACGCGGCAGATCCTCGAAAGGCGGCAAGGGCCGGAACAGGGTCGCCGGCAACGGCTCGAAAGCATCGGCCTGCCGCGCCTGCTCGTCGGCGCTCGGCGCGACGGGCGGCAGTTTGGTGACATGGAAACGGTGCACCGGCTCGCCGCCGACGGGATGCGCACGCTGTTCGCTTTCCGGCGCGCCGATCAGCGCGCGGCTGACGATCGAATGCCAGGTGCCGGCGTTCGGCGCCCGCTTGCCGTGATAGCCGCAGACGATCAGCCGGTCCTCGGCGCGGGTCATGCCGACATAGAGCAGCCTTCGGTATTCATCGTCGGCAAGTTCCCGTGCTCGCGCCGCCGCCGCCTTCGAAAAGCCGTTGGCGACGTCGCTGGCCGAACGCCAGAGATAGCCCTTGCCGTCCCAATGGCGGCCCGAGCCGTCGAACGGCATCAGCCGCGGTAGATGCTGGTCGCTGAACGGGGCGGAGCCGCCATCAACCAGGAACACGACCGGCGCCTCCAGGCCCTTGGCGGCGTGCACGGTCATGACGCGGACCTCGTCACGCGTCTGGTCCATCTCGCGCTTGATCTCGGGGCCGGCATTCTCCAGCGTCGACAGGAAGGCTTCCAGACCGGGCAGGCCGGTCCGTTCCTCGGCAAGGCAGAAGCTCAGGAACTCATCGAGAATATCGCCGGCCTCCGGCCCGAGCCGCGCGATCATTTTTCTGCGCACGCCATCACGCGCCAACAGGCCGGCATAGAATTCGAACACCGGCTTGAAAGCGGCCTCGTCGGTCCAGATGTCGAGTTGCGCGACGATCTTCGCCAAGCGTTCGTCTCCTTCGGCATGCTGGCGCAGCGACGCGGCCAGCGACAGGCCGGGCGGCCTCTGCGCGGCGAGCGTGAACAGCGCCTCCTCCGGCAGGTCGAAGATCGGGCTGCGCAGCACGGCGGCGAGCGACAGATCGTCCTGCGGCTGGATCAGCAGATGACCGAGCCCGATCAAATCCTTGACGGCGATGTGGCCGGGCAGGCTCAGCCGGTCGGCGCCGGCGACCGGAATGTCGCGACGTTTCAAGGCGCGGGTCAGCGCATGGACAAAACTGTCGCGCTTGCGCACCAGCACCAGCACATCGCCCGGCCGCAGCCGCTGGCCACGGCCCTCGATGATCTCGCTTTTGCCGATCCAGCCGGCAATGGTCGCTGCGACGTTCTCGGCAACGCGCACCGCCGGCGCATGGGCGTGGTCGATGGCTTGCGTCCAGTCGTCGGGTTCGTCGACAACATCGGCGCCGATCGACGGCCAGACCTCGACATAGCCCGGCGCATCGGTGCGGATCGCCTTGTGGTTCAGCGGATCGGGATCATGGCTGATGCCGCGCCGCACGATGGGGTCGGCAAAGACACGGTCGACGGCGGCGAGCACATCGTCGGTCGAGCGGAACGACCAGGTGAGCTTGAGGTCGGCAAAGGACGCTTCGGCATCGCGCACCCGGCCGGCGAACAGCAGCCGGCTGTCGGCGAAAGAGTCCGGCGCTGCGCCCTGGAAGGAATAGATCGACTGCTTTTCGTCACCGACGGCAAACACCGTGCGGTGGACCCGGTCGCGCGCGCCGAGGCCGGCGAAAAATTCTTCCGCCAGCCGCTTCACCACCTCCCATTGATCCGGGCTGGTGTCCTGCGCCTCGTCGAGCAGGATGTGGTCGATGCCCTGGTCGAGTTTGTATTGCACCCAGGGTCCAGCATCGGGTCGCGCCAAAAGGTTGACCGTGCGGGTGATCAAATCGTTGAAGTCGAGAAAGCCGCGGCCGCGCTTCAGCACTTCGTAACGGGCGATCAGCCAGTCGGCGATGGTCAGTGCCGCACGTGTGCCTTCCAGCATGCGGAACAGCGCCAGCCGGTCGACGGTTTCGATGATGGCGCTTGCCGCCGAGACATAGCGCTCGGCGAGGTCCGGCAGCCGGTCGGTCAGGGCTTTCTTGAAGGCCTTTGTCGGATCGTAGGGATCGCCGTCGGTCTTGAGGAAGGCTCTCGCGAGCAATTGCAGGCGGCGAACAGGATCGCTCTCGGCGAAAGCCTGGCGCGCATAGGGCAGGATGTTGTTCAGCACCGATCTGGCGTCGGTGGATTCGGCGGCCTGGGCGAAGCCGGCGAAATAGTCGGGCAGAAAGCCTGGCAACGGCCAGACCGATGCTGCAATCCCTTCGGCGGTCTGGCCAGGGCGGAAATGGAATTCGTCGAACAAAGGCTGGAAGCCGTCGCGCCCGACCGCGTCGAGGAAATGACGCAACCCGTCGCGCTTGCGCACGATTTCGCCGAGCAACGCATCGAGACCGGCCTCGCCGCCGCGCTCCAGTACGGTGGCGAAGGCGTCGGCCAGATCCGGGTTGCCGGCAGTCGTGCCGGAGATCATCTCGCGGCGCGCGGCAGCGAAAAGCGATGCCTCCATCTGGCCGTCGAGCATCTCGAAATGGGCGGGAATGTTGGCTTCCAGCGGAAACTGGTGGAGCACCGATTCGCAGAAGGCATGAATGGTCTGGATCTTCAGCCCGCCCGGCGTTTCCAGCGCCTCGGCGAACAGGCGCCGTGCCCGGCGCATCGTGTCGCGGTCGGGCCGGCGCCCTTCGAGCGCCGCGATCTTTGCGGCCAGCTCTGCGTCGCCGAGCACCGTCCAGTCCGACAGCGTGGAAAAAACCCGGTTCGACATGTTGGCGGCGGCGGCGCGCGTATAGGTCAGGCACAGGATCTTCGACGGGTCGGTGCCGTTGAGCAGCAGCCGGATGACGCGCTGCGCCAGCACATGGGTCTTGCCGGAGCCGGCATTGGCCGACACCCATGCGGAATTCTGGGGGTCGGCGGCGCGGGCCTGGCTGGTCGCGGTGTCGCTCGGGATGGGATAGGCCTTCTTCATGCCTCCCCTCCCTCGTCGCCGGCGTCGCCGCCGGCCGACCATTCGAGGACACGGGCGAGGTGGTCGTAGTCGCCATCGGTCTCGCCCTCACGAAACGGCAGCGCGCGCGACAGATAGCCGGTCTGCGGGTCGGCATAGTGGATCAAAAGCTTTTCCAGCCGTGCCCACGCCTCTTCGGCAAGATCGGCGGCGGTTTGCGGCTGGCGGTTGTGCTCGAGAATGGACTCCTCGAACACCTCGCCATTCGGCTTCAGCCTGATGAAGGCCAGTTGCGATGGCTCGCGCGCGCCCAAATCCTTGAAGGCGCCGCGCCGCAGCAGCGCGCCTTCAAGCGCCAGCTGCGGCGCCAGCAGCGTGTGCGCCTGTGCCTTCGAGGGCGAGGAGCCGGTCTTGTAGTCCAGTATGTCGGCCATGCCGCCGGCCAGCAAATCGACGCGGTCGGCGTAGCCGGACAGCGTCACGCCGGACTGGCCGACAACGGTCTTTCCCGCACGCTCCTCGGCATGGCGCCGGACCACCGCATCGGCGCGCGTGCGCTCCCATTCGACGATGTTGGCGGCGAGTTTTTCGAAGCGCGGCCACCACACCGCTTCGACATCGGCCGGAAGGGCGGCGTCGGCAAAGCAGGCACGGCCGGCGGCGATGAGGCCGGCCAGTGCATCGGGCGCGCGCGGATCGGCAACGCGCGACGAGAACAGGTGCAGGATGGCGTGGAACAGCGTGCCGCGTTCGGCGGCACCGGGATCGCGGATCAACGGGTCAAGCGGCATCAGGCCGAGGATCCGTCTGGCATAGACGGCGTAGGGATCGCGGCGCAAAGTTTCGATCTCGGTGACCGAGAAATGCGTTGGGCGCACCGCCAATGGCGGCTTCGGTTGCGGTCGCGGCGCGAAATCCTGCTTCGGTGCGGTATCGAGCGTGCGTGCCCATGCGAGCAGCTCGTCGCCACGCCGGCGCAAAGCTGCCGCCTGGTCGTTGCCGATGAAGGTGAGCAGCCGCTGCAACCAGCGTGACGGCACGGCCGGTGCGTCGCCGGAACGCGCCGAGCGGGCCAGCACGACATGTCTCGCGCCCATCGCCATCTGGAAATCATGCGCGGCGAGGCCGATGCGCCGCTCCGGCGGCTCGAGATCGATGCCGGTTTTCATCAGCCGCGACATGAAGCGGTCGCTCTCCGGCTTGCGCGGCCAGACACCTTCGTTGAGCCCGCCGATGACCAGCGTGTCGACATCCTGCAACCGCGCTTCCAGCGCGCCCCAGATGGCGATGTTCCTGTCCGTACCTTGCGCCGGTTTGACCGTCTCGGGCGCGATCAGCGCGTCCATCACATCGGGCCATTCGCTGGCAGCAAAGACAGCGGCGCCGATGCCGCGACCAGCCCGCGCAGCAGTTCGGCGAGTTTTTCACCGGCGTCACCGGCATAGAGGTCGCCCAGGCCGCCATCGGCGGAACGGCCGAGGTTCTCCAAGGCCACAACGCTGGCTTTGACCAGCGCGGCAAAGCCGGCATCCGTCTGGACGCGAAACGCCGAAAGCGGCGCCAACGCTTGGGTGAGACGTTCGAGCAAATTCCGCGCATCTTCGATGGAGCGCACGGTGAGACGGGAAAACCAGAAGGGCGGCCGGCTGTCGCCGCCGAGGCCGGTGAGCCGGGCCTCGAACAAGTCCGGCAGCGAAACGATGTCGGGGCGGCCGGTGCCGCCGCGCAGCGCCACCAGTTCGACCAGCTCCGCAGCGTGGCGCACAGCGGCGCGTTCGAGGCCGAGGCCGAGCAGCGGGTGCTTGAGCAGCGACAAAAGGCCGACGGGATCGCCCGGCCGGAACACTGCTTCGAGCGCCAGCCGGAGCAGGCTGGCCGCCGGGCTGTTGGCGAGCGGCGTGCCGCCGGAATCGTCGGCAACGACGCCAAAGCGCTTGAGTTCGACCGAGACACGCCGCGCCAGCGCGCGGTCGCCCGTGACGAGAGCCGCCCTCTGGCCGGGCTGTTCGACCGCTTGCTTGAGCGCGACGGCGATGGCGACGGCTTCGTCGCGTTCGCTCGCCGCCTCAAGCAGCGTCACCTCGGCAAAGGCGCCGGCAATGTCGGACGCTGAAAACCCGCTGCGCGTCTCGGCCCACAATTCGGTGGTCTCGGCCGGCCGCAGCGCCTCGCCGACAAGGGCGGCGCGTCGCGCCAGCCGCGGCTCGGCCGCGCCGACCTCCTCGACATCCGAGCGCAGCACGCCGATCTTGCCGATCAGCCGGGCCAAGCCATATTGCGGGTGGCCAAGCACGGCCGGGCGTGCGCCGGGGGCGACCAGTGCCTGGAAGGAGGCTTCGTCCAGCGTCCGGTCGAGCCCGGGCAGCACGATGGCGCCGCCGGGCAAGCGGGCGATCGCGGCAAGCAGCTCCGCCGTGGCTGGGATGGAGCCGGTGGACCCGGCGGCGATGACCGGTCCGGCAGGCGGATTGCGCCGCAGCCGCGCCGCTTCGGAGCGGATCAGCGCGCTGCGATGCGCGGCCGGATTGGAGCGGTCGCTCTCCCGGAGGAATTTCGGCCAGGCATCGGTGACGATGCCGAGGAATTCGAGCGTCACCTGCCACCAGCCGGCAAGGTTGCCGGTCACCAGATCGGCAAGCTTGGCCCAGTCGGTGCCTTCCGTCTCGATCTCATCCATCAGCCCGGCGAGATCGCGCGCCAGCCAGATCGCGTCGGCGGTGGAGGCGGGGATGACGATTTCCTCGGCGAAGAGCTTCGCCACATGCTCCGGCAGCCGGCGTTTCCACGCGCGTACCAGTGGCGTCAGCAGCAGCAGGCGTTCGGTTGCGGAAATCGGTGGCGCGAGATCGATCGCCGCCGCCGGCTCGGCGTCGAACGCGGCCTCATCCTCGTCGAACTCGCCGAGCGGACGGATGACCGGCAGGATCGCCGAACCGCCGCCGCCGCGTGCCTTCAAACTGTCGACGAAGACACCGCGCAAGGCGCGCGCGGCGCGGCGCGTCGGCACATAGATGGTGACATCGGCGAGAGCGAGCGGATCGCCGTCGAAACGAAATCCCGGGACCAGGCGACCGGCAAGCAGCGCCTCGGCCAGCGTCGGCAGAAACGGCGCTCCGGGGGAATCGAGAAAACGCGGCTGGAGCCGCTCATTGCATCTCGGCTAGCGCGCCGGCGACCGCTGCTTCCGCCTGCGGGATGGCATCGGGCGTGCCGACGGTGATCCAGTGGCCGTGCATCGGCATGCCGAACAGCCGGCCGGCGGCGATGGCTTTATCGAAATAGGCGTTGAGCGAATGCGGTTCGGCCGATGCGTCCGCGAACAGGCGCGGATGGATGATCGCCGCACCGGCATAGATCAGGCCCGCCGGATCGCCTTTTGAACGCCGCAAGGCACCATCCGGCGCAACCAGGAAGTCGGTTGACCCGCAGTGTCCTGTCGCCTGATGGAGATCCGCCAGCATCAGCAGAATATCCATTTTCGCGGCGTCCCACGCAAGGGCGAGCCGCCCGAGATTGAGCGGGCCGTGGTCGATCCAGAAGGTGTCGGCGTTGAGGATGTAGAAGGGCTTTTGACCCAGCTCCGGCAGCGCCTTGACGATGCCGCCAGCGGAATCGAGCAGCCGGTCGCTCTCATCGGAAATGATGATGCGGGGCACATGGCGCGCCGCGACATGGGCGACGATCTGTTGGGGAAGATAGTGGACGTTGACCACGGCCTTGGCGACGCCGGCGGCGGCGAGGCTGTCGAGGCCCCAGTCGAGCAAGGTCTTGCCAGCGATCCTGACCAGCGGCTTGGGGATCGTATCGGTGATCGGCCGCATGCGCTTGCCAAGCCCGGCGGCGAGCACGATGGCGGTGTCCGGTCTTGCTGTCACAGCGTTCGTTCCTCAAGCAAGCCGTGCGTATTGTAGAAATCCCGCAGGCTGGCAAGCGCCGGGTGGGACAGCGCCCGACGCAGATAGTCGCGGATGCGCGGCAGGTGCTTCAAATAATAAGGTTTACCGTCGCGTTTTTCGAGGCGCACGAAAATGCCGAGGATCTTGGGAATTGCGCTGCGCGGCCATGATTGCATAGGCCTCCACGAAGCTTGCTTCGTCGAAAGCGCCGGCTGCATGACGCGCCGCGACATAGGCATCCAGCGTCTGCTTTTCGATCTCAGGCGCTATGGTGACGCGGGCGTCCATGGCGAGCGAAGCGACGTCATAGGCTGAGGGCCCGATCAGAGCGTCCTGGAAGTCGACGATGCCCAGCCGGTCATGGCCGGCGCGCTCGCCACGCCAGATGATGTTCGGCGAATGGAAGTCGCGTAGCATCAGCGTGTATTCGCTGCCTTGCAGCCGGTCGAAAAGCGCGTTCCATTCCCTGGCGTAGCCAATGCGCAGATCGTCGCTGGCCGGGCCGCCCGATATCGCCGGCACATACCAGTCGACCAGCAGATCGGCTTCGATCATCATCGCATCGCGGTCGAAGGGCGGCACGTCGTGGAACCTGCCCGGGCCGGCTTCCAGGTGCTGCCGCCAGGTCTTACCATGCATCATGGCTAGCAGTTCGGCCGCCGCCGCATAGCGCTCGGCCACCGGCTCGCCGTCCTTGCCGAGAAACCCTTCGGAGCCGAGATGTTCGATGAGCAGGAAGCCTTGGTCCTGGTCCTCGGCATGGATTTCCGGAACGCTGACACCGCCGGCCTTCAAGGCGCAGTCGATCGCGATGAAAGCCGAGACCGACTGGGCAGTGTGGGCGATGACCGCATAGGGTTTGCCGCCGCGCACGGGCTGGCCGAGCACTAGCCGCGGCGAGTTCATCAGCACGCGCGGCTCCTGGCCGGCAAGCGTCACGATCTCATAGGAGCGGGCGGAGGCGTCGCCGATGAAATGGCGCCGCCTCGCTTCGCCCCAGCCGGCAGTCTCGAGGAAACCGCGCATCGCCAGCGACCGCGCCGCGCGGTCGAAGGCTGGCCCTTGTCCCGACAGCCGGGCCAGCCGGCCCTCGCCATGCTGGACGAGTTCGATCGAAAGCGTCGTCTTCGGCAGATAGCTTTCGGCCCGCTCAGGCCATTCGACCAGAGCGGCACCTTGCGTCAGCGCTTCGTCGAAGCCGAGTTCGTCGAGCTCGGCTGCCGAGGCCAGGCGGTAGAGGTCGAAATGGTGCACCGGAATGCGCGTGTCGTAGCTCTGCACCAGGGTGAAGGTCGGGCTCGGCACGTCGAGGCCGGCATCGTCCGCCAGCGCTCGGATCAGCGCCCGCGCCAATGTCGATTTGCCGGCGCCGAGATCGCCCTTGAGCGCCAGCACGTCGCCGGCACGCAGGGACAGCGCCAGATCCTCGCCCAGCCGCGAGGTCTGTGTCTCATCCGCGAGCAAACGCTCCAGCACGGGTCCCGTCATCGAGCGCGCTACTCGGCCGCGGCGCGAATGCCCGGCATGTCGGGGAAGGTGCAGATGACGGTGGTGCCCTTGTCCTTGCCGGTTTCGATGCGAACGTGGCCGCCATGCAGTTCGACGAAGCTCTTGACGATCGACAGGCCGAGCCCGGCGCCGCGCCGGCGGCCGCCATTGGTGCGCGGTTCGAAGCGGCGGAACACTGAATCGAGCACATCCGGCGGCATGCCTGGACCGTCGTCATGAACCGAGAACTCCACCCCGTCCGCCAGATGGCGGCAGGCGAGCCGGATGGTGCTGGCTTCCGGTGCGTAATTGGCGGCGTTGCTGAGCAGATTGTAGAGGATCTGCCGGATGCGGGTCTCGTCGCCGTGGAACGTCTTCGGCGCAGCGGCGGCATCGACCTCGAGCCGGATCGAATGTTCCTGCAGCCGGTCGGCGACGAGTTCCGCTGCCGCCGCGATGGTGCGGTCGACATGCACCTCGGAAATGTCGAGCTGCATGATGCCGGCATCGACGGTCGCGAGGTCGAGTATGTCGTTGACGATGGTCAGCAGCACCGAGGAGGATGAGCTGACATGCTCGACATATTCGCGCTGCTTTTGATTCAGTGGTCCGGTCGTCGGCACGGAAAGCAGTTCGGTGAAGCCGATGATGTTGGTCAGCGGCGAACGCAGCTCGTAGGACACGTGCTGGACGAAGTCGTTCTTGAGCTGGTCGGACTTTTCCAGCGCCTCGTTCTTGTCCTTCAGCGCGCGTTCGACATTCACGCTGTCTGTGACGTCGACGAAAGTCATCATCACTTGCCCGTTGGGCAGCGGAATCACGGCGTAGCGCAGCACGATGCCATTGTTGAGCTCGGTCTGGCCGTGGCGTTCGCGGCGTTCGTCGTCGAAACCGGTAATGGCAGCGACGAAGCCGGGCCAGGGGCTGTCGACCGCCTGCCTGTCGCTGAGATCGCGGATCGTCGAGACGTGCACATTGGGCTTGGCGGCTTCCGTGCTCAGGCCCCACAGCGTGGCAAAAGCCGGGTTCGACAGGCGGAGCCGCCCATCGGGGCCGAACACCGCCACGCCTTCGGCGAGATTGTCGAGCGTTTCGCCCTGGACTCGCACCGCGGTGCGATAGCGGCTTTCCAGGTCCATCTTCTCGGTCAGGTTCTCGAAGACCCAGGTGACGCCGCCCTTGGGCTGCGGGTTGGCGACGACGCGGATGGTCTTCCCATCTGGCAGATGCCACCAATGTTCCTGCGATTCCACCGCGCGGTAGGCGCCGAGCAGGCCTTCTTTCCAGCGGCGCCATTCGGGCTGCTCGGCGATCTTGCCTTCGCTGCGCAGCCGGTCGAGCAAAAGCGCATTGTCGGGCGCGCTGAGCAGGAAGCCAGAGTCCAGGCCCCACAGTTTCTGGAAGGCCTGGTTGAAGAAGCGCAGCTTCTCGTCAGTGTCGAAGATGGCGACCGCGGTGTTGAGCTGGTCGAGCGTGTCGGCATGGCTGCGCACCGTCCGCTCATATTCGCCGCGAATGGTCTCGATGGCGCTGGTGTCGCAGGCAAGCCCGGCCGAACCGTCCGGGCCGGCGAAGTCGGTCACCGCGAAGACGCGGCGGTCGCCTTCGATCACCGTGGAGAGCGATTGCTCGAAGACCGGATGCGATTTGTGCTGGGTGTCGATTGCCTCACGCGCCTGGCCGCCGAGGAATTCCTTGGCGTCGCGGACCGCGGCTTCCGCGCTTTCGGCTTCGACCGCGTCGGCATAGGCCCGGTTGACCCATTTCAGGCGCCCGTGCTCGTCGCGCAGCCATGCCGGCATCTTAAGCGCCTCGAGCAGGCCGATCATCATGTCATGGTCGGCGGCCAGCCGCTGGTTGTCGATCTTTAGCCTGGCCTGGCTGCGCTGGGTCTCGGAAAGCGAGACAAACCGCACCAGTATATGCGCGGCGCTCTTGCGGCCATGCACCTCGAGCGGAGCGCCGGCCTGCGATTCGATGACCAGGTCGAAGGGCCGGGCCTTTTCGCGCAAGCCCGCGATGGCATGCTCGAGCGCCGCCGCCGAGCGCGGCATCAGCCAGCGGCCGAAGGCCAGAAATGCCGCCCGCTCCTCGGGCGCTCCGCTTTCGACCGGCAATGTGCCGATGAGTTCGGGTTTCTTGTTTTCCGAAGCCCAGACGACCACACGCTGGTCGCGCAGATTGAGCAGCGCTTCCGAACGGCGCAGTGCCGCGTTGACGTCGGCGACGCGGCTTCTCAGTTCGACATTTTCCGCCGAGGTACGAGCCCGTTCGCGGATGAGAACGATGGCCGACAGAAGCGCCGCGCCCGTCACGCCGACGAACACCGCAAGCTGCATGACCTCGACTGTGCTGATCGACAGGCCGGCGGTCGCGACAGTGGCGTTCTCGGCATGCGCCACGGCGCTGGCCAGCGGATAGGCAAGTGCTGAACTGGCCAGGAACAGTCCCGCACGGGCACGCCATGAAAGGCGCCCGCCCTGGGTGGCTGAGCCGATCGGCCCCGAATCGTCGTGGCCGCCGGAAACGGCCGATCCCGCTCCGTGCGGGTTTTGCCCCGGCATGTCTTGGTCCTCTCCGCCGCCTGAATGCAAGACCGCCCTGAAACGCGCCTCTCTGATCCCCTCTCGGGCCGGAAGCGTCGCGAATCACCTGACAATAAACCCTCGCCGAATCGCCGTGAAGGCTGATCGCGCGCAAAAATAAAGCCGGGCGAAAAGTCAATCGCCCGGCCTCAATATCTGGTAGTAAATTTAGCTTTGGTTAATAGCGGTAGTGTTCCGGCTTGAACGGACCCTGCGGCGTGACGCCGATATAGGCGGCCTGCTCACCCGACAGTTCGGTCAGGCGGGCGCCGAGCTTGTCGAGGTGCAGGCGCGCGACCTTCTCGTCGAGATGCTTGGGCAGGACATAGACCTGGTTCTGGTACTGCTCGCCCTTGCTGAACAGCTCGATCTGGGCCAGCACCTGGTTGGTGAAGGATGCCGACATGACGAAGCTCGGATGGCCGGTGGCGTTGCCGAGATTGAGCAGGCGGCCTTCCGACAACAGGATCATCCGCTTGCCGTCCGGGAAGGTGATCATGTCGACCTGCGGCTTGACGTTGGTCCATTTCAGATTGCGCAGCGACGCCACCTGGATCTCGTTGTCGAAGTGGCCGATATTGCCGACGATCACCATGTCCTTCATCGACCGCATATGGTCGAGGGTGACGACATCCTTGTTGCCGGTGGTGGTGATGACGATGTCGGCGGTCGGAGCCGCGTCCTCCAGCGTGACGACCTCAAAGCCGTCCATGGCCGCCTGCAGGGCGCAGATCGGGTCGACTTCGGTGACCTTGACGCGGGCGCCGGCGCCCTTGAGCGAGGCCGACGAGCCCTTGCCGACGTCGCCATAGCCGCAGACGACCGCGACCTTGCCGGCCATCATCGTGTCGGTGCCGCGACGGATGCCGTCGACCAGCGATTCCTTGCAGCCATACTTGTTGTCGAACTTCGACTTGGTGACGGAATCGTTGACGTTGATCGCCGGGAAGGGCAGCAGGCCCTTCTTCTGCAGCTGGTAGAGCCGGTTGACGCCGGTGGTCGTCTCTTCGGTGACGCCGCGGATCGCAGCCTTCTGCTTGGTGAAGAAGCCGGGCGAAGCCTTCAGGCGCTTCTTGACCTGGGCATAGAAATATTCCTCTTCCTCGCTCTGCGGGTTGGACAGCACGTCTTCGCCGGCCTCGGCGCGGGCGCCGATCAGGATGTACATGGTGGCGTCGCCGCCATCATCGAGGATCATGTTGGACAGGCCGCCATCGGCCCACTGGAAGATCCGGTCGGTGTAGTCCCAATACTGTTCGAGGCTCTCGCCCTTGACGGCGAAGACCGGAATGCCGGCCTCGGCGATCGCCGCCGCCGCATGGTCCTGGGTCGAGAAGATGTTGCAGGAGGCCCAGCGGATATCGGCGCCGAGCGCCTTCAGCGTCTCGATCAGCACCGCGGTCTGGATGGTCATGTGCAGCGAGCCGGTGATGCGCGCGCCCTTGAGCGGCTTCTTGACGCCGAATTCCTCGCGGCAGGCCATCAGGCCGGGCATTTCGGTTTCGGCGATATCAAGTTCCTTGCGGCCCCAGCCGGCAAGCGAGATGTCGGCGACCACATAATCCTTGCTACCCGTCATGGCAGTGCTCCGTGCGATTTGATGTGCTTGCGAATTGGTTGCGGATGCGCCCGCGCCGGTCGGCGCGTCGAAGGGCGCGAATTGCCGGCCTGACTAGCAGATCGGTGTCGAGACGACAATGGGATATAAAGAAATCTTTATCCCTGCATGTCCCGCAGGCATGCTTCGTGCGGCGTACGGGATCAGCATTCCTCGCCGAAACGGGAGGCAACAAGCTGCTCCAGCGCGTCCATGACCTCGAGCGCCTCCGGCCCGCTGGCGGTGACGCGGATCGAGTAGCCCGGGCTGGCGGCAAGCATCATCAGGCCCATGATCGACGTGCCGCCGACCTTGAGGCCGTCCTTCTCGACATGCACCGAGGCGTCGAAGCCGCTGGCGAGCTGGACGAATTTCGCCGAGGCGCGTGCATGCAGGCCGCGCTGGTTGACGATCGGAAACTCCCGGACGATTTGGTCTTTTTCCGGGGATAGCGCGTTCATTTGCTGCTCAGAAGCTGGCTGGCGACATTGATGTATTTGCGGCCGGCTGCCTGCGCCTCGTCGAGCGCGGCTGCCATGTTGTCGCCCTTGCGGATCGAGGACAGCTTGATGAGCATCGGCAGGTTCATGCCGGCGATCACCTCGGTGCGCCCGGACTCCATCACCGAAATGGCGAGGTTCGACGGCGTGCCGCCGAACATGTCGGTCAGCACGATGACGCCCGCTCCGGTATCGACACGGGCGACGGCGTCGACGATGTCGCGGCGACGCTGTTCCATATCGTCGTCGGCACCGATCGCCACGGTTTCGAAATTGTCTTGTGGCCCGACGACATGTTCGACGGCATGTCGGAACTCGGTGGCCAGTTGACCGTGCGTTACAAGCACGAGTCCGATCATTCTTTGGTGGCTCCCGTCATCGCCGCTTCACAGGCGCATTTTATGCTCGCCAGCCATTCCAGGCGGCGGGAGCGCTATCTTGTCGACGCGCGGCCCGTTGACAAGCCCAAAATTGCGCCGGCCCATGCCATTTTGACGCATTGCAGCAAAAAACTCTGACCGGATCATAGAAAAGGCATGATCGACAGCCGCGCCATCACGGCGGGCAAGGCAGCCGTGACATTGCGTTCGGCCAGTTCGATCCGCGGCACCGTGCAGCCGATGATCTCGTCGCTGGCGTCCTCCTGGAAGCGTGCGATTACGCCGGCCGGCAACAGGAGTATATGCAGGTCGACGACGCAGGCCGGTTCGAACGGCAGCTTCCGTGGCCCGAGCCCCGGCACTTCGGCAAGACCTTCTATCGTGGCGGGAGCACGGCACACCAGCCGCCCGGCATGCGCCTCGACGAAAAGCTGATCGTCGCCAATCAGCCGCGCAAACAATCCGCGCTGGCGGCAATGGTCGATAAGCGTCAGCGCCAGCGTCGTCTTGCCCGAACCGGATGCTCCGCTGAAAAGCAGGCCGCGCTCGCCGATTAGGATCGCCGTTGCGTGAATGTTTTCAGGCCGCACGGCCGCACCTAAACATTTGGAATCATGCTTCGGCCGGCAGCGTCACGACGAAGCGCGCGCCCTTGATCTCGCCCGGCTTGGTGCCGGGAATGTTCTCGGCGGTCAGCGTGCCGCCATGGGCCTCGACGATCTGCCTGGAGATCGACAGGCCAAGGCCCGAATTCTGGCCGAACGCCTCGCCGGCAGGCCGGTCGGTGTAGAAGCGTTCGAAGATGCGGTCGATATTGTCGGCGCGGATGCCGGGACCATTGTCGTCGACGGTCAGGATGTTGAACTTGCCGGCGCGCGCCAGCGACAGGCTGATGTGGCCATGGTCCTCGGGAACGAAGGAGCGCGCATTCTCGATCAGATTGGTGACGACCTGGCCGATGCGCAGATCGTGGCCGGCGACGAAATAGCCTTTGACGCCTTGCGGCAGCTTGGCGACCTTGAGCTCGATCTCGACCGCTTTCTTATTGCGGGTGGTCTCGCGCGACACGGCGACGAGGTCGGTGATGAATTTCTTCAGGTCCACCGTCCCGGCATCTTCGCGCGCCAGTTCGGCGTCGAGACGTGAGGCGTCGGAAATGTCGGTGATCAGGCGGTCCAGCCGTCGGACGTCATGCTGGATGATGTCCATCAGCCGGCTGCGCGAATTGTCGTTCTTGGCCAGCGGCAAGGTTTCCACCGCGCTGCGCAGCGACGTCAGCGGGTTCTTCAACTCATGCGACACGTCGGCGGCGAAGCTTTCGATCGCCTCGATACGGGCATAGAGCGCGTTGGTCATGTCGCGCACGGCGATTGACAGATTGCCGATCTCATCCTGGCGGTCGGAAAAGTCGGGGATCTCCTCGCGACTCTTGACGCCGCGCCTGACCCGCACCGCCGCCGCCGACAGCCGGCGTAGCGGGTTGGCGATGGTCGAGGCCAAAAGCATCGACAGGATGGCGGTGACGAGTGCCGCGATGCCGAAGACGCGCAGGATCGCCTTGCGCTCGGCGGCGACGATCTTGTCGATGTCGCCGCCTTCGGTCGACAGCATCAAGACGCCGAGAACGGCGCGGAAGCGCTGGATCGGCACCGCCACCGAAACGATCTGCTCGCCCTGTTCCGAGACGCGCACGATGGTCGATGGGCTGCCGGTCAGCGCCTTGACCACTTCCGGAAAAGCCGCGCCATTGCCGCCCGGCTGCTCGCGATAGACAGGCAAGTCGGTGTTGCGGAAGAAGTCGAAGATGAATTTCTGGACGCGCTCGACGAGATCAGGCTCTTCTTCCTCGACCGGCGGCAGGTCGTAGCGCAGGATCTGGCCGCGCGAATAGAGATGGCGCGAATCGAGCAGCAGATTGGCGTCGCGGTCATAGATGCGGGCCCGCGTTCGGGTCGGCGAGATCAGCCGTCGCAGCACCGGCGCGACACGCTCCGGATTGATCGGGAAATCGAGATTGTCGAGCTGGTCCGAGCCCGGCCCCAGGCTCTCGCCGGCCTGCAGCTCAAGCAGCTTTTCCGGGTCGATGCTGATCGAATCGGTCTCGACCGTCGCCGACGCCGCGATCGCGCCGGCGATGATCTCGCCCTGCGTCATCAGGCTTTCGACGCGGGCATCGATCAGCCCGTCGCGGAAGGTGTTGAGGTAGAGGATGCCGGTGACCAGGACAGCCAGGCCGGCAAGGTTGAGGAACAGGATGCGCCGGGTCAGGCTGGAAAAGATGTGGTGGCCGAGGAAGCGGCGCATCGGCACCGTGATCTTCGACACGAAGGACGGCATAATGCGCGACGGCCGCCTGGCGGCGCCCGTCGGCCTTGTTCGCTGTGCTTCCACTGCCATCGAATAGCAGTCCCTGCTTAGTCTTCGGTTCGACGCATGTCGCAGCCCCAAAACCGGGACCGCTTTTGCTCGACATACATCAAATTACGCTTCGCGGAACCGGTATCCGACTCCGTAAAGGGTTTCGATCATCTCGAAGTCGTCGTCGACAGCCTTGAACTTCTTGCGCAGCCGCTTGATGTGGCTGTCGATCGTGCGGTCGTCGACATAGACCTGCTCATCATAGGCTGAATCCATCAGCGCATCACGGCTTTTTACGACACCGGGACGCTGCGCCAGCGAGTGCAGGATCAGGAATTCGGTGACGGTGAGCGTCACCGGTTCGCCTTTCCAGGTGCAGGTATGGCGTTCCTGGTCCATGACCAACTGGCCGCGCTCGAGCGAGCGGGCCTGCTGGCTGGGCGCCTTTGCCGCAGCCTCGCGGGCACTGGCACGGCGCAGCACGGCGCGCACCCGCTCGACCAGCAGGCGCTGTGAGAACGGTTTGCGGATGAAATCGTCGGCGCCCATCTTGAGGCCGAACAATTCATCGATCTCGTCGTCCTTGGAGGTCAGGAAGATCACCGGCAGGTCGGACTTCTGGCGCATCCGGCGCAACAGTTCCATGCCGTCCATGCGCGGCATCTTGATGTCGAGGATGGCAAGATTCGGCGGACGTGCCGCCAGGCCTTCCAGCGCGGACGCACCATCCGTGTAGGTCTCGACGCGATATCCCTCGGATTCGAGGGCGATCGACACCGACGTCAGAATGTTGCGGTCGTCATCGACAAGCGCGATTGTTGCCATTTCAAGCGGCTCCCTCATGAGCTGTCCCTTCTTTCGTAGAGAAGGGGCTTTTGCAGGACAAATTAGGTACAAAATGTGGCATAGGCCTTGTCCGCTGTCACGCGCGGGGTGCCGCAGGCCACAATCCTACCTCGACATGGATTGGACGAACGAACAGCGCCAATCCTTTGGGCAACCGTGAAACTTTTCGCATATATAAACGATTTAAACAACTTTCAAAATATTTAAATCGATTAATGATTTGATATCATTTGGCTTTTCTGGTTTTGACCATCTCAGCCTGCGTAGTGGGCGTGCCGGAAAGACGCCGGCAAAGATGCGGAAAATCGTAGAAGGGACACCAATGTCGGAAGTCGGCAAACGCAATCCTGCTTGCCCGATCGATCGTATCGGCCTGAAAACCACCGGCATGGTGCGCTACAATTTCGGTGCGGCCGCCCTCTATGAGGAGGCGATCCGGCGCGGCGAGGCCCGGTTGACCGCGCATGGCGCGCTGGTCGCCGAGACCGGCCAGCACACAGGCCGTTCGCCCAAGGACAAGTTCGTCGTCCGCGACGCCGCCACAGAGGCGCATGTCTGGTGGGACAACAACAAGGCGATCTCGCCGGCCCAGTTCGAAACGCTGTTCGCCGATTTCCTTGCCCACGCCGCAGACAGGGATCTCTATGTTCAGGATCTGGTCGGCGGCGCCGATGCCGAGCTGAAACTGCCGACGCGCGTCATCACCGAATTTGCCTGGCACTCGCTGTTCATCCGCAATCTGCTCATCCGCCCGGACAAAGCCGAACTCGAACAGTTCGCGCCTGAGATGACGATCATCGACCTGCCGTCCTTCCGCGCCGATCCCGCCCGCCACGGCAGCCGCACCGAGACGGTGATCGCCGTCGACCTCACCCGCAAGATCGTGCTCATCGGCGGCACCTCCTATGCCGGCGAGATGAAGAAGTCGGTGTTCACCATGCTCAACTATCTCCTGCCGGAAAAGGGCGTCATGCCGATGCATTGCTCGGCCAATGAGGGGCCGGCCGGCGACGCCGCCGTCTTCTTCGGGCTTTCGGGAACCGGCAAGACGACGCTGTCGGCCGATCCGTCGCGCACGCTGATCGGCGACGATGAGCATGGCTGGGGCCCGCACGGCATCTTCAATTTCGAAGGCGGCTGCTACGCCAAGACAATTAAGCTGTCGGCCGAAGCCGAGCCGGAGATATTCGCCACCACGCAGCGCTTCGGCACGGTGCTGGAAAATGTCGTGCTCGACGCCGACGGCGTGCCGGACTTCAACGACGGCCGCCTCACCGAAAACACACGCTGCGCCTACCCGCTCGACTTCATTCCCAATGCCTCCAAGACCGGGCGCGCCAGTCATCCGAAAAACATCATCATGCTGACTGCCGACGCCTTCGGCGTGATGCCGCCGATCGCGCGGCTGACCCCGGCGCAGGCAATGTATCATTTCCTCTCCGGCTACACGGCCAAGGTGGCTGGAACCGAAAAGGGCGTGACCGAGCCCGAGGCGACGTTCTCGACCTGCTTCGGCGCACCGTTCATGCCGCGCCATCCGTCGGAATACGGCAATCTGCTGCGCGCGCTCATCGCCAGCCACGGCGCCGATTGCTGGCTGGTCAACACCGGCTGGACCGGCGGCGCCTATGGCACGGGCAAGCGCATGCCGATCAAGGCGACGCGCGCTTTGCTTGCCGCCGCCCTCGACGGCTCGCTGAAGAACGGCGAGTTCCGTACCGACGCCAATTTCGGCTTCGAGGTGCCGGTGGCCGTGCCTGGCGTCGACAGCGCCATTCTCGATCCGCGCTCGACCTGGGCCGACAAGCCTGCCTATGACCGGCAAGCGGCAAGACTGGTCGGCATGTTCGCCGTCAACTTCGAGAAATTCGAGCCGCATGTCGATGCTACCGTCATGGGTGCGGCGCCCCGCATGCAGGAAGCGGCGGAGTAATAGCCACGCCGCTCAGCACCATTGAAGGCCCGGTTTCGATCGGGCCTTTTCTTTCACGTCGCCGCGCCATGACTGCGGCATGCCGATCGACGACAACATCATCATATCGGGCGAAGCCGTGATCCACCCGGGCGACCTGCACGAGGATTTCATTCGTTCGTCCGGTCCCGGTGGCCAGAACGTCAACAAGGTGGCGACCGCCGTGCAGCTGCGCTTCGACGCCGCCAACGCGGCCGGCCTATCGGAACGCGTGCGTGCGCGCACGATCAAGCTTGCCGGCCAGCGCGCCACCAAGGACGGCGTCATCGTCATCGAGGCCGGGCGCTTCCGCACCCAGGAGCAGAACCGCGCCGACGCCCGGGCAAGGCTCACGGCGCTGGTCGCCAAGGCCGCCGAGCCGCCGCCGCCGCCGCGCAAGAAGACGCGCCCCTCGAAAGGCGCGGTCGAGCGGCGGCTGAAGAGCAAGGCCGGACGCGGTACGATCAAAAAGCTGCGCGGCCGGGTGGAGAACGATTAAGAACCCGGTGCGTGCTTGACCGAGTTTGACAAGGGGCATTTTGCGCGCCCAGGCGACGCGCAAACACAGCAGACCCTACCAGCTGCGCTTCAGCGAAGCCGTGACGTTGCGGCCCTGACCCAAATAGCAGTAGCCGCTGTTGCACACGATGGGACGTTCATCGGCAATGTTGCGGATGGCGAAGGCAGCGGAAACACCTTCATATTTCTTGTCGATGGCGCCGAAATCATAGGACGCCGAGGCATCGAGATGGACCGCGGCATCATTCTTGGCGGTGTTGGTGGTGTCGGTATAGGTCGCGCTCTGCATCCTTACACCGGCACCGACGGAAAGGCCTGAGGCGGCACTGCCCTCGTCGAACTTGTAGTTGGCCCAGAGGCTCGCGACATGCGCGGGCGTGACGGCCGGAACCTTGCCGATCTCCGTCGAGCCGGGGGCACCGTCCGTGATCTCGGCGTGATTGTAATTATAGGCGGCGATCACATCCAGCCCGTCCGTAATGGCCGCGCGGGCCTCGAGTTCAAAGCCGTTGCTGGTGACTTCGCCGAGCGCCCGGTAGGTGCCTGTGTTGGCGTTGACGACGACCGGCTTGTTCTTCTCGACGAGATGATAGGCGACCGCCGACAGCAGGATGTCGGTTCCCGGCGGCTGGTATTTCACCCCCAGTTCGAACTGCTCGCCCTTCGTCGGCTGGAGAATGTCGCCTGACTCGGATCGATTCGTGACCGGCTCGAACGAGGTCGCATAGCTCGCAAAGGGCGCAACGCCATTGTCGAACAGATAGAGGGCGCCGGCCTGCATGCTGAAGGCGTTCTTGTTCAAATCGTCGGAAACGCCGCCTCCATAGTCACGCGTCTGCTCGACCCATGTCTGTCGGCCACCGAGCGTGAAACGCCATCTGTCCAGTTCAACCTGATCCAGCGCGTAAATGCCGGTCTGGCGCAGATCCGCATCGGAAGTCGTGACATTGTAATCCGGCGTCGGGCCGGAAACACCGTATGTCGGATTGGCAATGTCGAAATCATAGGCAGGATTGATGGGACCCGCGCCATAGCCGAAGGACGAGGTCAGGTTGGTGTAGTCAAGGCCGAGAAGCACAGTGTGGGCGAGCGCCCCGGTGTCGAATTTGGCCTCGATCTGGTTGTCGGCCTGGAACACGTTCATTTCGTCGCGAATCGAGCTCGCATAGCGATGCGCGACAGTGCCTGTCCAACTGGAGATGGAGAGGTAACGCGACCTCAGATCCAGATGTGAGTATCGAACATTTTGGCGCACGGTGATGCCATCGCCGAAATCGTGCTCGAACTTGTAGCCGATCTGCTGCTGCCGGATCTTCTGATAGTCGTAGTCCGGATCGCTTTCTCGCAAAGCGTGAACCTTTCCCGAGGGATCGGTGATCGCGCCGACATTGGTATCCGTCTCGTCAGCCTGCACCAGCCCGTAGATGGTGAAGGAGGTCGCGGCATCGGGATTCCAGGTCAGCGACGGCTGCAGGAAATAGCGGTCGTCGGCGATGTCGAAATTGGTGTCGCCGTTCCGCGCCAGACCGACGATCCGGTAGAGGAACTCGTCGCTGCCTTCGGTAACGGGGCCGCCGAAATCGAAGGCCGCCTGCGCCCTGTCCTTGGTGCCATAAAGCAATTGGACTTCGCGGATCCTGTCCTCGGTCGGCAGCTTGGGCACCTTGTTGACGATGCCGGCCGGCGTTCCCGCGCCATAAAGCACCGATACCGGTCCCTTGATCACCTCGACGCGTTCGAGCGAATAGGGGTCGGTGCGAAAGGTGCCGTAATTGATGTAGGGCTGGCGCAGCCCGTCCTTGTAGTCGCCCAGCGTCGTGGCGTCGTAGCCTCTGATATAAATCTGGTCGAAGCGCGGATCGAAGCCATAGGCGCCGGTGCTGACGCCCGCCGAATAGCGCACCGCCTCGATGATGTCCTGCGCGCCGCGCTCCTCGATCTCCTTGCGCGTCACCACCGAGACGGAGCGGGGCGTTTCGATGAGTGGCGTATCCGTCTTGGTCGCGCCGGAGCTGCGCTTGGCGGCCACCGTCTTGTCGTCATCCCCGGAATTGACCCGGCCGCCCTTGCCGCTGACCGTGATCGGCTCGAGCGTGCCATCTTGTGACTGGGCGGCGGCCTGCTGCGCAAGCGCCTGATGAGCACAAAGCAGCGCCGCCAGGCACGGCGTGGCGAGCAATCCCCGGCACCAGATCCTGCCACCTCTGACCATGTTAGACCCCTCATGAAACGTCACGTCGACATGCCTCGCTCTTTGCCATTCGCTGTCGGCGACCTCTCCCTCTCGCCGGCATCCAGATTGTTGTCTAAAATACTCAAGTTCAAAAACTTGACTATGGAATTCATATTTGTCCGTCAACCGCCTTTCGCGAAAGTGGGCAGCGAATTCACCGCCCATCCTCTCCGTCGACAGCCGCCATCAGACCGCCGACGGCTTTCGGGTCGCCGTTTTCCTTCGATGGTGGCATCTTGCGGGCTCGAACCATCTCAAGGTGCGCTATTCCATGCTTGTTCTGCCCAAGGGCGTCCGCCACATGCCGGCCTATCTCTCCCGCACCGTGCAGGAGGCTCTGGTCGAGGCGGTGAGGGGTATCGTCCAGCAGGCTCCGCTGTTCGTGCCGGCCATGCCGCGCACCGGCAAGGAGATGAGCGTGCGCATGACCAATTGCGGTCCGCTCGGGTGGGTCACCGACAAGGAACGAGGCTATCGCTACCAGCCCATGCATCCGCTGACCGGAGAGCCCTGGCCGCCGATCCCGGAGAGCCTGCTCGATCTCTGGCGGCAGGTATCGGCCTATCCGAATCCGCCGCAGGCCTGCCTGATCAATTTCTACACGGCCGACGCGAAGATGGGCCTGCACCAGGATCGCGACGAGGCCGATTTCTCGGCACCCGTCGTCTCCGTCTCACTGGGCGACGATTGCCTGTTCAGGGTCGGTCAGGCGACGCGCGAGGGCGCCACCAAGTCGTTCAGGCTGAAGAGCGGCGACGTCGTCGTGCTCGGCGGCGAGGGCCGCCTCTGCTTCCACGGCGTCGACCGCATTTACCCATCGACCTCGGCGTTGCTCAAGAACGGCGGCAGGATCAATCTGACGCTGCGGCGGGTGACGAAAGCCGAGTGAGCGAGCTAATGCATATCGCCCAAAAGTGACCTCGGTTTTGGGAGAACGACATGCATAAAAACAAAGATCTAAAGCGCGTCGCATGAATCCGGTTCAACGCGACGCGCTTTAGAACAAATTCCAGGAAAAGTGTGAAACGGCTTTCCCGGGAAAAAGCGCATAGCGCTTTCCCCACAGGAATTGTGTCAAAACAAAGAGTTAGGGAAGATCGCCGTTTCCGTAAAATGGTGAACTGCTCTAATGGGCGTCCGAACGCCGTGCATAGACTTCAATGTAGTCCCCGCTCGCGATTTCCTCATAGCCTTCCATCAGGGTTTGGAAATCCGCGTTCTGACGCATCCACACGATCCAGATTGGCGGAAAGTCCGCCGTGAGCGACCACGCTGACTTTTTCTTGTTCATCCGATCCATCAGGATGATATCGGGCTTGTTGTCGCGGATCAGGGAATTGACGTAGCGCGTATAATTATCAAGGTCCTGCCGTGCGATGCGCTCGTCTTCGCCTTGATACGTACCCCGCATCAGACCCCAAAGCGCATAGGTGCCGACCCAATCATGAGCATAGGCCGACAGCCAGCGACCATTGCTCATCCTTGTCAGCGGATTGCCGACGGAAAGATCGGAGCTGACCTGAACGATCGATGGCGAGGCGTAACGGCTCTTGATGGCATCGACCAGGCTTTTCTCGGGCAGTTGATAGAACTGGTGGTGCGTCACCGAAAGCGCAGCGACCACGGCCAGCGCGGCTGCGGCATGGAGCTTGACGCTGGCGACCTCGGAGGCGGCCTCCGCATTTGCCAGGCCAAACGCCATTTGCCATCGTGATGCCACGGCCAGCAGCATCGCAAACACCAGCGTAGTCTGGAAAGGATACTGGTGATTGGGCCAGTATTTTCCAAGATACACCATGGAAACAAAGAGGCCGCCGGCACTCACCATCGCCAGCGCGACGTCGTCTCGCCAGACAGATTTGCGCATCTGGAAAACCGCGAAGACGACAAAGATCGCAAAAGTCGGCAATGCGGCGACGATATTTATGTTGGCCCGCAGGCTGACATAGTAGCGCATCAGCACTTGCAGGAAGGCGCCGAGAAACTCGGGGAACCATAGATACACACTGACGAGATAGGCAGCGCAAACCGTGAAGATGACGACGTTTTCAGCCGTCAGGCACGCCATCAGCGAGCGTCTGCGCCAAGCGATAAAGAGGTACGGAAATATGATGCCGGTTGCCCAATGCGGTTTGACCAGAAGCAGCACGCTTCCAGCCAGGCCAACCGCTACGGCAAGGCCGAGAGGAACCGGCGCATGGGCACGGTTTTCAATCCGCCACATCATCAGGAACAGCATCGGCATGAACAACATCGTACCGATATGTTCGCGCTGGCCGAAAACATTCCCAGGCATGATGAGAAGCAAAACCGCCAGCGCGGGATAGATCCATTGCGTCTTCAGATCGACAAAGATTCGGCCGCGTTCGATGACCATCGCCGACAGCGCAATCGAAACGAAGAAGACCAGATAGATGAAGCACTCGATTGCCGATTCCGGCGAGATGCCGAGCCTGTGGGACAGCCACACCGGCCCAATATAGAGGGCCACGGAGAAAGGCGGGTTGGTTTCCAGAATGTCGACATAGAGCTTCTGGCCATCAAGGACCTTTTCGCAGATGACGATGAGCCAGCTGACGTCGGTATTGTCGCCGGCCGTCCACGGCATGAAAAAAGAGAACACCACCACGGCCGCGACAAGCCAGACCGGCGACAAGCTTCCAATCGAAGACGCAAAGCCGGTCGCGGTACTGATGTTTCGGACACTTCCCATGCTCATCGGACCGCCCCAGCAAAGATCATTTTTACGCAGTACGACGAAATCACGGGCGGGTGCACAGCTGCGCCTGCCTGACGTCGCAAGCTAGCCGGGATTGCCTAAAGTGCAGTTAATCGCGCCGTTACAGTCTGCGATGTTCGTCGGCATCGCGTCGAGAACTTGGTTGTCCGTGCAAGACTGTTGCACAGGCCGATCGATGCTTGGTGGGTGCTTCCGTCTTAGCGCAGCGGCGAAAAAATCGCCGAGATCAGATGGAAGGGCAGTGCGCCATAGGCTGCGACTGTCGCATCATCGTCCCATTGGCGGAATTGCCGGGAGGGTCGCGCCTCCAGCGTCACGGCGCGCCTTTCTCCATCAAGCGTCACCTTGCCGCGAAAATGCAGCACCCGTTCCCCGCCGGACCGGCTGATGGCCATGGCGCGCAGGCGCGCAATATGGTCGTCATCGACGTTGATCTCCATCTCGATGCGGCGGCGGACTGGTGGCACACGGATCTTGACTGTGATGTCCAGCATCATCTCGCCTGCCGTTGGCGGGCAAGGTATGGCCTGTGAGAATACCGATGGCGGCAGCGTTTGCGACGGCTCGTTGCGGGCTGGCCTGCCGCGCCAGGCCTTGGCTGGCGGCTCCTGCCGCAGCCGGCCGCTCTTGCGTCGCAGCCGCAACTGCTTGGCAAGGCCACGCGACAACCAGACCAGCCTGCCGAAATCGGTCCGCGGCTTGGCCTGCAGCACCGCCGACCAGCGCGAGAGACCGGTGCGGTCGGCCATGTCAAGCACGCGCCCCAGCACCTTGTCCGGCACCCCCACGCCTGTTTCAAGCGCCAAATAGGAGAGCGCTACAGCAGCGGCAACGGCAAGGCCGCGTCTGGCGACAACATCGAGGAACACATCCCAGTCTACATCGCCGCCGCGAATGGCCACCGCGCAATCGACCAGCCAGTCGCTGTGCGTGTGGGCATCGAGCCCGCCATGCGCGATGGCAAGCGCGATGCGGTCGGCCGGCGACGGCACCAGCACGCCGACGCCGCTGAATTCGGCGCTATCGGCCCGTTGCCAGATGGCCAGGTCGTCTTCCTCGCTTCGCTGCGAACCGTCATAGGCGAGCTGGTGCAGGTCGATGTCGCCGAGATTGCCCTTGAAGAAGTTCATCGAGCGCAGCGACGCCAGCCTTGTCCGCAGATATTGCGGGCTGACACCCGTGGCGATCTGCCAGTCGCCGTCGCGCAGCACGTCGAAGGCCGTTTGCATGTCCTGCGGCCGCACCAATATGTCGATGTCGTGCGCCACCCGGCCGCGCTGTGCCGAGGCGTTCAAGGCAATGCGGCTGGCGCCCTTGATGAGCATCACCTTGCATCCCGCATCGGTCATCGCCTTCAGCGCCGGTTCTGCTTCGCGCATCGCCATACGCGATTTGGTCCACAGCATCTTCTGCAGGCCGACAAGGCGCGGATAAGCGGAATGGCCGGCGAGCTTCCTGCCGAACCTATCGGAGATCGCGGCCAGCAGCCGGTGCTCGCGAAACGAGACATGATCGATATCGTTCTCGTCCAGCCAGCGGCCGGCGCAAGCGGCTGCGGCATCCTCGTCGGGAAGAAGTGCGGCCTTGAGCAACTGGTCTAGTCCGCCCGTCGGCCATGACCAGCCATAGTCCGGGAAGCGACGCTCGATACAGCGGATATCAGCCATCAGCCCGGGCCGGCTTTGTTGCGGGCCCGCCGCAGCATGGCGAGCCGTGCCACTTCGAGATAGCCGCGGTCGCGGGCCGCATCGCGTCCATAGGACAGGCTGCCCGGCCGTATGCGGCGCAGCGCCAGCGCCTCGTCCAGCATGTCGAGGGCAAGGCCCGCCTCGCGCGCCCGGGCGATCCAGTCGATCATTTCGCCACGGCCGCCCGGCGGATCGACGATCGGTCCAACCGTCTTGGCGACCTCGCGGCGGATCATCATGGTGGTCCGCGACCAGCCAGGCACGGCCGTGGCCTCGGGCGCGTCCGGCTGGTCGTTGCGGAAATTCCGCCAGTGACAGAAAACGCCCGCTGTCGCGGGACATCTCTTGAGATGCGCCAGCTGTCTCTCGATCTTGTCCGGCAGCCACAGATCGTCCGCATCGAGCGTCGCGATGAGCGGCGTCGACAACGCGGCGATACCCCTGGTCGTGGCGCTGCCAGGTCCGGCATTTGCCTGGCGCAGCAGCTGCACCGGCAGGTCTGTTCCGCCGATCGCTGAAGCCAGGTCGTCGGTCGAACCATCATCGACGATCACCACCAGGTCGGGCCGCACCGTCTGGGTGGCGACCGATCGCAGCGTCTCGCCAATCGTGCCGCTGGCGTTGAATGCCGGAATGACGACGCCGTATCCGCTCATCACATGAACTGCCAGTCAGCGAGATCCTTGAGTTCGAAGATGCCTTCGATCCGCCGCAAGGTCGGATCTGCCTTGCGGCGGGTCATCGACTTGTAGATTGCACGCATGAATTCACGGGACTGGACATCGGTCTGCCGGGTCATGTTGCCGGGATGGCGTCTATAGTAGAGGGCCACGGTCTCCGGCGTGACATATCTTGGTCCGCTTTCGAAGGTGCGCAAGAGGTAGTCGGTGTCCTCCGCCTGATGGAAGGCTTCGTCGAACACACCGATGCGCCCGACAAGCCGGCGCGTGAAGATCGCCGCCGACAAATGGATGCCGCGAACCGTGATACTGCGGCTGTCGGCGGCAGGCTCCAGGCGCTCGTCGTCGATCTTGTCGACCAGCATCATCCTTGAATAGGTGAGATCCAGATTCGGATCGTTGCGGAAGAGTTCGATATCGGCCGCAAAGCGTCCGACCGGCGAAATGTCGTCCGAATCGAGAAAGGAGACAAGGTCGGTCTCCGGCTTGAGCAATCCCAGCCCGGTGTTGCGCGTCCGGGTCACACCCATATTGGGTTGTTGAAACAGGCGGATGCAGGCGTTCTCCGCCATCAGCGAGCGCACCATTTCGGCCGATCCGTCGGTCGAGCCGTCATCGATGACGATGATGTCGAGATCGGCGGCATCACGCTGCCTGAGCAGCGAGCGTAGCGCCGGGCCCACAAAGGTCTCGCGGTTATGGACCGGCATGATCACGCTCAGCCTCATATCAGCCCCAAGCCTGGCCTCGATCCGACGACGTGCGGCATTACATCATCCGCCAATCAGCAGATGCGCTTTTCAGCTCGAAAATACCTTGAACCTCGCGCAGCGACGGGTCGGCCTTGCGTCGTCGCATCGACTTGTGGATTGCACGCAGATGATTGCGGACCCGGCTGTCATGTTCCTTGGTGACATTCCCGGCGTGGCGCCGGTAGTAGATCGCGACGGTGTCCAGCAACTCGTAGTTCGCACCCGTTTCGAAAACCCGCAGCAGATAGTCGGTGTCCTCGGCCTGTTCGAACTCCTCGTCGAATTGGCCCGTTCGCTCGACAAGGCTCCTGCGGAACAGGGCAATGCTCAGCGAAATTCCCCGCATCGTCATGGTGCGGCTGTCGACCGCAGGCTCCAGTCTCTCGTCGTCAATCCGGTCGGCCAGCGTCATCAGCGAATAGGTCAACTCCAAGCCGGGGCTCTCGCCGAAACGCGCAAGATCGGTCTTGAAGCGCCCGGCCAGCGAGATGTCGTCGGAATCCAGGAACGAAACGAACTCGGCGTCCGCAGGCAATTGCCTCAGCCCGGCATTGCGAGTCCTGGCGACACCCATATTCTCTTGCCGGAACAGCCGGATGCAGGGGTTCTCGACCATCATCGAACGCACGGCCTCCGCCGAACCGTCGGTCGAGCCGTCGTCGATGACGATGATGTCGAGATCGGCGGCATCGCGCTGGCGCACCAACGAGCGCAAGGCCGGAACGACATAGCGTTCGCGGTTGTAGACAGGCATGATCACGCTCAATTTCACGAAACAACTCGCGTCAGAAAATCCGCAAGAGTGCCGGCGATCTCCTCGGGATGCGTTCCCAGGGACAGACGGTAGCTTGGCAGCTGGCGGGTAAGATCGCCGAAGAAACGGAAGCCGCTTTCGCGCTCCCCCGGCATCTGCATGATGCCCGACGGTGCCAGTGCAATCATGGCGTCTCGACGCGACACTGGCACAATCGAACTCGTCTCGCCACCGCCGATATGTGGCACCACCAGCGCAACGATGTCCAGCGCTGCAGGCACCGGCCGGGGCGCGATGTCGGCAATGTGAAACGTGTGCTTGCCCTGCCAGTTCAAGGGGCTCTCGATCATCAGTCGCTGCTGCAGGCCCAGCCGTGCGAAACCTTGCGGGTCCTGCTTCAGTGTTGAAAACAGCGGCCGCGCGGTCACGCCGCCGGCGAGATCGATCAGCACATAGTCGTCGCCGACGCTGTCGAGCCCGTTGAGCAGGCCGGCGGCGACGGTGCCGGATTTGCCGGCGCCGCCCGCGCCGGCGAGCAGCACGCCCTTGCCATTGGCGCCGAGCGTGCCGGCATGGGTCAGCCGCATGCCGCGCGCCGCATATTCCCAGTGCAGGAAGGCACGCAGCGGTGCTGTCGGCTCCCAGGGCGGAAAAGCATCGGGCGAGGTCATCAGTTGGACGCCAATGCGGCGCTCCGGATCGTAGACCTGCCAGAAATCCAGATCGTGAAAATAGTGGCCACGCAGTTCGGCCCCGGCGAGCCGTTCGGCAAAGCCGTATTCGGTGAAATGCGCATCGCCCCATCGCGCCGGCTCAGGGATGCCGCCAATGCCGGGATGAACGGTGAAGATGCGGCATGTCGATGGCTCCGCCAGGTCGTCCTCGGCCTCCAAGAAGGCGTGGCCGAGCGCCTCGGCGAGCACACCGGGAGCGACATGCGCGATCAGCTCCAGCCGGGGCAGGCGGATCGTCCGCGCGGCCGGATAACATGCAGCGGCATCTTCAGCGGCGGTGATGAGATGCCGGGCGTAGTCCGGCAAGGTTTCGAGCGTGACGCGCGGCATCCTGCGCCCTCTATCTCAGACCCACCCGGCTCGTCAGGATGCCTGCTTGACCGCCGGCCAGCCGAGGGGTTCCTCGACCTCGTGGATGGGGTCCACGATGATCAAATCGGCGAGGTCGTCGTGAATGCTCACATCGAGCGGCTCGCTCGTGGCGGCAAGCTCGGCAGGCAACTCGCCCGGCAGCGGTTGCGCCGCCGTTTCCGAAGGCACCAGCAAACCCAGTTCGAGCAATTGCGATATGAAGTGTTCGAGTTCAGCCGCGCCGAGTGTCGAACCGCCGGCGGTCAGCCCGATCAGGGCCCGGGCATCGATCCCGGACGCGAGCGCCTGCCAGACCCTGCTGCCGGAATCGGAAAAGCCGAAATATTTGCCGTTGGCAAGGTTGAGCACCACGGCCTCGCCATCGAAGGATTCGAAGACGATGTCCCTGCTCGCAACCGCATAGGCGTCGCAATCACGTGTCATTGTTGCCCCGCTTCGCAATCCCCGCCCACCCGCAGGATCGCGTCCACTGACAACGCCTGTAAACGCTCGGTTCTTCGTTGGCAAGGTAAGCGGAGCCGGCAAGACTCCAGCCATTTGGGGGCCGGCTGGGAGCGCGAGCCGATCACGCCTCTATTTCGAGCGCCGACAGCGGCTTCGAGCAACAGGCGAGGATGAAGCCGTCATCGATCTCGTGATCGAGGATGCCGCCATTGTGGCTCATCTCGACAGCGCCGGAGACTTTCTTCACCTTGCAGGTTCCGCACAGGCCGAATTCGCAGGCTGCGGGGATCCGCACGCCCGAAGCGCGCGCCGTCTGCAGCACGGTCTGGCCGGCGACGCATTCCGCGTCGACGTCCGAAAGCGCGAAGCGGATCGGTGTTGCGGCTTCGACGGGAACAGCCACACTGTCCGGCGCAGCGAACGGCGCCGGGATTTCCTCCACCATCGGTGCGGCAAAGCTCTCCTGGTGGTATTTCGTCATGTCGAAGCCGGCGGCCTCCAGCATGCCGCGCACGGCGCGCATGAAAGGGTCCGGACCGCAGCAGAAGATTTCGCGTTCGCGGAAATCGGGCGCCAGCAGCGGCAGCCGGATGGCGTCGATGCGGCCCATATGGCCGTACCAGCCCTCGCGGCTCGACCGCTCCTCGATCATGAAGCCGAGCGACAGGCCGGGCATATGACCGCCGAGCAGTTCAAGCTCCTTGCGGAAGATGATCTCTTCGGCGCGCCGGGCGCAATTGACGAAGCCGACATCTGTCCACGGCGCGCAGTCGTTCAGCCAGCGCAGCATCGACATCATCGGCGTCACGCCGGAACCGGCCGAGATGAACAGATATTTGGCCGCCGGGTGGCTGTGCAGAGAAAAGTCGCCATTCGGCCCATAGGCCTTGACGTGCGAACCGGGCTTCAGGTGATCGAACATCCAGCGCGTGCCGATGCTGCCGGCCTGCGCCTTCACCGTCACCGCGATCGAGAACGGCCGCGACGGTGACGACGACAGCGTATAGGTGCGCATCAGCGGCCCGTCCGGCGTCGGCAGTTCCAGCGTCACGAACTGGCCCGGCTTGTAGCGGAACCAGGTCTGGTTGTCGGAGCGGAAGGTGAAGGTCTTGACGTCAGGCGCTTCGTCGCTGACGCCGATCACTTCCAGCACCTGCAGCCTGTCGTTCCAGGGCGCCATCTGGTCGAGATGGCGATAGAGGCCAAGATCCGTCATCGCATTCATCCCTCAACCTCTCAAGCAACGCTGCGCAGCGCCGGCCTGCCGTCGTCGGCAAGGCGCGGGCCGATGAAGCGCGCATACCAGTCGACAAACTGGATCACGCCGCCCTCGTGCAACTCGGAATAGGGGCCGGGCTCATAGGCCGGCGACAGGATGCCGAAGGCGTTCTCCTCGACGATGCGGCGATCCTGGTCGTTGGTCTCGGTCCAGACATGGGTGAGCTCGGCAAGATCGTAGTCGACACCTTCGACCGCATCCTTGTGGACCAGCCATTTGGTCGTCACCGCCGTTTCCGTCGCGCTGATCGGCAGCACGCGGAAGGTGACGGCATGGTCGATGAGGATATGGTTCCAGGTCGTCGGGTAGTGATAGTGCATCAACGTACCGATGCGGTCGGCCGACACGCTGTCGGAGAGGTTCTTCTTCACCGCCCGCTTGCCGGTCATCGTGTAGCTGACCGCGTCGCGCAGCAGCGGCGCCCTTGTGGCGCGGAATTGCCCGGCCGGGTCGATGCGGAACTTGCTCGGCAGGCCGGCCGCCTCGCATTTGGCCCAGTGCGCCAGCATCTCCGGATCGCTGTCGGCGCCTTGCACGCCGGTCACCGTCGGGGCTTCCGGGAAGGTCTTGCACAGTTCCGGGTGATTGCCGGCGCAATGGTAGCACTCGCGGTTGTTTTCCCAGACGAGCTTCCAGTTGCCCTTCTCGACGATCGTGCTCTCGAAGGCGATCTTTGCTTCGCTCAAGCGGTGCGGCTTGAGATAGGGTTCGATCATCGCCCGCATCGGCGCGAAGTCCGCCGCCTCCTTGGCCAGGCAGATGAAGATGTAGCCGGCCACGCTTTCGCAGGCGACCGGCTTCAGGCCGAACTGGCTCTTGTCGAAACCATCTGCCATCTGGCGGGCAAACAGTAACCTTCCGTCCAGCTCATAGGTCCACTGGTGATAGGGACAGACCAGCTTGGCGGCCATACCCTTGTCGGTGTTGCAGACGCGGCTGCCGCGATGGCGGCAGGAATTGTGGAAGGCATTGATCTTGCCCTGCTGATCGCGCACCAGCACGACCGGATAGTCGCCGATCTGCACGGTGATGAAACTGCCGGGCTTCGGCAGTTCGCAATCATGGCCGATGAACAGCCAGTCGCGATACCAGATCAGCTCCATGTCGAGCTTGAAGAAATCGGGATCCGTGTAGAAGGGCTGCTCGAGTGAGAAACCCTCTCTGCGGCTGTTCAAGAGCCTCAGCATATCGTTGCGCGCATCCATGTCCTGTCCTCTTCGTTCAAGGACTGACTATGGTGGTGATTGAGGAAGGATCGACCGCACGCCGGCTCGCGCCGGATATGCAGCATCCGCCTCTTGACCGCCCACCGCGATCAGTCGAGTTCAACTATCTCGGGCTGGTTTCCGGGCTCTGGAGTGTCCTTGCGGACGGTCGCGACACCTTCCCAGGCTTTCGCCCAGTGGTCTCCCGTTGCGACTTGAACTCCACCACCGTTGCGGGGGCAGCGCCGGACTTTGACCGGCTTCCCAATTCTCCGCCCCGTCGTCACGAAGCGGCACCTGAGATGGCCTGATCTAATCACGACAGCGGATGCGACATCGGCATGAAAGCGACATCGCATCCATGTGGCGCGACACGCATGCGAAACGATCGGGTCAAGGCGGCAGTCACGAAAATCGTCGCGGTCACGGCTGTACCTGCTGTCAGAATCGACCCGGAACGGGCGCTAAAAAGGTTAACGGTATCGAAAAGTAACTATTAGCAGATTCTAAAATCGAACCGAACGGTTCGTTTCTGTTGACGGTGCGTGCAGGACGGTGTGAACGCTGAGGCTCCGATACAGTTGGTGATCGCAGCGCTGGTTTGCCTAACAGTTTGATATCAAAAACAAAAATATATGGCCAGGAAGGCCTTGGCACAATTTCAAGTGGTGGATTCTTGGTCCACACGGAACAACTTCGTGATTGGAAACGGCTGGCTGGCTTTCCCACATCGGGGCTGTCCGAACGACGCGATTTTAATCCCAAGACACGCCGCTAGACGGACAGAAAAATACTGGAGTGCCCAAAATGAAAAAGATTGTTCTCACTGCCGCTGCCCTTCTGGCCATTTCCGGCAGCGCCTTCGCTGGTAGCGACCACTATGGTTCGAATGCCGCTGCAGCCGCGGCTGTCGACAGCCAGCACACCGCTTCGACCAAGAAGTCGGAACCGGCTGCTCAGGCGCCTGTTCAGGGTGCTGACCGCAACCTCTTCGGCAACAACTAACAGCCGATCCCGGCCAATGGCGGGTTTTTCGCCCGCCGCTCCGGCCGACCTCAAGAAATTCAGGAGACCTAACATGAACAAGTTCATCATTGCTGCCGCCGCCGTTCTGGCCATCTCCGGCAGCGCTTTCGCCGGCAGCGACAACTATGGCTCCACCGGCGCCAACCAGGCTGCCGCTGCTTCGAACGACAGTTCGTACACCGCTTCGATCAAGAAGTCGGCTCCGGCCACTCAGGCGCCTGCTCAGCAGGGCGCTGACCGCAACCTTTTCGGCAACAACTAACAACCGGTTCGCAGCGGGACGGCGGGCATACCCGCTGTCCCGGCGAAATCCAGAAATTCAGGAGACTTGAAATGAAGAAGATCATCCTTGCCGCCGCCGCCGTTCTGGCCATCTCCGGCAGTGCCTTCGCCGGCAGTGACAATTATGGCTCCAATGCCGCCAACCAGCCTGCGGCGACCTCGGTTGACAACTCGCGTACGGCTTCGATCCGCGGCAACGGCTCGCCCGTCTACAAGCTGCTCAATTCGTCGGGCGACGCGCAGAAGTCCGCGCCTCAGGGCAGCGACCGGAACCTCTTCGGCAACCACTAACAGCCGAAGCTAATTTTCCAAAAAGAGCGGCGGGCCTGGCCCGCCGCTCTTTTTTCGATCCGAAGCCTCAGGCCGCCTTTGCTTCCGGCTTTTGCAGCGCGAAGGAATGTCCGTCCGCATCGAAGATATGCAGGTCCTCGGCATTGGCGCTCAGCCGCAATGTCGAACCGCGCTTGACCTCGACATTGCCGGGCAGCTTGGTCACCAGCGGCAGGTCGGCACGGCCGATGTCGACATAGACCAGCTGGACCTCGCCGAGCTGCTCGACATAGTCGACCGTTCCCTCGAACAGATAGTCCGCGCCGGTGGCGACCATGAGGTCTTCCGGCCGCACGCCGAAGCTTACCGCCGCACCCTTCGCCGAGGCTGGCGTCGAGATCGGCACGGTCGCCTTGCGCCCGCCGACATGGCTGACGACAGTCGGGTTTCCGGTCTTGTCGATGGTCGCCGGCAGGATGTTCATGGCCGGCGAGCCGATGAACTGGGCAACGAACAGATTGCCGGGCTTCTTGTAGAGGTCCATCGGCGTGCCGACCTGTTCGATATGGCCGTCCTTAAGCACCACGATGCGGTCGGCCAGAGTCATTGCCTCGACCTGGTCGTGGGTGACGTAGATCATGGTCGTGGCGGGCATCGATTCCTTCAGCTTGGCGATCTCGATGCGGGTGGCAACGCGCAGGGCGGCGTCAAGGTTCGACAGCGGCTCGTCGAACAGGAACACTTTCGGATTGCGCACGATGGCGCGGCCGATGGCGACGCGCTGGCGCTGCCCGCCCGACATCGCCTTGGGCAGCCGGTCGAGATATTTGGTCAATTGCAGGATTTCCGCCGCCTGGCGCACACGCCGGTCGATCTCGGCCTTGTTCTCCTTGCCGATCTTCATCGAGAACGCCATGTTGTCGTAGACCGTCATGTGCGGATAGAGCGCATAGGACTGGAACACCATGGCGATGCCGCGCTTGGACGGCGGCACGTCGTTGACGACCTCACCGGCGATCTTGAGTTCGCCGGAGGTGATTTCCTCGAGCCCGGCGATCGACCGCAGCAAGGTCGACTTGCCGCAGCCCGACGGGCCGACGAAGACGATGAACTCGCCCGATTTGATATCGAGGTCGATGCCGTGGAGAATGTGCAGGTTGCCGTAGGATTTCTTCACTTGTCTCAGATTGACATCGGCCATTGGTTTCCTCCCAGTGATGTCTCAAAAACTCAGTCGATCCGTCCGAACCAGGCGCCGTAACCGCCGAGCTCGACCGAACCGGTGCTTGCCTGCCCGGAAAACCCGTGTCCCGGCAAAGGTTGCAGGGATCGGTTGCCAAGGTCAACCTTGGCCGGCTTGGCACCGAGGTTGAAGACACAGACGACCTGCTCATTGCCGGCGCGGCGCGTGAAGGCGACGGTGTCGCCCTCGCTTTCGATGAAGGTGATGTCGCCCTTGGCCAGAGCCGGATGGGCGCGGCGGAAGGTCAGGAAGCGCCGATAGTGCTCGAGCAGCGAAGCCTGGTCACCCTGCTGGACATTGACCGCCTGCGCCAGATGCTTGGCCGGCACCGGAAGCCAGGGCTTTGCCTGGGAGAAGCCGCCATTCTTGGCGTCGCCATCCCATACCATCGGCGTGCGGCAGCCGTCGCGGCCCTTGAATTCCGGCCAGAAGCGGATGCCATAGGGATCCTGCAGATCCTCGAAACGCAGTTCGGCTTCGCCGAGCCCGAGCTCTTCGCCCTGATAGATGCAGACCGAGCCGCGCAAGGACATCAGCAGCGCCGAGATGACCTTGAGATAGGCGATCAGGTCGGCTTCGCCGGCCGCCCAGCGCGAGGCCGGGCGCATCACGTCGTGGTTGGAAAACGCCCAGCACGACCAGCCGTCGCTGGCGACCTTGCCGAAGGCTTCCAGCACCGAGCGGACCTTGGCCGCGCTGATCTTTTCCGGCGCCAGGAAATCGAAGGAATAGCACATATGCACGCGCTTGCCTCCGGCGGTGTAGGCCGCCACGACTTCCAGCCCGCGCTGTGAATCGCCGACCTCGCCGACAGCGGCGGTCGCCGGATATTCGTCAAGCAGGGCGCGGAAGCGTTCGAGGAAACCGAGGTTTTCCGGTCGGCTCTTGTCGTAGATATGGTCCTGGTAATTGTAGGGATTGACCGCCGGCGCGGTCTGGTCGTTGCGCTCTTCCGGCGGCAGCGGCGGATTGTTCTCCAGGCACTGGCTGTGGAAATAGAAATTGATCGTGTCGAGGCGGAAGCCGTCGACGCCGCGTTCTAGCCAGAAGCGGGTGACATCGAGCAGCGCGTCCTGGACTTCGCGGTTGTGGAAGTTGAGGTCGGGCTGCTCGGCCAGGAAATTATGCAGATAATATTGCTGGCGGCTGGTGTCCCACTGCCAAGCCGAGCCGCCGAAGATCGACAGCCAGTTGTTGGGCGGCGTGCCGTCGGGCCTGGCGTCTGCCCAGACATACCAGTCCGCCTTGGGATTGCTGCGGCTTGACCGGCTTTCCTTGAACCAGGGATGGCTGTCGGCGGTATGCGACAGCACTTCGTCGATCATCACCTTGAGGCCGAGCCTGTGCGCCTCCGCCGTCAGCGCATCGAAATCCGCCAGCGTGCCGAACATCGGATCGACGTCGCAATAGTCCGAGACGTCGTAGCCGAAATCCTTCATAGGCGACTTGAAGAAGGGCGAGATCCAGATGGCGTCCGCGCCGAGTGCGGCGATGTAGGGAAGCCTGCCGATAATGCCCTTGAGGTCGCCGATGCCGTCGCCGTTCGAATCCTGGTAGCTGCGCGGATAGATCTGGTAGATCACCGCGCCTCGCCACCAGTCGCGGTCGATGGCGAGGTCAGGGTTCGAACTGGCTTTCAAAGCGGATTGCATTGTCTCAGCCTCCTTTCACCGAACCGGCAAGCAGCCCGCGGACGAAATAGCGCTGCAGCGAGAAGAACACGATCAGCGGCACGATGATGGTCACGAAGGCCGAGGTCGTCAGGATCTCCCAATCGCCGCCGCGTGAGCCAAGCAGTGCGTTGAGCTTGGCCGTCAGCACGATCTGGTCTGCTTCCGTACCAAGGAAAACCATCGCCACCAAGAGATCGTTCCATACCCACAGGAACTGGAAGATGGCGAAGGAGGCCAGCACCGGGAAGGACAGCGGCAGCACGATCTTGACGAAGATCTCGAAATCGCTGGCGCCGTCGATGCGCGCCGATTCCATGATTTCGCGCGGCAGGCCGGCGATGTAGCTCCTGAGCAGATAGATGGCGAAGGGCAGGCCGAAACCGGTATGCGCCAGCCAGATGCCGAGATAGGTTTTCGACGGTACGCCGAAGAACGTGCCGACGCCGTTGTAGAGTTTCAACAGCGGGATCAGCGACATCTGCAACGGCACCACCAGGAGGCCGATGATCACCGCGATCAGCAGCGCCCTGCCGGGGAAACGCATCCAGGCCAGTGCGTAGGCGGCAAAGGCGGCGATCAGGATCGGAATGACGGTCGCCGGAATGGTGACCGTCAGCGAATTCATGAACGAGCGGCCGATGCCTTCGGAAAACAGCACGGTCTTGTAGTTGTCGGGGGTGAATTTCGGCGGCGCCGACGAGGCATAGTAAACGCGCTGCCCGCGGTCGCCTTCGAACGCCTTGGGCGAAGCCATGACGAAGCTGCCGTCGGCGTTGAGCTGCAAGGTCACGCCGTCGCCGAGATCGGCCGACGTGCCGGCGGGATACTGGGTCGGTGCAGCCGACTTGACGCCGAAGGCGCTGATGTTGCGCTTGGCGCCGTCGCCGAAGATGTTGCCCTCGAGGACGAACTTGCCGTCCTTCTGGACTTGCGTCGAGGCGGCGGGCAGGCGGCCGGCTTCGGTCTGGGTGGAACTGGAGAAGGAGTTCCACCAGCCCGAGGCGATGATCTGGTCCTTGACGCGCAGCGAGGAGACCAGGATGCCCAGCGTTGGGATGGTCCAGATCGTAACGAAGACCAGCACCGCTATGTGGACGCCGAAGCGGCTGGCGAAGGACTTTCCGGTCGCGACGGCCATCTCAATGCCCTCCCGTTTCTTTGTTGGCCTGGCGGATGTTCCAGACCATGATCGGAATGACCGCGATCATGATGATGATGGCGATTGTCGCGCCGCGCCGAAATCGCCGCCGCCGCGGAACATCCAGTCGAACATCAGATTGGCCAGCACCTGGCTGTTCCACTGGCCGTTGGTCATGGTCAGCACGATGTCGAACACTTTCAGCACCAGGATGGTGATCGTGGTCCAGACCACGGCGATGGTGCCCCAGATCTGCGGCACCATGATCTTCCAGAAGATCTGGAACGGATTGGCGCCGTCGATGACGGCGGCTTCCAGCGTCTCTTCCGGAATGCCGCGCAGCGCCGAGGACAGGATGACCATGGCAAAGCCCGTCTGGATCCAGATCAGGATAATCATCAGGAAGAAATTGTTCCAGAACGGCAGCGATATCCAAACCTGCGGCTGACCGCCGAAATGCTGGATAACAGCATTCAGAATGCCGATCTGCGTCTGGCCGTCGCCGCGATACTCGTAGATGAATTTCCAGATCACGCTGGCGCCGACGAAGGAGATGGCCAGCGGCAGGAAGATCAGGCTCTTGGCGATCGTGCCCCACCAGATCTTGTCGGTGAGCACGGCAATGATCAGGCCGAGGAAGGTGCAGGCGGCGGGCACGACAGCCAGCCACAGCACGTTGTTGAGGATCGAGTTGCGGAACTCACGGTCGCCGAAGGCCCATTGATAGTTGGCCAGGCCGACGAAGTTGACGCCACCGCGATCGAGGAACGACAGCCGCAGCGTCTCGACCACGGGGTAGATGAGATAGATGGTCAGGATGATCATCGCCGGTCCGACGAACAGCCACGGCCGGACGAGTCCTTGCCGGCGCAGATTGTCGATGGCCGCGGCGCCGGCAACGCCGCGCGACGGGAATATCAGGTCGACCAGTTTGTTGGCGCCCCAGAAATAGGCGACGCAGCCGCCGACGCCGACGATGATGACAAATATGGCCGAGAAAATCTGAGACGCCATGCATTCCTCCCCTACGCATGACCCGGTGAGGCTTGATAACCTCGGGATCAGGCGCCGATTCAGTTGTCGGAGCGCAATCGGCCGCAAAAAAACTCACGTGCGGAAATGCGCTTCATGTCGATGCGCTCATGACGAAAAGCTGCGGCGTGGGCCGCTGTGGGATCCGGACGGCGAGGCCCGGATCCACTGCGAGAACTGTGCTCGTTCCCGAATTCGGCCAGCCGCCTACTTGATGGCGTCCCAGCTCTTCTGGATGTCAGTGGCGACATCTTGGGCGGACTTGCCGCCGACCAGGTCGATCATGCCGGTCCAGAACGAACCGGCGCCGATCTTGCCGGGCATCAAGTCGGAGCCGTCGAAGCGGAACGTCGAGGCGTTGGCCAGGATTTCGCCCTGTTTGCGCAGCGCGTCGCTGGCATAGGCATCCTTGTTGACCGACTTGAACGGCGTCACGAAACCGCCCTGGGCCATCCAGATTTCATGGGCAAGCGGCATCTTCAGGAATTCGATGAACGCGCGCGCACCCTTGGAGTCCTTGGTGATCATGGCCAGCGTACCGGCGCCGAGCACGGGCGTGCCGAGTTCGGGCTTGGAGGCATAGGGCGGGAAATAGAAGAAGTCCGCGTCCTGGCCAACCTTGGTGCCCTCCGGGAAGAAGGTCGGGATGAACGACGCCTGCTTGTGCAGATAGCATTTCGGCGGGACCGAGAAGAGGCCCTTCGGGCTGTCGCGGAAATCGGTCGCCGCGACCGCCTTGGCGCCGCCATCCACCATCTTGTCGTTGGTCGCGATCTTGCCGAAGATGTCGATGGCGTTGACCACCGCCGGATCGTTGAACGGAATCTCGTTCTTCACCCATTTGTCGTAGACTTCCGGCGGCTGCGTGCGCAGCATCAGGTCTTCGACCCAGTCGGTCGCCGGCCAGCCGGTGGCGCCGCCCGAACCGAGCCCGATGCACCATGGCGTGCCGCCATCGGCGATGATCTTCTTCTCGAGGTCGGCGAGTTCTTCCTGCGTCTTCGGAACCGTGTAGCCGGCTTCCTTGAAATTATCCGGCGAGTACCAGACCAGCGATTTCACGTCGGCCTTGTAGGGGAAGGCGAAGAAGCCGGGCTTGCCGTCCTTGTCCTTGAAGGTGCCGAGGTCGACCCAGGACTGGCCGGCGCCGTAATTATCCTTGACCCATTTGGCGGTATCGTCGCCGAGCGGCGTCAACAGGCCCTTCGACGCCAGGTCCTGGATCAGGCCAGGCTGTGGCAGCACGGCGATGTTGGGCGGGCTGCCGGCCTGGGTGTCGATGACGATCTGCTGTTCGTAATTCTCCGACGAGGAGTATTTGATCTCGGCGCCTGTCGCTTCCTGGAAATATTCAAGAACCGTGCGGATCAGACCCTCGTCCTCGCCGCGCCAGGGTCCGAAGATGGTCAGGGTCTCGCCCTTGAGATCGACTTTCTTGAGCTCTTCGTAATTTGCCCAGTTGAAGCGCTTGTCCTCGCCCGGCTTGAACTTCAGTTCGGCATGCGCGGGCGCGCTCAGGGCGAACGTGGCAAACGCAGCGCCCAGCAAAAGCATTTTCTTCATCGGTATTCCCTCCCAGTGGGTCACATACACCGGACGGAACCTCCATTCCGCCCGCCGACGCGGCAGGACTGTGACTCAGTCGCAAGGAAACCGCAACCTTTCGAAGAGTCTTCCAAAGCGCTTTGGCTTTTCCGATCACGCCATTGAATCGAGCGGAAGTCAAGAGGCTCGCTTTAGCTAATCGATTTAATTCTGCGGATTCTGACGCTGAAAAGTGCAGCGCAGCATGCTTTTTTGGCAACGCAACAGCAATTTTTTGTTTCAAACCGGTCCCAACCCTGACTATGGTCGTCCCGGTGCCGTCGCGCCCTAGTGGCGCTTGGGTCGATTCAATTTAAAAGCGCTTTGAGGGAATGGAGACCGTTGTGAACCTCAAGCAGCTCGCGCAAATGCTGGCGCTCTCCCAGACCACGGTAAGCCGGGCACTGAACGGCTACCCGGAGGTCAACGAGGAAACGCGCAGGCGTGTCATGGACGCGGCCAAGCGCCATGGTTATCGCCCCAATCCGAGCGCGCGGCGGCTGGCGACCGGCAAGTCCGGCATGATCGGCTATGTCCTGCCGACGGGCGCGGCCGTCGACATCGATCCGCATTTCGTCGAATTCCTGTCCGGCCTCGGCGACTATGCCCGCTCGCATGAGCTCGACCTCGTTCTGTCGCCGGCCGATGCCGACGACCAGGAGACGACTTACCGGCGCATCGTCGCCAACCGGCAGGTCGATGCCGTCTATATCTCTTCGCCGCGGCCGCAGGACAGTCGGGTGGCGCTGGTCAGCACGCTCGGCATTCCTTTCCTCGTCCATGGTCGCAGCGAAGGCTTCGATTTCGACTATCCCTATCTCGATATCGACAATGAGGGTGCCTTCCACGAGGCGGCGCGGCTGCTGGTGCAGCTCGGCCACCGGCGGCTGGCGCTGATCAATGGCGACGACCGTGAGACCTTCGCCATCCACCGCGAGCGCGGCGTGCGCCGGGCGCTTGCCGCAAGCGGGCTGACCTTGGGCGAACGCCACGTCTGCTCCGTGGTCATGACCGAGGAGAACGGCTATCGCGCCACCAGGCGTCTGCTCGAGGCGGGCGACGCGCCGACGGCGATCGCCTGCTCCAGCCTGATCATGGCGCTGGGCGTCGTGCGCGCGGTGCGCGACCTCGGCCTGACGATTCCCGGCGATGTCTCGCTGATCGCCCATGACGACGTCTTTCCCTGGCTGAAGCCGGAGAATTTTTCCGTGCCGCTGTCGACGACACGCTCGTCGATCCGTCTCGCCGGCGCCCGCGTCGCCGAACGGCTGGCGGCGCGGATATCGGGGCTGGAAGAAGGCGCCCGCGGCGAGGTCTGGCCGGTCGACCTGGTGGTGCGAGGCTCGGTCGCCGGAGCGCCGGGGTAGCTAGGCAGGCTGATAGCGGCAGACAACTACTTCGCCGCTTCCGCCGCCTTGAGGTCCAGCAGCCCATAGCCGAAATCATTGTCGCGCCCTTTCGGGCCGAGATCTTTCGCCGTTGCCGCCAACGCTTTCTCGATGTCGTTGGCCGAGCGGTCGGGCGAAGCATGGAGGAGATTGGCGATGGCGCCGCTCACGATCGCCGCGGCGAACGAGGTGCCGGTGACGACATCGGAGCCGGCGCCGCTCGGTGCCACCATCTCGACGCCGGGGGCCGAGATGAAGACATAGGCGCCGCGATTTGCCTGCGGCATCAGCCCGTCCTTGGCGTCGGTCGCGGTCACCGCGATGACGCCGTCGAAGGCCGCCGGATAGCCATAGGGCGCCTTCGGGCCGTTGTTGCCGGCGGCGGCGACCAGCACCATGCCGAGCGCGCGGGCATTGCGGCAGGCGGCGCCGAGCAGATCATTCTTCGGCCCGACGAAGCTCATATTGATGATGCTGACATTCTGCTCCGCCGCCCAGTCGAGCGCCGACAGGATGACGTCCATGGTCGACTTGCCGCCTTCGAAGGCGCGGGCGTGATAGATCCTGGCGCCGGGCGCCATGCCTTCCAGCGCGCCGACGCCGGCGATCAGCCCGTCGACCGAAGTGCCGTGATCGCGCTTTTCGATCGGCACGTCAGGCATGGCGTCGAACTGCGCGGCGATGACGCCGGCCAGCGCCGGATTGGCGTCGTCGATGCCGGTATCGATGACGGCAACCCTGACGTTCTCGCCGCTCGCCTGCTTGGAATCGAGTTCGATGCGGCCGAAGGCATAGTTCACGATGCCCGCGGCCTGCTGCAGTGTATAGATATGGTTGGGCTCGCGCCGCTGGGTGCGGCCATCGGCGGCAAGCTGCGCCAGCACGACGCCGACGGGACGGCCGTCGGGAATGCCGAAGCGCACCAATGTGGTGCCGAGCAGCCGGGACTGGCGCTGCGAGCGCACTTCGAGGCCGAAGGAAGCAGCGATCTGCTGCACGGCGCCGGCATCGCCGTCAACCGTCACCAGCACCTCGTCGGGTACGAACTCGCCGGCCACCGCGCGCGGCGGCAGAACGGCGATGAGATCGGTCGGTGAGATGATCGGTCCGCCGGCCGGCGGGCCGGCTTGATTGTTGCCGGGTGGCGTCGCCGGTTCCGGTCGTGGCGCCGGCACCGGTTCCGGAGGCGCGACCGGATTGGGAAACAGGTCGACGATCAGAGCGGGCAGAAAGACTGCGCCGGCTTGGGCAGGACCCGCACCACCGGCATTGTCGTTGGCGCCGCCGCCGTCCTTTGCGCAGTCGGCGCCGGCCGCATTGGTGCCGTTGCGGCAGTCTATTTTCGTCTGGTCGCTTGTGGCGGCATTGGTCTGTGCCGACGCAGGCACGGCGGCGATTGTCATCGCCGCCGCCAAAGCAATTCCAAGAAAAGTGCGTAGCGGTTTTCTCGGGAAAAGCGCAAAGCGCTTTCCCTTGGGAATTGCGTCAAAACAGGAACATTGAGCGGGTCGGTGTTTCCGTGAAACGCCGACCCGCTCAAGGATTGCCGCAAATCGAAGGGCCGCCTCAGCCGCCATCAGCCGGTTTCCTTCCCTCGATCACAGTGTCCGCGAAAGGCTGGGCAGCAATAAGGCTAAGCTGCTTGGCGTAGTCGGCGGCGTTGGTGGCGGGGATGGCCAGCCGGAAGACGCCGTCGGCGGTCGGTCCGCCGATGATTTTCAGCCCGTTGCTGCCGAGGAATGCCGAAATGTCCGACATCTTCGCATCCGGCTTGAACTTGACCAGGGCGAACGGCATTTTCGCCAGATCGTCTTGCGCACCGGCAATCTCGAAGTCCTTGCCCTTGCCGCCGGGCTGAACCAGGGACTGCACCGCGATCAGCGCCAGCAGGACCGCCGCCGCCGCCCAGGCGACGCCAACCGGCACCGCCATGAAGCGGCCCCAGGCCTGCGCCAGCCAGGATGAGCCGGCCGGCTTGCGTGCGGGGCCGGCCTCGGCATCGAGCGCTTTGGCGAAGCGGCTGAGCGCATCGGCGGGCGGGCGGATCGCTTCATTGGCGGCGGATGTGCCGGAGAATTCGGCCTCGGCCTCGCCAAGGGCTGCCATTGCCGCCGGATCGGTCGCCAGCCATTCCTCGACAGCTTCGAGGTCGGAGCCTTCCAGCGAGCCGTTCAGGTAGAACGGCAGCAGCGTTTCCATTTCGTCGCGGCGCGACATCTTTTCAGCGGCGCTCATGGCCACCCCCTGTCGTAACCGGCGGCCTTGAGGGCCTCGCCGAGTTTCTTGCGGGCGTAGAACATCCGGGTCTTGACCGTCGCGACCGGGATGGCGAGCACCTCGCCGATCTCGGTCACCGATTGTCCATGATAATAGGCAAGATCGATCACCGTGCGGTGTTCTTCGGGCAAGGCGTCGATGAAGCGGCGCAAGGCGGCGGCCTTGTCCTCTTTCATGGTGACGACCTCCGGCGTGTCGGCGCCGTCGGGCACCGCGGCGGCGGCCTCGTCGTCGATCCAGTCTTCCTTCTTTTTGCGCAGCAGCGACAGCGCCTTGAACCGGGCGATGCCGAGCAGCCATGTCGAGACTTCGGAGCGCCCTTCGAAGCCTGGCGCCTGGCGCCACAGTTCGAGAAACACTTCGTTCGCGATATCGTCAGCCATCATTTCCGATCCCGTCTGGCGCGCCACGAAGCGGTAGACCCGCGCGTGGTGACGCATAAACAGAAGCCGCACGGCGGCACGGTCGCCCTTCGCGACCCGGTCGACAAGCGCGCGATCGGTCTCCGTCGCTGCCGTCATGGCCGGTCGAGCCGCCTGGCTCCTGTCTGCTCTGTCGCTGATCGGTCCAAAAGGTTCATCCTCCGCCAAGGAATTTGCGGAGGCTAACTGAAGAAAGGGGAGGTTGCCAGTGGCGCGTCTTCCCTTCTCCCCTTGTGGGAGAAGGTGGCCTCGCGAAGCGAGGTCGGATGAGGGGTGTGCGAAGGATCTCTGCTTTACAGAATTAAGCGCTTCAGATCCTTCCATCTTTTCACGCCGCGCTCCGTCACCCACCCCTCAACCGTCTCGGCGCTACGCGCCGATCCACCTTCTCCCACAAGGGGAGAAGGAAGAGCCGCGCTCAACTCAAGAAAGACTTAGCCTTCATCGTCGCCGGCACCGGCACGCCGAGCCGGCTCAGCACCGTCGGCGCCAACTGCAACTGGTCGAGCAGCGTATCGTCCTCGGGACCTTTCGCAGGACCGAAATAATACAGCGCGAAATCCTGCATCTCGTCGTCATGGCCGCCATGGTGACCGCGGTCGGTCTGGCCGTGATCGGCGGTGACCATCACCTCGTAGCCTGCCGCGATCCAGCCCGGCAGGAAGGCGGCCAGCATGCCGTCCATCGCATAGACGGCATGGTCCATCTCATGGCAGTCATGGCCGAAGCGATGGCCCATCGAGTCCAGTGTGCAAGTGTGCAGGATGCCGTAGTCGATGCCGTGGCGTTTCGTCAGCATGGTCAGCGTCGCGAACAGGTCGACATCGCTCGGCGTCATCTGGTTGCGGGCGTTGTAGCCGGTCATGGTGTGGAACCGGCCATGCGTGATCGGCCCGCCGGGCTCGTCATATTCCATGTCCTCGACCAGATCGAACGGGTAGGACCGGAAGAATTCCGACCAGTAGGAATGGGTTACCGCCCCGGTCTTGCCGCCGGCCTTGCTGACTTCCGAGAAGATGTCGGGCTGCCCGACGCGAAAGCGGTTCTCGTTGGAAAGGATGCCGTGCACCTGCGGCGACACGCCGGTGTGGATCGAGGCGTAGCAGCAGGCCGAGGTCGACGGCAGCACCGAGCGCATCTTCCAGACCCGCGCTTCGCCCGATTGTACCCAACCCTCGAGATTGCCCATCAGCCGGCGCCAGTTCCGATAGGGCACGCCATCGAGGATGATCAGCAGAAGCTTGGATTTGAGCGCCACGGGCTACTCCATGATGTCTAGCAGTTAAAACGGGAACGCCGCATGCCGTTTCGGGCACACGGCGTTCTTACACGTGAATCAGACGGGCACGTGAATCAAACAGGCAGGGTTCGGCTAAGCGTTGAGCCAGCACTCAGCCAACGCATAGCCATCCATCATTTCGCCATTCGGGTTCTTGACGTAGCCGCTGATCTTGTTGGTGGCGGCGGCGTCGATGAACTGGTTGAAGAACGGCACGATCAGCCCGCCTTCGTCGCGCATCAGCACCGCCATGTCATGGTAGATCGCCTTGCGCTTGGCCTGGTCGAGTTCGGCGCGGGCGGTGAACAGCATCTTGTCGAATTCCGGCCGCTTGAAGCGGGTGTCGTTCCAGTCGGCGGTCGAGACATAGCCGGTGGAATACATCTGGTCCTGCGTCGGCCGGCCGCCCCAGTAGGAGAGCGAGAAGGGCTGCTTGTTCCAGACTTCCGACCAGTAGCCGTCGCCGGGCTCGCGCTTGATCTCGATCTTGATGCCGGCCTTGGCGGCGCTCTGCTGGTAAAGCTGGGCGGCATCGACGGCGCCCGGGAAAGCGACGTCCGAGGTGCGCAGCAGGATCGAACCGCTATGGCCAGACTTCTTGTAGGCCGCGGCCGCCTTTTCCGGATCGAACTTGCGTTGCTCGATATCGGTGGAAAACAGCGGGTAAGCTTCGTTGATCGGGAAGTCGTTGCCGACCGAACCATAGCCGCGCAGGATCTTCTCCAACAGCTCGTCGCGGTCCATGGCGAGCTTCAGCGCCATTCTGAGGTCATTGTTGTCGAACGGTGCCGTGTCGCAGAACATGTTGAACGGATAGTAGCCACGGCCCGAGACGTTCTCGATGCTGACGCCGGGGATGCGCTTGACCAGGTCGACGACCTTCGGCTCGACACGGTTGATCATCTGCACCTGGCCGCCCTGCAGCGCGGCCAGCCGCGCCGTCGCGTCATTGATGACGACGATCTCGATCTGGTCGGCATGGCCCGCCTTGTCGCCGCGCCAGTAATTTGCGAAGCGCTCGCCGCCATGACGCACACCGGGCTGGTTGACTGTGACCTTGTAGGGGCCGGCGCTGATGCCGGCATTCGGATTGTCCTTGCCGCCATTCGGCTGGATGACGAGATGGTAGTCGGCCATCAGATAGGGGAAGTCGGCATCGGCGTCGCCCAGCGTGACGACCACTTCCTCGCCATTCGGCTTGATGCCTTTGATGTTCTTCAGCACGCCCAGCGCGCCCGACTTCGACTTCTCGTCGGCGTGACGTTCGAGCGTCGCCGCGACGTCGTCGGCGGTCACGGTCTTGCCATTGTGGAATTCAATGCCGTCGCGCACCTTGATCGTCCAAGTCTTGGCGTCGGCGGAAGCGCCGATCTCCTCGGCGATGAGGTTCTCCACGCCACCATCCGGCTTGAGGCGAACCAGAAATTCGCCCCACTGCTTGCAGAAACTGAAAGTGACCTGGCTGAGGTTCAGCGCCGGGTCGAGGCTGTTGGTCGACTCGCCGCCCTGCAGGCCGGCCTTGAGGATGCCGCCCTTGACCGGCGTCTGTGCGAAGGCTTTCCCGGCCAGCGTCGTTGCCAGCGCCGCCGACACACCCAGTGCCGCGGTGCGGCCAAGGAAGTCGCGACGCGATATCCGGCCCTGGCCGGCGAGATCAGCGAGATGGTCGAGTTCAGTCTTCATGTCCTACCCCTTGTTGAAAACAACGTCACGCGCAGCGCCCGTCCGCAAGGACGTGTGGCGCTTTAGTGTTGCATACCGATGACGACAGTCGCCCCAGCCCGGCGGTTCGAGCTATTCCGTTGCCTGACGCAATTCCGGAAGGTTCGCACTTTCCCTGGAATTGCTCAGTTCCCCGCGCTGGCCATGCGCCGCCCCTTGATCGCCTTTTCCAGCCAGCCGATCTCCATCTCGGGAACCGAGGAAAGCAGAAGATCGGTATAGGCATCGAAGGGCGGGGTCAGTACCGTGCTCTTCGGCCCATAGCGCACCACCTCTCCGCGATACATCACCGCGATCGAATCGGCGATCGACTTCACCGTCGCCAGATCGTGGGTGATGAACAGATAGGCGACGTTCTCCTCTTTCTGCAACTCGAGCAGGAGCTCTAGGATGCCGTGAGCGACCAGCGGGTCGAGCGCCGACGTTACCTCGTCGCAGATGATCAGCTTGGGCTTGGCGGCGAGCGAACGGGCAATGCAGACACGCTGCTTCTGGCCGCCGGAAAGCTCGGCCGGGTAGCGGTCGAAAAAGCCCTTGCCCATCTCGATCTTGTCGAGCAGCTCGGCGACGCGCCGGTCGCGTTCCTTGCCGCGTATGCCGAAATAGAATTCGAGCGGCCGGCCGATGATGGTGCCGACCGTCTGGCGCGGGTTCATCGCCACGTCCGCCATCTGATAGATCATCTGCAACTGGCGCAGATCTTCTTTCGGCCGGTCGGCCAGCCGGTTGGCCAGCGGACGTCCGTCAAAGGTGACGGTGCCTTCCTCTGGCGGCAGCAAACCGGTGATGGCGCGCGCCAGCGTCGACTTTCCGGAGCCGGACTCACCCACCACGGCCAGCGTCTGGCCGGGATAGATGTCGACCGAAACGTTCTTCAGCACCTTGATGTGGCTGCGGCCATAGGCAGCGGTGACATTCTTGACCGACAGGAACGGCGTCGTGCCGGGTTTCTGTTCGGCGTGCTCGATCTCGTGCACCGAGACCAGCGCATTGGTGTATTCCTGGCGCGGTTCCTTGATGATCTGGCGGGTGCCGCCCCATTCGACCAGCCGGCCATGGCGCAGCACCATGATCTCGTCAGAGACCTGGGCGACAACGGCAAGGTCGTGGGTGATGTACAGCGCCGCCACATGCGTATCGCGGATGGCATCCTTGATCGCCGCCAGTACGTCGATCTGCGTCGTCACGTCGAGCGCCGTGGTCGGCTCGTCGAAGACGATCAGGTCCGGCTCCGAGCACAGCGCCATTGCCGTCATCACGCGCTGCAGCTGGCCGCCCGAGACCTGGTGCGGAAAGCGCTCGCCGATGGTTTCGGGGTTTGGCAGGCTGAGCTTCTTGAACAGCGCAACGGCGCGCTTCTCGGCCTCGGCGCGTGTCGCCGTGCCGTGCAGCAGAGTGGCTTCCACCACCTGATCCATCAGCCTGTGCGCCGGGTTGAAGGCCGCCGCCGCCGATTGCGCGACATAGCAGACCTCGCGGCCGCGCAGCTTGCGGAAACCTTCCTTCCCACCCTTGAGGATATCGCGGCCGTTTAGGATCACCTCACCACCGGTGATGCGCACGCCGCCGCGGCCATAGCCCATCGACGACAGGCCGATGGTCGACTTGCCGGCGCCGGATTCGCCGATCAGGCCCAGCACCTTGCCCTTTTCCAGCGTCAACGAGACGTCATGCACCAGCACGATGTTCTTCGGCGGCTCGCCGGGCGGGTAGACGGTGGCCTCGATGCGCAAATTGCGGATGTCGAGGAGCAGGCCAGGCTTCGCTTTGCTGTCGGCCATCACCCGCGTCCTCCCTTCAGGCTGGTCGTACGGTTAAGCACCCAGTCGGCGACGAGGTTGACCGAGATCGCCAGCATGGCGATCGCCGCCGCCGGGATCAGTGCCGCCCCGATGCCGAAGACGATGCCGTCCTTGTTTTCCTTGACCATGCCGCCCCAGTCGGCATCCGGTGGCTGCACGCCAAGACCGAGGAAGGACAGCGTCGACAGAAACAGCACCGCATAGATGAAGCGCAGGCCGAGTTCCGAAACCAGCGGCGACAGCGCATTGGGCAGGATTTCGCGGAAGATGATCCAGGCGCTGCCTTCGCCACGCAGCTTGGCGGCTTCGACATAGTCCATGACATTGATGTCGACGGCCACCGCTCGCGACAGGCGATAGACGCGTGTCGAATCGAGAATGCCCATCACCATAATCAGCGTCACCAGGTTGGTCGGAAGCACCGACAACACGACCAGGCCCATGATCAGCGTCGGGATCGACATCAGGAGGTCGACGAGGCGCGACAGGATCGTGTCGAACCAGCCGCCGAACACCGCCGCCGAGAAGCCCAGTATGGCACCGAGCGAGAATGACATCGCGGTGGCCAGCACCGCGATGAACAGGGTGATGCGTGCGCCGTAGATCATCCGCGACAACAGATCGCGGCCGAGATTGTCGGTGCCCAGCCAATGCGCCGCCGACATAGGCTCCCAGACATCGCCGACGATCTCAGCGTTGTCATGCGGTGAGATCCAGGGCGCGAAGACCGCCGCCAGCACGAACAGTGCGGTCAGGATTATGCCGATCAGCGCGGGGATGGGGATGCGTTTGATATCGAGCATGCCCGCCCCCTATTTCGGATGTCGGAGACGCGGATTGGCGATGATCGCCGCTATGTCCGCAATGATGTTGAGGCTGATGTAGACGGCGGCGAAGATCAGGCCGACGGCCTGCACCACCGGCACGTCACGCTTGGTGACGTGATCGACGAGATATTGTCCCATGCCGGGATAGACGAAGATCACCTCGACCACGACGACGCCGACGATCAGATAGGCGAGGTTGAGCATGACGACGTTGATGATCGGCGCGATCGCGTTCGGGAAGGCATGCTTGCGGATGACGTTGAAGGCCGACAGGCCTTTCAGTTCCGCCGTCTCGACATAGGCCGACTGCATGACGTTGAGGATCGCCGCGCGCGTCATGCGCATCATGTGGGCGAGCACCACCAGCGTCAGCGCCGTCGCCGGCAGCGCGATCGCCTGCATCCGCTCACCGAACGGCATGCCGTCATAGACGGTCGAGATGCCGGGAAAGATCTGCCACTTCACAGCGAAGAAGTAGACCAGCACATAGCCGATGAAGAATTCCGGGAAGGAGGTCGACGCGAGCGCCAGTCCGGAGATCAGCTTGTCGACCCAGCCATTGCGGTAACGCACCGCGATCAGGCCGAGGATGATCGCCAGCGGCACGGCCACGATCGCCGCCCAGAAGGCGAGGAACAGCGTGTTCCACAGCCGGCCCTTGATCGAGGTGGCGATATCCTGGCCGCTCGACATGGCCGTGCCAAGGTTGCCGGTCAGCACGCCGCCGAGCCAGTGGAAATACCTGACATAGGCCGGGTCGTTCAGCCCGAGCTGCTCGCGCAGATTGGCGAGCGACTCCGGCGTCGCCGATTGTCCCAGAATGGCTTGCGCGACGTCGCCGGGCAGGATTTGCGTGCCGGCGAAGATCAGGACCGAAATGGCCAACAAAAGGAGGACGCCCAGCGCGATGCGCTGGGCAATTAGCTTCAAGATGGGTGAAGACATCTCTGCAAAGCCGGACTCAGGCCTGCAGCCAGCACTTCGCCAGGGCGTAGCCGTTCATCAGTTCCTGGTGCGGATCGTCCACCCAGCCATCGACCTTGGCGCCGGTGGCGTCGATGAACTGGTTGAACATTGGCAGGATCAGGCCGCCTTCGTCGCGCACCATGACGGCCATGTCGTGGTACATCTGCTTGCGCTTGGCCTCGTCGAGTTCGGCGCGCGCTGCCAGCACCATCTTATCGAAGTCCGGGCGCTTGAAACGCGTGTCGTTCCAGTCGGCGGTCGACAGATAGGCTGTCGAGTACATCTGGTCCTGCGTCGAGCGGCCACCCCAATAGGAAGCGCAGAAGGGCTGCTTGTTCCAGACCTCGTTCCAGTAGCCGTCGCCGGGCTCGCGCTTGAGCTCGATCTTGATACCGGCCTTGGCCGCGCTCTGCTGGAAGAGCTGTGAGGCATCGACCGCGCCGGGGAAGGCGACGTCGGAGGTCCTGAGCAGCACGGTGCCGTCATGGCCGGACTTCTTGTAGTGGAACTTGGCCTTGTCGGGATCGTACTTGCGCTGCTCGATCTCGGTGAACAGCGGATAGGACGAGTTGATCGGGAAGTCGTTGCCGAGCGAGCCATAGCCGCGCAGCACCTTGGTCAGCATCTCCTCGCGGTCGATCGCGAGCTTCAGCGCCATGCGCAGGTCGTTGTTGTCGAAGGGTGCTGTGTTGCAATGCATGATGAAGACATAGTGGCCCGGACCCGCATGGTTGCGGATGGTGACGCCCGGCACGCGCTTGATCAGGTCGACGATCTTTGGCTCGACGCGGTTGATCATGTTGACCTGGCCGCCCTGCAGGGCCGCCGTGCGCGCCGTGGCGTCGTTGATGACGATGACTTCGATCTGGTCGGCATGGCCCATCTTGTCGCCCTGCCAGTAGTTGGCGAAACGCTCGCCGCCATGGCGTACGCCGGGCTCGTTGGTCTTGACCACGTACGGGCCGGCCGAAATGCCGGCATCGGGCTTGTCCTTGCCGCCATTCGGCTGGACGATCAGGTGATAGTCGCTGAGCAGGTAGGGAAGGTCGGCATTGGCCTCCTTCAGCGTCAGCACCACTTCCTTGCCGCTGGCCTTGATGGTCGCGATGCCCTTCATGTAGCCGAGCGCGCCGGATTTCGACTTCTCGTCCGAATGACGCTCAAGCGTGGCGGCCACGTCCTCGGCAGTCACGGTCTTGCCGTTGTGGAATTCGACCCCGTCGCGGATTTTCAGGGTCCAGGTCTTCGCATCGTCCGAGGAGCCGATCTCCTCGGCGATACGGTTCTCGAGCTTGCCGTCCGGCGACAGCTCGACGATCATTTCGCCCCAGCACTTGCCGAAGGCGAACGGCACCTGCGTCATCATCAGCGCCGGATCGAGGCTGTTGGTGGATTCACCGCCGACCAGGCCGGCCTTCAGCGTGCCGCCCTTGACCGGTCCTGCCGCCCGCGCCGCGCTTGAAAGCAGCGAGTTGGCGAAGGGCGCGGCGATGCCGAGCGCTGCCGCCCGACCGAGAAAATCACGACGGCTCAGCTTGCCGGCTGCAACATGCCGGCTAAGGAATTCCAGTTCGTTTGACATTTTGAGTTCCTCACTCTGTTGGTTCGACTCTGCGGTCGATTTTCTTGCTTCTTGTGAGGGGAATAATGACCGTAAGGGAAAGCGGTAAGCAAGACCGAATGCGACATGCCGTGGCGTAAATCGTACGTCGCATTTGGACCAACGGCGTCAGCACTCAAACAAGCGCGCGCGGAATCTTTTCCTCGAAATTGCGTTCGAAGACAATTTTTTCGCCCTCATAAGCCTCGATTCTGGCGCTGACGATGAAGTTTTGTTCGTCCGATCGCATCTCGGCCCATGTCTCGGTACGCACCGACCATCCATTTCGCGACAGTGTCTGTGTCCAATGGGTTTTTCCCGTGGCTGACAATGGATTGTCAGGGTGGATCGTCCAGGTCTCGCGGGCGATGCTGCCATTGACCAGGCCGTGGTCGAGATCGCGCACCGCGCCAAAATCATCCGCTATGGAAAGCGTGACGATTCCAGTCTTTTCATCGCGATCGACATGGCGTTCGGAATTGGCGGGCCGAACCGTCTCGGTGGCCCAGGGCGCAGCCCCTTCCGGCTCGGCGAACGTCGCTTCGTTGCCTTTTGCAAGCGGCCGTAGCGGCAAGGCCAGTGTCGCAGCCGACAAGGTCAGCCGCACCGGCTCCGGCGAGGGCCAGATCATTGGCCAATAGGCGTTCGACACGGCGACGCGCAGGCGGTGGCCGGCCGGCACGCGGTAGGCGCATTGATCGAGCACGACGCGCGCCGACACGGTCTCGCCCGGCACCAGCGCCTGCGGGAATTCATGCGAGTCGCGGTGCGTCAGGTTGAGCACGCCGTAGGAGATCAGTTCCGAAGCGCCGTCGGGATGCACGTCGCAGAGCCGCACCGCGATGTTGGCCTGCGGGCGATCGGACGAGAGCGTGACCTGAACTTCCGGCGCACCGACAATGTCGATGGCCTCGGCGAGTTCCGGCTGGTCGAAACACACCGACAGCGCATCGTCGGGACGCTGGTCGCCCGGCAGTTCCGGGCCGAAGGTGAACGGGAAATATTCGCCACCGGCGAGGCCACAATTCTGGGGCGAGGCGACAATGGCCGGCCTGCTGCCTGCGGAGATCAGTTCGACCGTTTGCGTCTTGATGGCCGGCGACGGCCATTGTTGCTCCGCCACCCAGCGACCGGGTCGCTCCGGATGCCAGCGGGCCGGGCGCACGCTGTCCATCACATAGGCGCGGTAAGCGGGATCGTTCTCGACGCCGGTCTTGGCATCCTTCAGCCAGCGGTCCCACCAGCGCAGAGCTTCCTGCAGGAAGCCAATGGCCGGCTGGGGTCCGGCATAATGCGGATATTTGTGGATCCAGGGGCCGACGATGCCCTTGACCGGCGCCTCGATGTTGGTGACGAGGTGCGAGATCGTGTTGCGGTAGCCGTCATGCCAGCCGCCGATCGACAGCACGGCCGCCTTGACGGCGGAAAAATCCTCGCAGATCGAGCCACGCTTCCAATAGGCGTCGCGATGCTGGTGCTTCAGCCACAGCGGCGCCAGGAAAGCCTGGTTCTCCAGCCGCGTCAGCCACAGATCGCGCCAGCGGTTGTCGCCGGCAATCAGCGGGTCCGGCGGCCGCGACGAGTAGGACAGCATCGTCGATGCCCAGCCGAAATTCTCGATCAGCAGGCAGCCGCCCTTGTAGTGGATGTCGTCGGCGTAGCGGTCGACGGTCGAGCACAGGCTGATCACGGCCTTCAGCGCCGGCGGCTGCTTGGCCGCGACCTGCAGGCAGTTGAAGCCGCCCCAGGAAATGCCCATCATGCCAACATTGCCATTGCACCAGGGTTGGCTGGCCGCCCAGGCGATGACGTCGCAGGCGTCCTGCAATTCCTGCTCGGAATATTCGTCGTCCATCAGCCCTTCGGAATCGCCATTGCCGCGCATGTCGACGCGGATCGAGGCATAACCGTGCCCGGCAAAATAGGGATGCGTCAGCTGATCGCGAAAAATGGTGCCGTCGCGCTTGCGGTAGGGCAAGTGCTCGAGGATCACAGGCACCGGATCGTCGCCGGCATCCTCCGGCATCCACACCCGCGCCGACAGCCGGCAGCCATCCGGCATGACGATGCCCATATCGGGGAATTCGACGACCTTGCGGGGAAATTCAGTGATGGTTTTCATGGGTGCGCATAACGCCCCGCGTCGCCGCAACTTTCAATCGCCATTCGCGACTGGCGTAGCGAATTATGCGACCTGTGCCGCTACCGCAATTCGTCCAGCAGTTCGGGATGTTTTTCCAGCAACGTCATCAGTTGGATGGTCGGGCCGCTTGGCTCGATCAGGCCTCGTTCATATTTGTCGAAAGCATTTTCGCCGACTTTGAACAGGGATCCTGCCTCGCGCTGTGACAGTTTGAGCTTTGTGCGCATACGGCGGATGGTTGCCGGAGCGGGAACGCCGTCGATCTTTTCCTTGAGGGCGCGAAGAGCCGCTTCGACAGCAATCATGTCGTCCCCAACATGCACCCCCTCGTTCCCGGTGGCCGGATAATAACCCGGAAGGTCGACAATTATGCTCTCGCCCTTATAGGTCACAGTGAATGGACGCACCTGACGCGTCAGGGTTTCTCCGGTTTCGGGGGAAATCATCGTCCTACTTTCATCCCTTGTCGCCATGGTCATTTCTCCTTGAACGACATGACCGTGAACTCGGTCACGACATCCGCCTGGAATTTCACATAGAGGAGCAGGTCACGCGCCGGCACATGGTAGACGTCCTGCCAAACCCGATGATCCGCGAAAGTCGTCATCGACTTCACGAACATCTTGCGTGTCATGTCGCCGATCACCTCGACAATGCCGGCGCGATCGAAACCAAGACCGAGAGCGTCTCGCAGCGCGGATGTTGTGATTGCCAGCGTGTCCACGGACCCCAACGCCGTCTTGATCGCGTCAAGATCGTAGGTGGGCCTGCGTTTCTCCAGACTGCAATATGCCACCATAAAGGTGGCAATTCAAGACGGCTGATCCTAGGGGCTGAAGGCTAGTCTAGCGGGATGTCGTTTTCGCTTTTGCTCGCCTGGTAGGCGCCGGACAGTTCATCGTAGCGTGCCGAGATCTTGCCGATGCGCGTCTCCAGCCGTTCGCGCTCGGCCTCGGGCAGCGCCCGCACCAGCCTGCGGATGGAAAAGCTCTTCCAATAGGCGTTCTCGGCATTGTAGCCGCCGGGGTCGAGGGTGAAGACCTCTTTCAGGATTTTCAGGTCGTGCGGGATGGCAAAACTGTCGCGCGAATCCTCGTGGCTGAAGAGGTAGTAGAAATTGTCGAAGCCGGTCCAGGTGATCGCCGAAAGGCAGAGCGAGCAGGGCTCGTGCGTGGCTATGAACAGCGCGTCCTTGGTGTCGACGCGCTCGGCTTTCGGCATCTCGTAAAACCGCTTCAGGCAATGCACCTCGCCATGCCAGAGCGGGTTTTCGATCTCGTTGTTGGTTTCGGCCAGAACCAGCGAGCGGTCGTCCTTGCGCAGGATCGCTGCGCCGAACAGCTTGTTGCCGTGGGCAACGCCGTCAGCCGTCTTCGGCACGATGTCGTGCTCGATGACGTCGAGCAGGCGGTCGATCAGCGAAATGTCGGTCATTGGAAAAGGGAACCCTTCAGGGAAGGTGGATCTCGTAGGCGTGCGAGAAATGGAACTCTTCGAGGTTCGAGCCGTCGCCGCCGCGGTCGACGATCAGGAAATCCTGGGGCTCGCCGAGCGGCGTCAGCACGCCATGCCAGAGATTGCGCGAATAGTTGATGCCTTGTCCGGGCGCGGTGATGAAGGCGTGCGGCTCGCCCGGCCCCTCCTTGCCGTCATGGCACACGACGACCAGGAACGGGCACGGCGACAACGGGATGAAAGCCTGGCTGCCGAGGGGGTGACGCTCGACCATGATCAGCTTCAACGGCATCTCATAAGGCGTGCCGCGCACCATCGAGATCAGCACGCGGGCGTTCAGTCCCGCCGCCTCGGCGGTGGCGAGATCGTGGTAGCGTTCGGCCTTGCCGCCATTGATCGGGTAGTGGTTGTCGCCGCCCATGTCGATGACATCGCCGAAGGGGGCAAAGGCCTCGCGGGTCAGCGGCCGCGCAACGATGCGGGTCACCGCGCGCGACTGCCAATGCCCGCCCCGCCGAGCTTGGCGTGCCGGTTGACGTCCTTGTAGAGCAGGTAGCGGAATTTGCCGGGGCCGCCGGCATAGCAGGCCTGCGGGCAGAAGGCGCGCAGCCACATATAGTCCCCGGCTTCGACCTCGACCCAGTCCTGGTTGAGGCGGTACACCGCCTTGCCTTCCAGCACGTAGAGCCCGTGTTCCATGACATGCGTCTCGGCGAAGGGAATGACAGCGCCGGGCTCGAGCGTGACGATGGTCATGTGCATGTCGTGGCGCAAATCGGCGGGATCGACGAAGCGTGTCGTCGCCCAGCGACCCTCTGTGCCGGGCATCGGCGTCGGCGCGATATCCTGTTCATTGGTGAAAAAGGCCTCCGGCGTGTCGAGACCGTCGACCACCTCGTAGGCCTTGCGAATCCAATGGAAGCGGACTGCCGCCTTGCTTTCGTTGCGAACCGTCCAGCCGCTGGCCGGCGGCAGGAAGGCAAAGCCTCCCGGCCGCAAAACATGCTTCTTGCCGGCGAGCAGAATCGTCAGTTCGCCTTCGACCACGAACAGGGCGCCCTCGGCGCCGGCATCGGGTTCCGGCCGGTCGCTGCCGCCGCCGGGCGCGACCTCGACAATGTATTGCGAAAACGTCTCGGCGAAGCCGGACAGCGGCCGCGACAGGATCCAGACGCGGGTCTTGTCCCAGAACGGCAAGGCGCTGGTGACGATGTCCTGCATCACGCCTTTGGGGATGACGGCGTAGGCCTCGGTGAAGACGGCACGGCCTGTCAGCAATTCAGATTGGCCGGGATGGCCGCCATGCGGTGCGTAGTAGGTGCGCTCTGGCATCCTGATCGTATCCATGGGTTCAAACCTATTGCGGTAGCATATCTCTGAGGCGGAGCAGCGCGATGCGCTCGACCTGTTTGCAGGCGGTTTCGAATTCGACGCCGCGGCTGTTGCCAATGCGCGCCTCGAATTCCGCCAGGATTTCCTCCTTGGTCTTGCCCTTCACCGCGATGATGAAGGGGAAGCCGAAAGTGGTGACGTAGGCGGCGTTGAGCTTGGAGAACAGTTCGCGCTCCTTGTCGGTCAGCGCGTCGAGGCCGGCCGAGGCTTGTTCCCGCGTAGACTCCGCCGTCAGCCGCTTGGCCTTGGCCAGCTTGCCGGCAAGGTCGGGATGAGCGTTGAGCACGCCGAGCCGCTCGGTCTCGCTGGCGGAACGGAAGATGCGGCAGAGCGCATTGTGCAGGCCGCCGGCCGTGTCGTGCGCCGGTCCGAGCTCCAGTTCGTAGGCGCGCTCTGCAATCCAAGGCGAATGCTCGAACACGCCGCCGAACGTGTGGACGAAGGTTTCGAATTCCATCTTCGAGGGGCGCAGCGCCGCGGGCTTGTAGGGATGGTTCTCATGCCAGTGTTTGGCGATGTCGATGCGCCGCGCCAGCCAGACCTTGTCGCGCGATTTGACATAGTCGACGAAGCGCTTCAGCGCCGCCACCCGGCCTGGCCGCCCGACGAGGCGGCAATGCAGGCCGATATTCATCATGCGCGGCCGCCCGGCCTGACCCTCGGCATAGAGCGTGTCGAAACTGTCTTTCAGATAGGCGAAGAACTGGTCGCCCGAATTGAAGCCCTGCGGCGTGGCGAAGCGCATGTCGTTGGCGTCGAGCGTATAGGGGATGATGAGCTGCGTGCCGCCGGCATGCTCGAACCAGTAGGGCAGTTCGTCGTCATAGGTGTCGGAGACGTAGTCGAAGCCGCCTTCTTCAGCCACCAGCCGCACCGTGTTGACCGAGGTGCGGCCCGTATACCAGCCGGTCGGGCGCTGGCCGGTCACCTCGTAATGCAGTTTGATCGCCGCTTCGAGGTCACTGCGCTCATCCTCGGCGCTGTGGTCGCGATAGTCGATCCACCGCAACCCGTGCGAGGCGATCTCCCAGCCGGCGTCCTGCATGGCCGTGACCTGGTCGGGTGAACGGGCGAGTGCTGTGGCGACGCCGTAGCAGGTCACCGGCACATGCGACTCGCTGAACAGGCGAAGCAAGCGCCAGAAGCCGGCCCGCGCGCCATATTCGTAGATCGATTCCATGTTCCAGTGGCGCTGCCCCACCCAGGGTGCCGCGCCGACGATCTCCGACAGGAAGGCTTCAGAAGCCTTGTCGCCGTGGAGCACGCAATTCTCGCCGCCCTCTTCGTAATTGACGACGAACTGCACGGCGACATGCGCACCGCCAGGCCATTTCGGATCAGGCGGATTGGCTCCATAGCCGCGCATGTCTCTGATGTAACGCATCGTCTCTCCCGCCGGGCGTCGCCCGAACCATGATCAGGATATCGAAAGGGTGCTTCTCGCATTCCCCCGAAATTTTTGAAAGTGTTTTTGTCGCACTCCGCTCGACCGGGACTTATGCATCGCCTTTAATTGGCGCACAATTCATCACTATTGTTCTGATGTACCTGGATGGGAGGCGGCCAATGGCAGAAACGTCGAAAGCCGATGGCGGGCGCCTGACGACCCACGTGCTGGACACGGCGACCGGCAAGCCGGCGGCCGGTTTGTCGATCGCGCTTTATCATCTCGACGGCGCCGCACGCACGCTTCTGAAGACGGTCGCAACCAATGCCGACGGCCGCTGCGACGCACCACTGCTGGCAGGTAGCGAATTCCGTACCGGCGAATATGAGCTGGTGTTCTCGGCCGGCGACTATCTGCGCGGCCAGGGCACAAAACTGCCCGAGCCGGCTTTCCTTGACAGCGTGCCGATCCGTTTCGGTATGGCCGAGGCGGTGCACTATCATGTACCATTGCTGATCTCGCCCTATGGCTATTCGACCTACAGGGGGAGCTGAGGCATGGCAAAGGTCACGATCCGCAACGAGATCCGCTTCATCCTGAATGGCAGGGATGTCGCGCTGTCCTCGGTGGCCCCAGACGCGACCCTGCTCGACTGGCTGCGGCTCGACCGTTCGCTGCGCGGCACCAAGGAAGGCTGCGCCGAGGGCGATTGCGGCGCCTGCACCGTGCTGGTCGGCAAGCTCTCTGCCGGCGGCCTGGTCTATGACAGTGTCAATGCCTGCATCCGCTTCCTCGGCTCGCTCGACGGCACGCATGTCGTGACCGTAGAACATTTGCGTGGCCAGCCCGGCCAGTTGCATCCCGTCCAGCAGGCGATGGTCGATTTCCATGGCTCGCAATGCGGCTTCTGCACGCCGGGCTTCGTCATGTCGCTCTATGGCCTGTGGATGAAGTCGCCGGACCCATCGAACGCGGCGATCGAAAAGGCCTTGCAAGGCAATCTCTGCCGCTGCACCGGTTACGAGGCGATCATGCGCGCCGCGCACGCTATCTCCAGCTACGGCAAGGCGGCGAAGGACCCGCTGGCCGTGGAGCGCAAGGCGATCACGGCGAGGCTGGAGGCCATGCGGGACGGCGCGCGGGTCGAGATCGGCGCTGGCAAGGCGCGGCTCATCGTGCCGGCCAATGTCGACGATTTCGCCGCCATACTGGACAAGGAGCCCGGCGCCACCATCGTTGCCGGCTCGACCGATGTCGGCCTGTGGGTGACCAAGCATATGCGCGACATCACGCCGGCGATCTTCATCGGTAGTCTCGGCGGGCTGTGCACCGTCGCCGAAGACAAAGGCGTCATCTCGATCGGCGCCGGCGTCACCTACACCGAAGCCTTCTCGACGCTGTCGAAACGCATCCCGGCGCTTGGACCGTTGTTCGACCGTATCGGCGGCGAACAGGTGCGCAACATGGGCACCATCGGCGGCAACATCGCCAACGGCTCGCCGATCGGCGACACGCCGCCGCCCCTGATCGCGCTCGGCGCGCGGCTGACGCTGCGCAGGGGCAAGAAGCGGCGCACGATCCCGCTGGAAACCTTCTTCATCGCCTATGGCAAGCAGGACCTGCAGCCGGGCGAATTCGTCGAGGCCGTACATGTGCCCATGCCGGCCAAGGGAGAAAAATTTGCGGTATACAAGATCACCAAGCGCCGCGACGAGGACATCACCGCCGCCCTCGGTGCCTTCTTCCTGACGCTGGCGAAGGACGGCACGGTCGCCGATGTGCGCATCGCCTATGGCGGCATGGCGGCGACGCCGAAGCGGGCGTCTCTTGTCGAAAAGGCCCTGCTCGGCAAACCCTGGACCGAGGAGACGGTCGAGACGGCGATGGCCGAATACGGCAGGGATTTCACCCCGCTCACCGACATGCGGGCGTCGGCAGAATACCGGGCTCTGTCGGCGAAAAACCTGTTGTTGCGCTTCTTTGTCGAAACCACCGGCACCAGGGCACCCTTCCAGGTGTCCCGCAACGAGGCGGCATGATGAACAAGCACGCCACATCAAATCTCAAGGCCGAGAAGATCGCCGGCGGTGTCGCCACGGATCAGCGGCATGATTCCGCCCACAAGCACGTCAGCGGCACCGCCATCTATATCGACGACATGCCGGAACCGACCGGCACGCTGCATGTCGGCCTAGGCCTATCCAAAGTCGCACATGGTACGCTGAAGAGCGTCGATCTCTCGGCGGTGCGGACAGCACCCGGCGTGGTCGATGTGCTGACCTATGCCGACGTGCCGGGCGAAAACGATGTCTCGCCCAGCAATATGCATGACGACCCGGTGTTCGCCGAAGGCAAGGTGCAGTTCTTCGGCCAGCCGATCTTCGCGGTCGTCGCCGAAACAAGGGACGCGGCGCGCCGTGCCGCGCGCCTGGCCAAGATCGAGTATGACGAAATTCCCGCCATCCTCGGCATCTGGCCGCTGGACCCGATCAAGGACAGGCTGGTTACCACCCCGTTGACCTTGCGCCGTGGCGACGCGGCTGCCGCTATCGCCGCGGCGCCCCGTCGGGTGAAGGGGCGCATGAAGCTTGGTGGACAGGACCACTTCTACCTCGAAGGACAGGTGTCGTTGGCGGTGCCGGGCGAAGACGACGAGGTCACGGTCTATTGCTCGACCCAGGGACCGAGCGAGACCCAGCACCTTGTCTCCCATGTGCTTGGCGTGCCCAGCCATGCGGTGACCGTTGAAGTCCGCCGCATGGGCGGCGGCTTCGGCGGCAAGGAAACACAGGCCAACCAGTGCGCGGCAATCGCAGCGATCGCGGCGAAGAAGCACAAACGGGCCGTGAAGGTCAGGCTCGACCGCGACGAGGATATGACCGCCACCGGCAAGCGGCACGACTTCGCCATCGACTATGAGGTCGGCTTCGACGATGATGGCAACATCCTCGGCGTCGACTTCATGTTCGCACTGAATGCCGGCTTCTCCGCCGACCTGTCAGGTCCGGTCGGCGACCGCGCGCTGTTCCATTGCGACAACGCCTATTTCTATCCGAATGTCCACGCCAAGTCGGCGCCGCTCTACACCAACACCGTCTCCAACACCGCCTTCCGCGGCTTCGGCGGCCCGCAAGGCATGATCGGCGCCGAGCGCGTCATCGACGAGGTCGCCTTCGCTGTCGGCAAGGATCCGCTCGCAATCCGCAAGCTGAATTTTTATGACCCGATGGAGGCGATCGGCTCGCGCTGCGTCACGCCCTACCACCAGAAGGTCGAGGACAACATCATCCAGCGCATCGTCGCCGAGCTCGAGGAAAGCGCCAATTATGCGCGGCGGCGGCGGGAAATATCGGCCTTCAACGCCAACAGCCGTTTCATCAAGCGCGGCCTGGCGCTGACGCCGGTCAAGTTCGGCATCTCCTTTACCAAGACCGAGTCCAACCAGGCCGGCGCGCTGGTGCATGTCTATGCCGACGGTTCGGTGCACATGAACCATGGCGGCACTGAAATGGGCCAGGGCCTGCATCTCAAGGTGGCGCAGGTCGTGGCGGAAGAATTCCAGATCGACCTCGAGCGGGTGAAGATCACCGCCACCACCACCGCCAAGGTGCCGAACACGGCACCGACGGCGGCATCCTCCGGCGCTGACCTCAACGGCATGGCGGCGCAGAACGCCGCGCGCCAGATCCGCAAGCGGCTGACCGATTTCGCCGCCGAAAAGTATCAGGTTCCGGTCGATCAGGTGGTGTTCCTGCCCAATCGCGTCCGCGTCGGCAACCAGGAGGTCAGCTTCAACGATCTGGTCAAGCAGGCCTACATCGCGCGCGTCCAGCTCTCGGCCGCCGGCTTCTACAAGACGCCGAAAATCCATTGGGACCGCAGCAAGGGCCAAGGCCACGCCTTCTACTACTACGCCTATGGCGCGGCCTGTTCGGAAGTGTCCGTCGACACATTGACCGGCGAATATGTCGTCGAGCGCGCCGACATCCTGCATGATTGCGGCCGTTCGCTGAATCGGGCGATCGACATCGGCCAGGTCGAGGGTGGCTTCATCCAGGGCATGGGCTGGCTGACGACGGAGGAACTGTGGTGGGACGACAAGGGCCGGCTGCGCACGCATGCGCCCTCGACCTACAAGATCCCGCTGGCGTCAGACCGCCCAAAAATCTTCAACGTGGCGCTGACCGACTGGTCGCAAGCCTATGAGCCGACCATTCATCGTTCCAAGGCGGTCGGCGAGCCGCCGCTACCGCACGGCATGTCCGTGCTGCATGCGCTGTCTGATGCGGTGGCCAGCGTCGCCGATCATAAGATCTGCCCGCGCCTCGATGCGCCGGCAACGCCGGAACGCGTGCTGATGGCGATCGAGCGGCTGAAGAAAGAGGTCAAGGCAGGCGCCTGAAACGCGCAAAACGTGCAATCCAGGCCGAAAAAGCCTATATTTCCCAATAGGGAATACGAGATATGAACTCGAAAGTGCAAGGCCTGAAAGCCTTTCTTGCCAGCGCCGGCCGGGTTGCCCTGGTCGAAGTCGCCGGCACCAAAGGCTCGACGCCGCGTGAGAAGGGCGCCTTCATGCTCGTCTCACGGGAGGCGATTTTCGGTACCATCGGCGGCGGCCAGCTCGAATATATGGCGATCGACAAGGCCAGGCAGATCCTAGTGTCCGACCCTCCCCACAAGGGGGAGGGTGAAGAGGCCCGCATCGAGGTCGATGAAGTCTGCGCCACGCTCGACGTGCCGCTCGGGCCGGAGATCGGCCAATGCTGTGGCGGGCGCGTCGAAGTCTTGATCCGGCTTGTCGATGCCGCGCTTGCTGCCGAACTGGTTACGACCGCGGAGGCTGAGGAAGCGCACCTGCCGCATGTCTATATCTTCGGTGGCGGCCATGTCGGCCAGGCGCTGGCCGCAACAATCGCGCTTCTGCCGGTGCACGGCATCGTCATCGAGACGCGGGCCGAGGCGCTGGAAGGCATGCCGGAAACCGTCGAGACGCGGCTGACGCCTATGCCCGAGGCCGAGGTTCGAAACGCGCCCGCCGGCACAGCCTTCGCCATCCTCACCCATGACCATGCGCTGGATTTCCTGATCGTCGCCGAAGCGCTGAAGCGCGACGACGCAGCCTATGTCGGCATGATCGGCTCGAAGACCAAGAAAGCGACGTTCAAGAACTGGTTCCTGAAGTCAGGGGACGGCAAGGAAGCGGAATTTGCCCGCCTCGTCTCGCCCATCGGTGGCGATGCCGTCAAGGACAAGCGCCCACAGGTGATCGCCGTACTTGCCGCAGCCGAGATCGTGACGGCGCTGGTCGTTCACAATGCGGCGTCAAATGCCGACCATCAGGTCCGGCAGCACAAGGTCATGGCTGACTAGCCAAGGCTGCCCGCCCGCTCGTCCATTTCAATCGCCCTAACCATGCATTTGCGGTATCCACCGGCATCGCGGCATGAGGTGTGGATACATGGACGTTCTGAAAATCGCGGCCTTTTCGGATGGCAACACCGGCGGCAATCCTGCCGGCGTCCTGATCGGCGATGTCTTGCCCGATTCGGCCGAGATGCAGCGCCTGGCGGCGGAGGTGGGCTTCTCGGAGACGGCCTTTGCCGCACCGGATGGAGACAGCTGGCGGGTCCGCTATTTCTCGCCGGAAACCGAGGTTCCCTTCTGTGGGCACGCGACGATCGCCTTGGGGGCTGCCCTTGTCCGGCGATTTGGCGACGGGATTTTCCCGCTGAAACTCAATCAGGCCAGCATCACCGTAGAAGGGTTCCGTGATGGCGCCAACGTTGCCGCCGCCTTGCAATCGCCGCCGACACGCAGCAAGCCGGCGCCGCCTGAGTTGATTGCCGAGGCGCTGGCGCTGTTCGACTATGCCGCGACCGATCTCGATCCTGCCATTCCGCCCGCGCTGATTCATGGCGGCGCCGACCATCTTGTGCTCGCCCTGAAGTCGCGCGAGGCACTGGCTGCCATGCGCTACGAGCTTAAAGCCGGGCAGTCCCTTATGCGGCGCGAAGGGCTGGTGACGATCCTGCTGGCCCATGCCGAAACGCCACGGCTCTTCCACACGCGCAACCCCTTTGCCTCGGGCGGCGTCTATGAGGATCCGGCGACGGGCGCCTCGACGGCTGCCTTTGCCGGTTATCTCAGAGACATCGGCTGGCCGCATGGCGGCGCGATCGATGTCGTGCAAGGCGAGGACATGGGCATGCGCTCGCGCCTGCATGCCGATATTCCGGCCGAGACCGGCAGCTCGATCAGGGTTTCAGGCACCGCCCGGATGATGGACGAAGCATAGAAGCTGCCGGCCTCAGGCCGGCCGTTTCAAGCCCAGATGGTCGCGCAGTGTGCGGCCCTCATAGTCCCGGCGAAACAGGCCGCGCCGCTGCAGTTCCGGCACGACAAGCGTGGCAAAGGCATCAAGCTCGCCGGGGAGATAGGACGGCATGACGTTGAAGCCGTCGGCCGCCCCGCCTTCGAACCGTGCCTGCAACTCGTCGGCGACCTGCGCCGCCGTGCCGACAATGCGCCAATGGCCGCGCGCCCCGGCGAAGTGGCGGGCAAGCTGGCGGATGGAGAGGCCGTCGCGGCGCGATTGCTCGACGACCAGCGCCTGCCGGCTTTTCATCCCCTCGCTCTCCGGCAGTTCGGGCAGTGGCCCGTCGATCGGATAGCGTCCGAGATCGGAGATGCTGAGATAGCTGGACAGCAGCGCCACACCGACATCGTCGGGGATCAGCGCCTGCAACTCCTCATGTTTCTCCCTGGCTTCGGCCTCGGTTTCCGCCACCACGGGTGAAACGCCCGGCATGATCTTGATGTCGTCAGGCTCACGACCATAGGCGGCCATGCGCCCCTTGAGGTCGTCGTAAAAGGCCTTCGCTTCCTCGAACGTTTGCGCCGCCGTGAACACCACATCGGCGGTGCGGGCGGCGAGGTCGCGGCCGACATCCGAAGCGCCGGCCTGGACCATGACCGGCGCGCCCTGCGGCGAACGCGGCAGGTCGAGCGGGTCGTGCACCGAAAAGCTTTGGCCGTCATGGCCAGGAGCCTTGCCCTGCCAAAGCCGGGTGACCACTTCGGCGAATTCGCGCGCCCGCTCGTAGCGGTCGGCATGCGGCTTGAGGCCGGTCGAGCCGAAATTGGCGGCTTCGATGGGGCTGGCCGAGGTCACCAGGTTCCAGCCGGCCCGGCCGCCGCTCAGATGGTCGAGCGACAGAAAAGTCCGCGCCAAGCCATAAGGCTCGTTGTAGCTTGTCGACGCTGTCGAAACGAGGCCGATATGGCTGGTCTGGACCGCCAGCGCCGACAGCAGGCTGATCGGCTCGAAGCCGATCGAGCGCGACGTCTGGCTGGCGATGCCGACATTGGCCTCGCGCAGGCCGGCGGCATCCTCGCAGAAGATCATGTCGAACTTCGCCGCTTCCGCCGTGCGCGCCAACTGGATGTAATGGTCGATATCGATGCCGGCGTTCACATGCGCCTTGGGGTGGCGCCAGGCGGCGATGTGATGGCCCGTCGCCCACAGGAAGGCGCCGAGCTTCATCCGCGCGGTCATTGGTCACCTCCGCCGGCAAGTCCGAGATGCGAGCGCAACGTCGTGCCGCGATAGCTCTCTCGAACCAGGCCACGCTGTCCCAACTCGGGCAGAATGCGATCGGCGAAATCGTCGATCGCCGAACGCTGCGCCGGCAGCTCTATGTTGAACCCGTCGCAGCTTCTCGCCCGGAATTGGGTTTCCAGCCTGTCTGCGGTGGCGGCCGGCTTGTCTTCGGCGGTGAGCGAGATATTCGTCAGCACCTTCACAGCGTCCGGATCGCGCCCAGCCGCCGTGGCGCGGCGCTTCAGATCATCAAAGCGTGCTTTCGCGCTCTCGACCGATCCGCTCTCCAACAAAATGACATCGGCGGTGCGGACGGCAATGTCGAAATCGGCTTCCGACAGGCCAGACAGCACCAGCACCGGCGTATCCTGCGGCGAGCGCGCGACGTTCAATGGCCCGCGTACGGAGAAGAACTCGCCCTTGTGGTCGAGCAGATGCATCTTTTCTGGGGCATGGAATCGGCCGCCGCTCTTGTCGAACAGCAACGCATCCGCATCCCAGCCCTGCCACAGGCCTTGAACGATGCCGATATATTCCTCGCTGCGGCGGCGAAAGTCGGTATCGGAAAACCCTTCCGGCCGGCTGAAATTGGCCGCCTCGCGCGGGCTTTGCGCCATCATCGCATTCCAGCCGGCACGGCCATGGCTGATGATGTCGAGCGAAGCAAAACGGCGCGCCAGATTGTAGGGCTGATGGGCAATGGTCGAGGCTGTGGCGACCAGCCCAATCCTGTTCGTCACTGTCGCCAGGGCGGCCAGCAGCGTCGTGGCCTCGAACGGGCTGCTCGACAGCCCGTCCGCGGTGTCGGAAATCGCGACCATGTCGACGCCAGCCGCTTCTGCCTGTCGCACGAATTTGCTGATCCGGCTGAAATCCAGCACGGCCTCTCCGGTGGCGGCAGCGATGTCGAGCGAAATGGCGAGATGCATGGCACCAACCTAAGTTCGCCGCTGCGCAAGGCAAGCCCGGCGAATGGACCAGAAGGCCGGCACTTGCCGGCCAGCCCCGGTTGCTGCCCGGCCCTACTTACCGGCCAGAATATCCTTGATCAGCCGCTGGCAGCGCTCGGCCATGAAGTCGAGCAAAAGCCGCACCTTGGGGTCCTGCAGCTTCTTGTGCGGATAGACAGCGGCGAACTGCACTGGTGTCGGCGGCGTGTTGGCCAGGATCACTTGCAGCCGCCGGTCGCGGATGAAGGGTTCGACCTCGAAGCGCGGCTTGTTGATGATACCGCGCCCCGACAGTGCCCAGCCGGTCAGCACGTCGCCGTCGTCGGTGTCGTAGGGCCCGTGCACCTCGAATTTCTGCGGCCCTGTGGGGGTCTGCAGCGTCCAGACATATTCGCGCGCGCCGGAATAGCGCAGCATCAGGCAGTCGTGTTTCTTGCCGATCAGCTCCTGCGGCTCGGCCGGTTCGCCGCGTGCCTCCAGATATTTCGGCGCCGCCACCAGCACGCGCTCGCATTCCATGATGCCGCGCATCCTGAGGCTGGAATCCTCGATGATGCCGAGCCTGAAGGCGACGTCGATGCCTTCCTTCATGATGTCGACATTGTGGTCCGAGAGTCTCAGCCGCACCTCGATATCGGGATATTTGTCGTGGAAGTCGGGAATGCCCGAGGCCACCAGCCGGCGACCGAGGCCGAGCGGTGCGGTCACGCGTATGGTGCCGCGCGGCTGGCCGGACAGCGCCGACACCGCGGCTTCCGCTTCGGTGATCGCCTCCAGCACCTGCTTGGCGCCCGCGTAAAACACCGTGCCATGCTCGGTCGGCATCAACTGCCGCGTCGTGCGGTTGAACAGCCGCACGCCCAGGTGCTTCTCCAGTTCCTTGATGCGGTTGGAGGCGACAGCTGGCGAAATGCGCATGTCACGGCCCGCCGCCGACAGATTGCCGAGTTCGACGACGCGGACGAAGACGGCGATGTTGTCGAGATAGGCCATGCGGATTTCGTGGCTCTCATGCGGCTGCGTATAGCCAGCCTAGTATTTTCCATTTTTTTTGAAAGTCATCGTACACCTCGCCTCTTTCCGTTTGCGTGCGACACCGTAAAGTCGCGTCATCGGCAGGGACGACTTCAATGATGGATTTCGCGATTTTCTGGGACTGGCTGAGCTTCGCCGTGCGGTGGCTGCATGTCATCACCGGCATCGCCTGGATCGGCTCGTCCTTCTATTTCGTCGCGCTCGATCTCGGCCTGCGCCAGCGTCCGGGCATGCCCGTCGGCGCCTTCGGCGAGGAATGGCAGGTGCATGGCGGCGGCTTCTACCACATCCAGAAATATCTGGTGGCGCCGGCCGAGATGCCCGAGCACCTGACCTGGTTCAAATGGGAATCCTACGCCACCTGGCTGTCGGGCTTCGCCATGCTGTGCGTGGTCTACTATGCCGGCGCCGATCTGTTCCTGATCGATCCCAATGTGCTGCCAATGTCGGTGCCGGTTGGCATCCTTTTGTCCATGGCCACGATCGGCGTCGGCTGGGTGGTCTATGATCTCTTGTGCCGCTCGCCGCTCGGCAAAAGCGACACAGGCCTGATGCTGGTGCTTTACTGCGTGCTGGTGTTCATCGCCTGGGGGCTGACGCATTTGTTCACCGGTCGCGCCGCCTTCCTGCATCTGGGCGCCATCACCGCCACGATCATGTCGGCCAATGTCTTCATGGTCATCATCCCCAACCAGAAGATCGTCGTCGCCGACCTCATCGCCGGCCGCAAGCCCGACCCGAAATACGGCAAGATCGCCAAGCAGCGCTCGCTCCACAACAACTATCTGACGCTGCCGGTGCTGTTCCTGATGCTGTCGAACCACTATCCGCTGGCGTTCGGCACCGAGTTCAACTGGGTCATCGCCTCGCTGGTGTTCATCATCGGCGTCTTGATCCGGCACTATTTCAACACCGTTCACAAGCGTGCCGGTAACCCGCACTGGACCTGGCTCGGCGCGCTTGTCCTGTTCATCATCATCATCTGGCTGTCGACCGTGCCAAAGGTGCTGACCGGTGAGCCCAAGGCGTCCGCCTCGGCGGACATCTATATCGCCTCCGCCCATTTCCCGGCGGTGCGCGACACCGTGCTTGGCCGCTGCTCGATGTGCCATGCGGCCGAGCCGGTCTATGAGGGCATCTATCATGCGCCCAAGGGTGTGATGCTAGACAGTGACGCGGCAATCGCCAACCACGCCCGCGAGATCTATCTGCAGGCCGGCCGCAGCCACGCCATGCCGCCCGCCAATGTCAGCCAAATCACCGACAAGGAACGGGCGCTGCTGGTGGCCTGGTTCGAAGGCGCGGGGAAATAGCATGACTTCGACACTTCTGCGCGGCCGCACACTGTCCTTCGTGCGCTGGCCCGAAACCATCGACGACCATTCGGCCTGGCGCTACGAGGAGGATGGCGGCCTTTTGATCCGCGACGGCAAGATCGTTGCATCGGGCGCCTACCGCGATGTCGAGAAACAGGCCGGTGAGGGTGCCAAAAAAATCGATCACCGGCCGCACCTTTTGCTGCCGGGCCTCATCGATACCCATGTGCATTTCCCGCAAATGCAGGTCATCGCCTCCTATGGCGCCGAACTGCTCGACTGGCTGAACACCTACACCTTCCCGGAAGAGACGAAGTTCGCCAACGCGCAGCATGGCCGCCGTATCGCGCGGCTGTTCCTCGACGAGATGGTGCGGCACGGAACCACAACAGTCACCGCCTACTGCTCGGTGCACAAGGCTTCCGCAGAAGCCTTTTTCGCCGAATCGCATGACCGCAACATGCTCAACATCGCCGGTAAGGTGATGATGGACCGCAACGCGCCCGAAGGCGTGCTCGACACGCCGCAATCCGGCTATGACGACACCAAGGCGCTGATCAAGGAGTGGCACGGCAAGGGCCGCCAGCACTACGCCATCACGCCCCGCTTCGCCATCACCTCCTCGCCGGAGCAGATGGAGATGGCCGGCGCGCTCTGCCGCGAGCATCCCGGCCTGCATATGCAGACGCATCTGTCGGAAAACCACTCCGAGATCGCCTTCACGCAACAGCTTTACCCCTGGTCGCGCGACTATACGGATGTCTACGAACATTACGGGCTGCTGAGAAAAAAGAGCCTGTTCGGCCACTGCATCCATCTGTCGGAGCGTGAGGCGGACGCGCTTTCGGAGAGCGGCTCGGTGGCGGTGTTCTGCCCGACCTCGAACCTGTTCCTCGGTTCCGGCCTGTTCGACTACCAGCGCTTCCGGCGTCGGGAAAAGCCGTTGCGCATAGCCGCCGCCACCGATGTCGGCGGCGGAACGAACTATTCCATGCTGCGCACCATGGACGAGGGCTACAAGGTGATCGCGCTGAACGGCGAGAAGCTGAACCCGTTCCAGTCCTTCTGGCAGATCACGCGCGGCAATGCCGAGGCGCTCTCGGTGGCCGACAAGATCGGCACGCTGGATCAGGACACCGATGCCGACATTGTCGTGCTCGACGCCAGGGCGACGCCGGCGATGCGGCTCAGGATGGAAACGGTGCAGACGCTGGCGCAGGAGTTGTTTCTCTTGCAGACGCTGGGCGACGACCGCGCCGTGCGCGAGGTCTATGTCGCGGGCCGGGCGGCCAAGAGCGACATGGCGATTTAGAGCGCCAGCTGCGTTCATTGCTTGACCCGGCGGCAGCCATCGGTCAAAGCGTGCGGCGAAGTTGACAGGGGAACGACATGGCCGTTGCTGACGACATCGCTCTGATCCGGAAACAGGAAGAGACGCTGGTCTTCCCGGCCTTCGATGAGGCCGTCGCCTTCAAGATCGGTTCGGCGATTCGCAAGCGCGCGATCGCCGAAAACCTGCCCATCATCGTCGATATCAGGCTGTGGGACCGGCCGCTGTTCTATGCGGCCTTTCCAGGGTCGA